>JAFLCT010000079.1 GCA_017302335.1 Caulobacterales bacterium | reverse complement strand
GATCCGCGCCCACTGCGCCTCGTCCAGTTCGTAACGCTTCACACCCATCAAAGACCTCCACCAAAGCGGAGACCTATGAATCACGCATCAAGCAACACCGAAATCCCTGAATGTCGATTGAACCTAGCTCTCTTCGTCGGCCGCCATGCCCATCATGTGGAAGCCGGCGTCGACGTGGACGACTTCGCCCGTGGTGGAGAAGCCGAGGTCCGAGCACAGCCAGAGCGCACAACCGGCGACGCCTTCCATCGAGGTGTCCTCCTTCATCGCCGACATGGCGCGTCCTTGGGCGATCATGCCGCGACCGCCCGAGATGCCGGCCAGCGACAGGGTGCGCATGGCCCCCGCCGAAATGGCGTTGACGCGGATGCCCTTGGGTCCCAGGTCGCGGGCGATGTAGCGGGTCGCGGCCTCCAGCCCGGCCTTGGCCACGCCCATGGTGTTGTAGTTCGGAATGGCCCGCTCGGCGCCCAGATAGGTCATGGTGATCATCGAGCCGCCGTTCGGCATCAGCTTGGCGGCCCGCTTGGCCACGTCGACGAAGCTGAACACCGAGATGTTCATGGCCAGAAGGAAGCTGTCGCGGGTGGTGTTGTCGACGAAGGAGCCTTGCAGCTCGTTCTTGTTGGCGAAGGCCACCGAGTGGACGACGAAGTCGATGGTCCCGAAGGTCTTTTCCAGCTCGGCGAACAGGGCGTCCATCGAGGCGTCGTCGGTGACGTCGCAGGGGATGATGGCCTTGGCCCCGACGCTCTCGGCCAGCGGCCGCACCCGGCGCTCCAGCCCCTCGCCCAGATAGGTGAAGGCCAGTTCGGCGCCCTGCGCCGCCAATTGCTGGGCGATGCCCCAGGCGATGGAGTTGGCGTTGGCCACCCCCATGACCAGGCCCTTCTTGCCCTTCATCAGGGTTCCGGTCGGCATATTCCAGGCGGATTCGGCGGCCATGAGCGGTGTCTCCTATCGTTCGGGGCCGTTCTGGACGCTCGCGCCGTCCGGGGCAAGATCAGCGCCGCCGGTGGTCGCGCTCCAGGTCGCGCCGCAGGGCCTCTGCGTTACGGTTGACCCGGTCATTGGCGACGCCCAGCTCGCGAAGCTGCTCGACATAGGCGCGGAATTCCGGCTTCAGCCGACCGTTCTCCCAGGCGTCGGCATGGTCGGGATCCAGACCGAAGACACGGCTTTCCGTGACGGCGTTGTAACGACGGCGCCGGTCCCCGATGGAGTCCAGTTCGTTGTAGAGACCGGCCAGACGCCAGGCCAGATCCGGGTCCAGCGCGCGAAGGGCGCCGGTGGACATCAGCCCGTCCCAGGTTCGCGTCGGCGGCCCCTCGCCGCCCTCTTCGCGATAGACCGGCGGGTGCGGCTGCTCGCCCCGCGCCACGGCGGCGTCGAAGACCGCCAGCCGCTCGGCGATATCGGTGCTGATGTCGCGTCTATGGGTGGCGATATTGCCGAAGGTCTTGCCCACGGCGGCGATCACCGTGCGGCGAGGCGGCCTCTTCCGCATCCTGGCGGACGTTCTCAAGGGCGAAGGCGCCGGTGACGCCGACGACGACCAGTTCGAAAGTGAAGCGACCGATCAGGGCGCTGCGGCGATTCAGAAACGCTTTGAGTCGTCTGATCGTGCGGCCCATGCGCGCGCGCGCCGCGCCTTCTTGGTCGGTTGTGGGCGCAGGGGCCAGCGCGCCCTAGATCCGCGGCAGCCATATCCCCGTGATGGCGCCGAAGACCCCCAGGGCCGTGATCAGGGTCAGTATGACCAGCCCCGCGGCCATGGCGATGCGCCCTCCCATACCGGCGCCGCGCTGGGTGCGCAGATAGATTTCGTAGGTCGCCAAAGGGACCAGATACTGGGCATAGGCCCAGGTCAGGGTGAAAGGACCGTCCAGCGCCTTTCCGACGCCGACCGGCCCGCCATTGGCCAGAATCCACGCCATCATGCCGATGCGGAAAAACCAGACCCCGCTGACCGCCAGGAACAGGCGGGTGGCCCACCGGCGGTGAAGGTCGAACCGGCGCGCCAAGGCGTGACGCAAGGTCATGACCGCGAACCCCATGATCAGCAGGCCGTTGATCGAAATGGCGATGGCGTTGCTGATCGGACCCAGCACTCCCCGCGTCCAGACCATGAACAGGCCGCCCAGGCTGATGGTCACGGCGGTGGCCAGATAGACCCGGCCGTTCCAGCGGTGGAAACGCGGCCAGCGGCTGCGGATGGCGGGGATCAACTGGACTGGCCCGCCGAGGGTGATGACGAAGGCCAAAAACAGGTGCAGGGCCACCGCCGCATTGCCCACGGGATCGCCCGCCACGATCCCGTGGATCATCGTCTTGGTCCAGGCGGCGAAGTCGCCCCGCGCCGCGGCCCCGGCGTAGTGTGCGGCGATATAGATGGCGAAGGCCAGTTGGCCCGCGACGACGGTGGCGAACCAGAATACGGTCGACCCGCGCAGCAGGGCGTCGACGGCGGGCGAGGTTGCGCCGCGACCCGAAGCCCGTCCGTCCGTCATGCGCATCCCCTTCGACCTTTGCGTCAGGTCTAGGCGCCGCGCGTGGGCTTGCCCATGATCCTGGCCGTCAAAAGCTTGTCTCCTGGTAACAACGGACATCGTCTTGGCTGGATTCACGGTCGCTGCGGGGGTGGCGCGAGGTCTTCTCGACTACGCCGTCTCTCGCGGGGTCGATCAGACGGAACTGCTGGGCCGAGCGGGGTTGGATCTCGACGTCCTGGACGACCCCGATGCGCGCATCGGGTCCGAGACCTATGTGCGGCTGATGCGGGCCGGGCAGGCGCTGACGGCCGACCCGGCCCTGGCCCTGCATTGGGCCGAGGATGTCAACCTGGCCCGAATGTCGATCGTCGGCCTGTTGGGCGAAGCCTCCACGACGCTGCTGGAATCCTTCATGCAGGTGCGTCGCTATGGCCGACTGGTCACCGACCTGGACGAGGCCGACGAACGTTTCGACATGGTCCCCGACCCGGACGGCTGCGTCTGGAGCGTGGACCGGCGGCGCGATCCGAACGCCTTTCCCGAACTGACTGAAACGACCTTCGGCTTCATGGTCTGCGGTTCGCGCGTGGCGGCGCCGTCGACCTGGCTGAAGGCGGTGCACGTCACCCACCCGGCGCCCCCCTACGCCGCCGAATATGAGCGGGTGTTCGGGGTGCCGGTGACCTTCGACAGTCATTGGAACGCCTTGAAGAGCGATCCGGCCTTCCTGACCACGCCGGTCAATGTGCAGCCGCGTTATGTCTTTGGCGTGCTGAGCAAACACGCCGACGCCCTGATGCAGGGGCTGAGGTCGGCGAGCACGTTGCGCGGGCGGGTCGAGAACCTGATCCTGCCGATCCTGCATACGGGCGAAGTCGGCATCGACGCGGTGGCGGACGGGCTGGGGCTGAGCCGACAGACCCTGTACCGTCGGCTGAAGGCCGAGGACGCGACTTTCGAACAGGTGTTGGACGCCCTGCGTCACCGCCTGGCGCTGGATTATCTGCTCGGCGGGCGGGTGTCGGTGAACGAGACGGCCTTCCTGGTCGGATTTTCGGACGCCGCCGCCTTCTCGCGCGCCTTCAAACGCTGGACGGGCCAGACCCCACGCGAGGCCCGACAGACGGCGCGCGACGCCTGACCGACAGGTTGCGCCGTCATTAACCAGGAGCGCTCACCACGATTTAAGCCGCTGGGTCCATGATCGGGTCAATCGACATGGACGGAACCGCCCAATGACTCGCTTTCTGCAACGCTTCGCCGCCGATGAGCGCGGCGCCACGGCCATCGAATATGGTCTGATCGCGGCCCTGATCGCCGTGGTGATCATCTCGGCCGTGACCGCGCTGGGTTCGACCCTGAAGGTCAAATTCAATCGCGTCGTGACCGGCATGGGCGGCACAGCGGGGGCCTGACCCCCCTCTGAGCCTCTCGGCAAGACGAACGAGATCGCGCCCTGTCGGACAAACGTTCGGCGGGGCCGGTCACGGTTCGGCGGTCAGACCTTCGACAGGATCAGGGTCCCGTTGGTGCCGCCGAAGCCGAAGCTGTTGGACATGACGTGCTTCAGTTCGCCGTCGTGGCGTTGGCGCAGGATCGGCATTCCCTCGAACTCGGGGTCGAGGTTTTCGATGTGGGCGCTCTCGCAGGCGAAGCCGTGTTTCATCATGAGGAGGCAGTAGATGGCCTCCTGAGCGCCCGCCGCGCCGAGGCTGTGGCCGGTCAGGGACTTGGTCGAGGAGATCATCGGCAGGTCGCCGCCGAAGACATTGCGCACCGCCCCCATCTCCTTGGAATCGCCGACCGGGGTCGAGGTGCCGTGCGGGTTCAGATAGTCGATGCGCGGGTCGCCAGCCATCTTGAGGGCCAGTCGCATACAGCGCTCGGCGCCTTCGCCCGAGGGGGCCACCATGTCATAGCCGTCCGAGTTGGCGGCGTAGCCGGTGACCTCGGCGTAGATGTGGGCGCCGCGCGCCACGGCGCGTTCGTATTCCTCCAGCACCACGATGCCCGCGCCGCCAGCGATGACGAAGCCGTCGCGGTCCTTGTCATAGGCGCGCGAGGCGACCGAGGGCGTTGCGTTGAAGTTGGACGACATGGCGCCCATGGCGTCGAACATATTGGACATGGACCAGTCGATGTCCTCGCAGCCTCCGGCGAAGACCACGTCCTGCTTGCCCCAGGCGATCTGTTCGGCGGCGGCGCCGATGCAGTGGGCCGAGGTCGCGCAGGCCGAGGAGATCGAATAGTTGATCCCCTTCAACTCGAACCAGGTGGCCAGCACGGCCGAGGGACCCGAGGCCATGGCCTTGGGCACGGCGAACGGGCCGATGCGCTTGGGCGAGCCTTTCTCGATCGTGGTCTGGGCCGCTTGCAGAATGACCTGGGTCGAGGGACCGCCCTCGCCGACGATCAGGCCGATGCGCTCGTCCTTGATCTCCTCGGGGGTCAGGCCGGAATCCTTCAGCGCCTCTTCGAAGGCGATGTGGCCCCAGGCGGTGCCGTTGGCCAGGAAGCGGGCGGCGCGGCGATCCACCTTGTCGGCCCAATCCTCGGCCGTCGCGCCCATGGACGGCGGCGCCCAGACCTGGCTGCGGAAGCCGTGGGTGATGTGGTCGGGGGCGGATCGCACGCCCGACCTGGCCTCGCGCAGGGAGGCCGCGACCTCGTCCTGGCCCGTGCCTATGGAGGAGACGATGCCTAGTCCGGTGACGACGACACGCCGCATGGAGAAACCCTCTTAGTTCGTGTTCGCAGTCTAGGCTCAGTCGCCGACGGGTTCGGCGCCGTCTTTCGTCGCACCGAACAGGCCGACGCGCATATCGGTGGCGGTGTAGATGACCTCGCCGTCGGCCTCCAGCACGCCGTCGGCGATGCCCATGACCAACCGACGGTTGATGACCCGCTTCAGGTGGATCTTATAGACCACCTTCTTGATGTTCGGCTGGACTTGACCGGTGAATTTCACCTCGCCGACGCCCAGCGCCCGGCCTCGGCCCGGCCCGCCGATCCAGCCCAGGAAAAAGCCGACCAACTGCCACATGGCGTCCAGGCCCAGGCAGCCGGGCATGACCGGGTCGCCGATGAAGTGGCATTGGAAGAACCAGAGGTCGGGATGGATGTCCAACTCGGCCTCGACATAGCCCTTGCCGTAGTCGCCGCCTTCGGCCGAGATCTGGGTGATCCGGTCGAACATCAGCATGGGCGGGGCCGGTAGCTGGGCGTTGCCGGGTCCGAACAGTTCGCCTCGGCCCGAGGCCAAAAGTGCGGCGTGATCGAAGGACGAGGGATATCGCGACGTCTGGGTCAAGCGCGGGCGCTCCGGTTGTTCGGTAGCGGCCTACACGCTCGCGGCGGGCGGCTCAACAGACGTACGAATCTCCCTCCCCATTTTGGGGAGGGCGGCGCGAAGCGCCGGGCGGGGAGGGCGCGGCGACATACGCACCGAGCCTGACGTGCCGAAGCGCCCCCGCCCGTCTTCGCCTGCGGCTCAGACACCCTCCCCCGCAGGGGAGGGGAAAACCGAGTTCAGACCAGGGCTTTCAGGCGGTCGACCAGATCGGTCTTCTCCCACGAGAAGCCGCCGTCGGTCTGGGCGTCGCGGCCGAAATGGCCGTAGGCGGCGGTGCGGGCGTAGATCGGACGGTTCAGGCCCAGGTGCTGACGGATGGCGCGCGGGGTGGCGCCGCCGATCATCGCGGGCAGTTCGCGTTCCAGAACGGCCTCGTCGATCCTACCGGTGCCGTGCAGGTCGACGTGAACCGACTGCGGCTCGGCCACGCCGATGGCGTAGCTGAGCTGGATGGTGCAGCGGTCGGCCAGGCCCGAGGCGACCACATTCTTGGCCAGGTAGCGGGCGGCGTAGGCGGCCGAACGGTCGACCTTGGTCGGGTCCTTGCCCGAGAAGGCGCCGCCGCCGTGCGGGGCCGCGCCGCCATAGGTGTCGACGATGATCTTGCGCCCGGTCAGGCCGCTGTCGCCGTCCGGCCCGCCGATCTCGAAGATGCCGGTCGGATTGATGTGCCAGACCGTCTCATTGGTGATGAAGCCCTTGGGCAGGACGGCCTCGACCACCGGCTTGACCACGGCGGCCACCTCGGCCTGGGTCTTGCCCTTGGCGTGTTGGGTCGAGACGACGATGGACGTCGCGCGCACGGGTTTGCCGTTCTCGTAGAACAGGGTGACCTGGCTCTTGGCGTCCGGCTCCAGGATGGTGCCGCCCGCGTGGCGAAGATCGGCCAGCTTCTTCAGGATCGAGTGGCTGTAGGCCAGGGTCGCCGGCATCAGCTCGGGCGTCTCGTTGGAGGCGTAGCCGAACATGATGCCCTGGTCGCCCGCACCCTCGTCCTTGGTCTCGGTGGCGTCGACGCCGACCGCGATGTCGGCCGACTGGCCGTGCAGATGGTTCTTGAACTTGAGGCTTTCCCAGTGGAAGCCGTCCTGTTCATAGCCGATGTCGCGCACGACCTTGCGCACGATGGCTTCGATCTCTTCGGCCACGCCCGGCTCCCAGTCGTCCTTGTCGCCGTTCCACACGCCCTTGCCGCGGATCTCGCCGGCCAGGACCACGCGATTGGTGGTGGTCAGGGTCTCACACGCCACCCGGGCCTCGGGATCGCGGGCCAGGAAGAAGTCGACGACGGCGTCGGAGATCTGGTCCGCGACCTTGTCGGGATGGCCCTCGGAGACGCTTTCCGAGGTGAAATGGAAGGAGGTGCGGGACAAGGGGACGGCTCCTGAAGCGGGAAGGCCGCCAGACATATAAAGATATGCTTATATGTTCAAGAGAGCCTTGCGAAGGCGGGGCCTGGCCCGACGAAAAATCGAGTCCATTGAGTCTATCGGGCCTGTCGAGTCTTGAGCCGCGGCTCCTCCCGAAACCGTATCCAAGCCCATAGCGCACGTCTGCGCCGGAGGCGGACGCAGAGAGCCGGGACCCCCTGTTTAGACGCGAATGTCCAGGAGCGCGCCTGGACGCTGTTCGCGGCGGGGTTCCGTTTCCGCCGCCGGGGCGGCGTTCGGCGCGGCGGCGGGAGCCTGCGCCCGGTCCAAGGCGGCCCGGAAGAAGGCGGCCTGCGCGGCCTTGGCGCCCGCCGACACGGGGGCGGTCGGAAGCGGCGTCATCGGCAGATCGGGGCGCACGGCGGTCATGCCCGGAAGGTTAACGCCCGTGGTTTAAGAAATCCTAACGGACCTCAATTCGGCCCGCGCTCAGGCGGCTCAGCCCTCTCGGCCCGACGTGGGCTGGGCGCTCGGCAAGGGGCGCGGCGGCGTCTGGATGGCGGCGGCCAGCCGGTCGGCCTCGGCCGGGTCGATCAGGGGACCGGACGCCTTGGCCACCACCTTGCCCATGGCGTCGACGGCGAAGCTTTCGGGCACGCCCGATACGCCCAGGTCCAGCCCGGCGCGCCCCTCGCGGTCGACCAGAATCATGCGGTACGGATCGCCCAGCTCGTCCAGGAAGGCGCGGGTGGCGACCGGATCGTCCTTGTAGGCGATGCCGACCACGGGCACGCCCTGGGCCTTGAGCCGCATCAGTTGCGGGTGCTCGGCCCGGCACGGAGCGCACCAACTGGCGAAGACGTTGACGATCATCGGCCGGCCGACGCCCGAGGTCTTCAGGTCCACCTGGCCCGGCCCGGCCGCATCGCCGGTCAGGATCGGCAGGACGGTCTCGGGAACGGGCTTGCCGACGATGGCGTCGGGTTTGAAGGCCGGGTCGCGTTTCAACGACCAGCCCACGAACAGAACCGTCAGGGCGACCAGGATCGCCAAGGGGATCAGGGCGAACCAGCGGTTCATCGATCGCCGCCCTCGGCCGCCTTCAAGGCCCGGTCCCAGCGGCGGGCCGCAATCAGGGTGCGCGCCGCCACAGCGCCCAGCACCAGGGCGGTGATCCCCCAGGCGGGCCAGACGAAGGCGGCGTAGGGCGTCATGTCCAGGTCCAGCACGATCTCAGGCCTCCATCGCGGCGCGGGCGCGCAGGGTCATGACGCGGCGGCGCGTCACCACGGTGCGGATGGCCGTGATCCAGATCGCGGCGAACAGCATCCCATAGGCGGCCATCATGGTCAGCAGCGGCCACAGATAGGCCGGGTCCAGGCTCGACCCCCCGGCACGCAAAAGGGAGGCGGGCTGATGCAGGGTGTTCCACCAATCGACCGAGAATTTGACGATCGGCAGATTGATCAGGCCGACCAGGGCCAGCACCGCCGCCGCGCGTGCCGCCTTCTGCTCGTCGTCGATCGAGGCGCGCAGGGCCATGTAGCCGAGGTAAAACAGGAACAGGACCAGGACGCTGGTCAGCCGCGCGTCCCAGACCCACCAGGTCCCCCACATCGGCTGGCCCCACAGGCTGCCGGTGATCAGGGCCAGGGCGGTGAAGGCCGCGCCCGGCAGGGCCGCCGCCCGCGCCGCCGCGTCGGCCAGGGGGTGACGCCAGATCAGGGCGAACAGGCTGGACACGCCCAGGGCCGCATAGGCGCCCAGACCCATCGTCGCGGCGGGGGCGTGGACGAACATGATCCGCACCGTGTCGCCCTGCTGATAGTCGGCGGGCGCGGCGAAGGAGAGCCAGGTTCCGGCCGCCAGCAGCCCGACGGCCGCCAGCCACAGCACCGGCTGGAGCGGCCGGGTGAAGGCCATGAACTTTTGCGGATTGGCGAGACCGAACATCGAGCGCTCCCTTACCGGCCCTTGTAGCAATGCGCCATGCCGCGCCTCATCCTTGCGCGTTGCGAATGGCCGCGGCCCCCGCGAAGGGCGTGATCACGGCGGCGAACAGCACATAGGCGGCCAGCAGAGCCGTGGCCGGCCAGGGGTCGGCGCCGTCGGCGGCGCGGGTCAGGGCGCCCGAGCCGAACACGACCGGCGGAATATAGAGCGGCAGCACCACCACGGCGATCAACAGACCCCCGCGCTTGGACCCCAGGGCCAGAGCTGCGCCCAGCGCCCCGGTCAGCGCGAAGCCCAGGCTTCCGATCAGGGCGGTCAGGGCCGTCAGCGGCGCTAGGGCCACCGGCAGACCCAGGGCGATCGCCGCCACCGGCGCGGTCAGGGCCAGGGGAACGCCGACGGCCAGCCACTGAGCCTTGGCCTTGGCCACGACCACCAGCTCCAGCGGCGCCGATCCCAGGGCGATCAGGTCCAGCGCCCCGTCTTCGAAATCGCGCTCGAACAGGCGTTCCAGCGACAGGGTCGAGGCCAGGGCCAGGGCTAGCCAGGCCACCCCGCCCGACAGGGGCGTCAGCGCCTCGGGCGAGCCGCCGACCGTCAGCGGCACCAGGGCCGTCAGGGTCAAGAAGAAGGCGCAGGCCAGCAGCGGCCCGCCGCCGCCCGCCCAGGCCAGGGCCAGCTCGCGCCGCCACAGGATCGTCAAGGCCTTCACGCCAGCCCCCCCAGATCCAGCGATACGCCCGGGATCGGCAGGGGGTCGTGCACGGCCGCCACGATCAGGCCGCCGCCCGCCAGGTGGTTGTTCAACGCCTCGCCCAGAACGGCGCGCCATTTGACGTCCAGCGGCGCGAACGGCTCGTCCAGCAGCCACAGGGTGCGCGGCGCCGCCAGCAGCCGGGCGAAGGCCAGGCGCCGTCGCTGGCCCGCCGACAGTTTGCGCACCTCCAGGTCCAGCAGGGGGGTCAGTCCCAGCCGTTCGGCCGCCGCCGCGATCCCGGCGTCGTCGGCGCCCAAGAATCGAGCCTGAAAGGCCAGTTCGTCGCCCGCGCGTCGGCCGCCCTTCAATCCGTCCAGATGGCCCAGAAGATGCACCTGGGTTCCGCGCGCCGTCTCCGGCTCCAGATCGCCGAAACGGACCGCGCCGGCGTCCGGCCGGATGAAGCCCGCGATCGTGCGCAGCAGCGAGGTCTTGCCCGCGCCGTTGGGGCCGGTCAGGACCAGCGCCCGCCCGGCCGGAAGCGTTGTCGTGAGGTCGCGGAACAGCACCCGCTCGCCGCGCCGCACCGTCAGGCCCTCCAGGGTCAGGGACGCGATCATCGCCGCAACCCATTGAGAATCATTCGCAGTTTCTCGCGAACGTGGACGCGCGGCGCGACCCTCGCTATATGCGGCGTCGCCGCAGCGGACGTTCCGCGCGCGCGCCGGGGACCTGTGCGCCCCGTCGTCTGTCGCGCGAACGTGCAACCGGATGGCCGGGCGGCGAACACCAGAGGAACCCTCTCCATGCCGTCAATCGACAGCCTTTCCACCCGGCGCGATCTCTCCGTCGGGCGCAAGAAATACGCCTATTACAGCCTTCCGGCCGCCGAGGAAGCGGGTCTGACGGGGATTTCTCGTCTGCCGCGCTCGATGAAGGTGCTGCTGGAGAACCTGCTGCGCAACGAAGACGGGGTCTCGGTCAACGATGCGGACCTGAAGGCCCTGGCCGCGTGGCTGGAGAACAAGGGCGCCGTCGAGCACGAGATCGCCTTCCGTCCGGCCCGCGTGCTGATGCAGGACTTCACCGGCGTGCCCGCCGTGGTCGATCTGGCCGCCATGCGCGACGCCATGACGGCCCTGGGCGCCGAGGCCGACAAGATCAATCCGCTGAACCCGGTCGATCTGGTCATCGACCACTCGGTCATGGTCGATCATTTCGGCGACGCCAAGGCCTTCACCCAGAACGTCGAGCGCGAATACGAGCGCAATATCGAGCGTTACCGCTTCCTGCGCTGGGGGTCGTCGGCGTTCAACAATTTCCGCGTCGTGCCGCCCGGCACCGGCATCTGCCACCAGGTCAATCTGGAGAACCTGGCCCAGACCGTCTGGACCGCCGAGGAAGGCAAGAAGACCGTCGCCTATCCCGACACCGTCGTCGGCACCGACAGCCACACCACCATGATCAACGGCCTGGCCGTGCTGGGCTGGGGCGTCGGCGGCATCGAGGCCGAGGCGGCCATGCTGGGCCAGCCGATCCCGATGCTGATCCCCGAGGTCATCG
>JAFLCT010000078.1 GCA_017302335.1 Caulobacterales bacterium | reverse complement strand
CGGACGATGTGAAGGAAGGGTTCAGGGGCAACCCATTCGCAGCGTGCTTATAGAGAAAGGTGCGAATGGGTTGTGGGGAGGGGTTCTCGCCGAGGAGCCGAGGGCAGATCAATCTACGACCTACTGATGAATGATCGGCCGTGGATCGAAGAGGCCGAAGGCCGAGGCGATCTGCGGGACATCATCGTCAGGAGCGGACGACCGCGTAAGCGGTTGGCCGTCCCGGCTCTTCATTAAACCATGGACCAGTCGGACGAGCCGCGACCGTCGCCCTGCTCCGGCCACGACGTCGTTCGGCCAGACCATGAACGCACCGACTGGCGTCGGCCCGTTTCATTGATCCGCCGATGTTGAAGACCTCGATCTCGTCGGCGCCAGATAATTCAGGTGACGAGGCCGAAGGCCGATCAAGCACGCCGCGAACGGTTTGAAGGCCGTCTCAAAATCCCCCCGGAATTCGCGCCCGGACTGACGGAGTTTGCGGCGCGGGAAACGCCTTGCTCAAAACCATGTGATTGGAGACAGGCATCCAGCGTGGCCGGAGTGGCGACGATCTGTTAGGTGGCCAATGATCATCTGGGGGCGAACTTGAACACATCCATGAAGTTGGCTGGGCTTGCGCTTGCCGCAGCCTGTTCGGCGATTGTCTTGGCCAACGCCGCTGACGCTCAAGTCGCTGGCCGAGCGTCCGACAGGGACGTCATCGAACTTACGGCCGACAATTTCTGTCGCAGCCAGAACAGTCCGCCTGACGTGCGGGAAATGCTCAACCGCCTTCGCATCACACCTGCCAGCCTGTGCCAGTGCATTGTGACGGAGGTCTCCTATTCGATGGACCGAACTCAACTGGGCGCAGATTGGGCGGACTTCGTTTACCGCAGCCACGCTGCTGGAAACACGCAGCCCCAGAACGCACGCGACCAGCGAGCCTTCACTGCCTTCCAGAACGCTTATGGCCAAGCCAATCGGACATGCGCTTCTCGTCTCGCGCGCTGAACGCCTCGCCCGCCGACACATCTGCCTCATGAGAGCCGTGCGGTGATCGGGCGAGCTATTCACCGCACGATCTGCGGCGAATAGGCTGGAGCCATCGGAGGACAGGGCGGGGCATGTCGAAGACGGGCACATATCTTGGCGGGAGCACCATCCTCGGCTGGTCCGGTGCGCCCCGCTCGGCAGCGAGAAAGCGAAGCGGCGGGAAGGGCCTGCTGGCTCGGGAGGTTGAAGCACACGAACCGACGCTCCAGCGGTCGGAGCATATGCCACCGCCGGGACCGGCGCCTGTTCAGGTTCGCAAGCCCTCCACCCCGAAGCCTGCGCGGAAGAAGAAGCCGATCTCCGCAGCCGAACTCGTCCACTTCAGCTTCGGCGGTCGCTCCAAGGATCGTGTTCTCGACGACCTCGCACCCATCGTCTGGAAGCTGGCCGAGAATGGATTCCGCAAACCGGCCGACGTCGCCCGCCTCCTCAACAAGCAAGGGGTGAAGACAGCCTGCGGCGAACAGTGGACCACCCAACTCGCGTGGCACCTGCTCGACCTCCTGTTCGAGCGGCGCCGACAGCGGAGAGCCGCCCGGCCCTCGAAGGCGCCCGCCGCTCCTCGCGCCACTTCGACATCGAAGGCGCCACTATCGACCGAAGAGATCGCCCGCCGACTATCTGCGCTGGGGCGAGTAGCCCGATCTGATTGACGCCCGGACGATCCATGAGATCGTCTCGGTGATGAAGCGCACAGGCATCTACCTCCGGGTCTCTACCGATCAGCAGACGACCGAGAACCAGCGGTGCATCCTCATGGAGGTGGCCGAACGGTCGGGCTGGACCGTCGTCGAGGTGTTCGAGGATGCAGGGTTCTCCGGCGCCAAGGGGCGGGACAAACGGCCCGCCTTCGATGCGCTCTTGAAGGCCATCCATCGTCGGGAGATCGACATGGTGGCGGCCTTCGCCGTCGATAGGCTGGGCCGCTCGCTGCCCGATCTGGTCAGCTTCCTGAACGACATCCAAGCCCGTGGCTGCGACCTCTATCTGCACCAGCAGGCGGTGGACACATCGACGCCGAGCGGCCGAATGCTCTTCCAGATGCTGGCCGTGTTCAGCGAGTTCGAGCGCGCCATCATCACCAGCCGGATCAACGCGGGCCTCGCCCGTGCCCGAGCGCGCGGTGTGGCCTTCGGGCGCCCCAACCTCTCGCTGAAGGTTCGGCAGAAGGTCCAGAAGGTGTTGGCGGACGGTCACTCGATCCGAGAGGTCGCCAAGATCACCGGCGTCTCCTCGGCCTCGGTCGGCCGCATCAGGAAGGCTATGACGACGGTCGAGGATCGTCAGGAGAGCGTCCCCACCTGACGTCAGAGACGGTCGTGCAGGACCGTGGACGACGTTGACCCTGAACGCTCCGAGGACTCTCCTTCGCGGCTCGAACATCCCGAGTCGCGGAGCATCCTCATGGCCCATAACGGCCCCACCTCACCCGCTGATAGCCCGGACTACCAGCGCACCGACGACGACACCGCGCCCGTCCCTGTCGCGTCCACCATTTCCCCAACATCGACAGCCTGAACCGTCGCCGTTTGTTTCAACGGCGACACACCCGTGCGCGTATTCGGCGCCGTACCGCCTCATCCTCGCCCTATGACGAACCCTGACGCGGCCCAAGCCTTCGACGTTCGTCGGTTGGCTTGCGCCGTCGGCGGTCTATATGAACAGGAGCGGCGGCCCGGACGGCCCGCCAAGTCAGGGATCGAAGGACGAGTATGCTGAAGCGCAAGGAGTTCATCCTGGGGGCCGCCGTCGGCCTGACCTTCGCCGCCGCCGCCACGGCCGGAGGCGTCATCTCGTGGCCGGGCGCCCAGGCCCAGAGCGTGCAGGCGGGACGGATCGTCCCCTCGGCGGGCGCCGCCGGTCTGGCCTTCGCGCCGCCGCAGGGCGCGCCCCTGTCCTTCGCCCAGATCTTCGACCAGGTCGCCCCGGCCGTGGTGCAGATCAACACCGAGACCCGCATCGAACGCCCGCGCGGTCAGGGCGGCGCGATGCAGATTCCCGGCATCCCCTTTCCGGTGCCGATCCCGCCGGGCGCGCGCGCGCCGCAAGGCGAGGACGGCGCGGACGAGGACGATGCGATCGAGGGGCGCGGCGCCGGATCGGGCTTCTTCATCAGCCGCGACGGCTACATCGTCACCAACAACCATGTGATCGAGAACGCCGAGAAGATCACCGTCGTCCTGTCGGACCAGCGCGAACTGTCGGCGCGGGTGATCGGCCGCGACGAAGCGACCGACCTGGCGGTGCTGAAGGTGGATGGAGACGACTTCGCCTTCGTCGCCTTCGAGGAGCAGAACGAGCCGCGCGTCGGCGACTGGGTCATCGCCGTGGGCAACCCCTTCGGCCTGGGCGGCACGGCCACGGCGGGCATCGTCTCGGCGCGGGGCAGAAACATCCCGGCGGAGCGCAGCAGCAACTACGTCGACTATCTTCAGATCGACGCCGCCATCAACACCGGCAATTCGGGCGGCCCTACCTTCGACATCTATGGTCGAGTCATCGGCGTGAACTCGGCCATCTATTCGCCGACCGGCAACTCTGTCGGCATCGGCTTCGCCATCCCGGTGTCGGTGGCCAAGCCCATCGTCGAACGGCTGATGCGCGGTGAGCAAATTCAGCGCGGCTACATCGGCGTCACCGTGGCCGATTTCGGTCGCGAGGAGGCGTTGGGCGCCGGTCTGACGGCCGAGGATCGCGGCGCCCTGGTCATGGATGTCAATGCGGACGGCCCGGCCGCCCGGGGCGGCCTGCGTGATGGCGACATCGTCATGATGGTCAACGGCCGTCGCGTGCGCAGCAATACCGAGCTGACCCGCGAGATCGCACAGATCGCGCCCGGCCAGACGGTGCGGTTGGAGGTATTGCGCGAAGGGCGGCGTCAGACCGTCAACATCCGCGCCGCGGCGCGCCCGTCGGAAAGCGAACTGAACAATCGCGCGGCGGGAACGGATGAAGGGACGGTCGAGCCGACCAAGCCGTCGGCGCCCTCTGGCGAGGTCGTGGCCGGTTTGAACCTGGCCAATCTGACCCCGACGCTGCGTCAACGCTACAACATCCCGGCCGATGTCGAGGGCGTGGCGGTGACGGGTGTGGCGCGGGGCGGCGACCGCCGCTTCACCGCCGGTCTTGTCATCTTCCAGGCTGGGCAGGTGCGGGTGAATTCGGTCGAGGACATGAAGGCCCAGGTCGCCGCGGCGCGCCGCGCCGGACGCGACACCCTGTTTCTGTTGGTGCGCACCGACCAGGGCAACCGCTCGGTGGTCCTGGAACTGCCGACCGACGCCAATTGAGGCGCGATAAGGGCTGACAAAGCCGTAACTGACGGGATCGCCGCCGATGCGCTAACATCGGCGGCGATTCTGCAATTGGGGCTGGGACGATGCGTATTCTGGTGGTCGAGGACGACTCCGAGGCGGCCGCCGCCATGATGCGCGGTCTCAGCGAGGCGGGGCACGAGGCGGTGCACGCCGTCGACGGCGCCTTCGGCCTGCTGGAGGCCCAGAAGGGCGGTTATGACGTCTATGTCGTCGATCGGATGATGCCGCGCCTGGACGGGGTGGGCATGGTCGAGACCCTGCGCCGCGACGGTGACCAGACGCCGGTGCTGTTCCTGTCGGCCCTGGGCGAGGTCGAGGATCGGGTCACGGGCCTGAAGGCGGGCGCCGACGACTATCTGGTCAAGCCCTACGCCTTCGCCGAACTGATCGCCCGGGTCGAGGCCCTGTCGCGCCGCCGCGAGACCGGCTCGGTCGCCACCATGCTGAAGGTCGGCGACCTGGAGATGAATCTGATCGCCCGCACCGTGCACCGCGAGGGCCGCGAGATCGACCTGCAACCGCGCGAGTTCCAACTGCTGGAGTTCCTGATGCGCCATGCGGGCCAGTCGGTGACCCGCACCATGCTGCTGGAAAAGGTCTGGGAGTATCATTTCGACCCCCAGACCAATGTCATCGACGTCCATATCAGCCGCCTGCGGTCCAAGATCGACAAGGGTTTCGACAAGGCCATGCTGCAAACCGTGCGCGGCGCGGGGTACCGGCTGGAGGCCTAGAGCCTCTCGATGAAGTTCCCCTCGCTCTTTCGCCGCACGCCCTTCCGGCTGACCCTGCTGTTCCTGGCGCTGTTCGTGGCGGCGGCGGGATCGGTTCTGGCCTGGGTCTATGTGGCTTCGGCCACCGAGGCGCGGGCGCGGGCCGAGGCCGACGTGCGCAGCGAGGTGGGGGTGCTGGCCTCGCTGTATCGCGCGCGCGGGGTCGACGCCCTGAACCAGGCCCTGGTCGAGCGGTCGATCCGAGGCGGAGCGAATCTCTATCTGCTGATGGACGCCCAGCGAAAGGTCATCACCGGCAATGTCTCGGAATCCCCTTTCGAGGGCACCGACGGCGCGGGTGCCGGGCGCTGGAGCACCTTCCGTCTGACCGCCACCGACGACGAGGGGCGCGTCGAAAACCGCCAGTCGATCGGCATCGAGATGCAGATGTCGGGCGGCGAAATCCTGTTCGTGGGCCAGGACATCGGCGACACCGAGGCCTATCTGGGCCGCCTGACCCAGGCCCTGTGGGCGGCCATGCTGCTGGTGCTGTTGCTGGGCGCGGGCGGGGGGCTGATCGTCAGCCGCAACGTCGAACGTTCGATGGGACGGCTCAACCGCGTCGTTCAGGCGGTGCAGAACGGCGACCTGAAGGCCCGTGCGGACGTGCGGCGCTCGGGCGACGAACTGGATGAGCTGGGCGCCGGGCTGAACCAGATGCTCGACCGTCTGGAGGTGTCCATGGCCTCGATCCGCCATGCGGGCGACGCCATCGCCCATGACCTGCGATCGCCCCTGACCCGGATGCGGGCCAAGATGGAGGTGGCCCTGATCGACGCCGAATCCGGCAAGACCGACGGGGTCGAGGCGCTGCACATCGCGCTGAACGAAGCGGATGCGCTGCTGAAGACCTTCAACACGGTTCTGGCCATCGCCCGGCTGCAAGCGGCGGCGGGCCGCACGCCGGACCCGGCGGTGTTCGACGCCGCCGACCTGGCCGCCGACATGGCCGAGCTGTACGAACCGGCGGCCGAGGAGAAGCAGATGGAGTTCTCGGCCGAGATCGAGCGCGGTCTGATGATCGAGGCCAATCAGCCCTTCCTGGCCCAGGCCCTGGCCAATCTGATCGACAACGCCGTCAAATACACGCCGCCCGGCGGGGCGGTGAAGCTGAGGGCGCGCAGACGTTCGTCGGGCGAGGTGGAATTCTCGGTCACCGACACCGGGCCGGGCGTCCCGGCCGAGGACCGCGAGCGCGTGACCCAACGGTTTGTGCGCCTGGACAACAGCCGCACCGAGGCGGGGTCGGGCCTGGGCTTGTCGCTGGTCACGGCGGTGATCGAGGCGCATGGCGGGCGGCTGATGCTGGACGAGGGACCGGGCGTCCATGACGGTTTCGGGCCAGGCCTGCGCGTGGCCATGGTCTTGCCGCCTGCTGCGGCGCCGACGGCGGCTGCGACGCCGTGACGTCCCTGGCGGACCGACTTCAGCCTTGTGGACCGGTCGTCGATGCGGCGGCGGCGGAACGGGTGCGCGAACGCCTGGCCGAGGCGGCGGCCGAGGGCGGCTGGGCGCCCTTGCTGGAGCGGTCGTGGGCGGCCTTGGCGCCGGTGTTTTCGGCCTCGCCCTATCTGGCCGGACTGGCGCGTCGGTGGCCCGCCATGCTGCACGAGGGGTTGGAGAGCGAGCCGGACGCGTGGCTGGACGATCTTCTGGATCGCACCCGCGCCCTGACCGGTCGCCCCGACGACATCCGCGCACCGTTGCGGCGCCTGAAGGCGGAGCTGCACCTGATGACGGCCCTGGCCGATCTGGGCGGGGTCTGGGACCTGGATGCGGTCACCGGCGCGCTCAGCCGGTTCGCGGACGCCGCGGTGCGGGTCGCCCTGGTCTCGGTCGCGGACGAGCAACGCGAGCGTGGAAAGCTGATCTCCTCGCCCGACGATCCGGCCGGACCCGTGCCCGGCCTGTTCGGCCTGGCCATGGGCAAGCACGGCGCCAACGAACTGAACTATTCCAGCGATATCGACCTGTCGCTGTTCTACGACCCTGAGCGCCTGGTCCCCGCCCTGGCCGAGGGGGTGGAGCCGCAGCGCTTCCTGGACCGCCTGGCCCAGACCTGGGCCGGGCTGCTCAGCGAGCGGACGGCCGAGGGATACGTCTTTCGCGTCGATCTGCGGCTGCGGCCCGATCCATCCTCGACTCCGCCGGTCGTGGCCGCGCCGATGGCCCTGGCCTATTATGAATCCGTCGGTCAGAACTGGGAGCGGGCGGCCTTCATCAAGGCCCGGCCCGTGGCGGGCGACAGGGCCGCCGCCGAAGGCTTCCTGAAGGCCCTGGTCCCCTACGTCTGGCGGCGCACCCTGGACTATAAGGCGGTGCTGGACGTCCAGTCGATCAAGCGTCAGATCCATGTGCACAAGACCGGCGAGGGACTGGAGGCGGCGGGCGCCAATCTGAAGCTGGGCCGGGGCGGTATCCGCGAGATCGAGTTCTTCGCCCAGACCCAGCAGTTGATCCTGGGCGGGCGCGACCCGGCGCTGCGTTCGAACCGCACGCTTCAGGCCCTGGCCGCCCTGGTGGTCGCGGGCCATGTGTCGCCCGAGGCGGCCGACGAACTGACCGCCGCCTATCGGCGCCTGCGGGCGCTGGAGCATCGGGTGCAGATGCTGGACGACGAACAGACCCACACCCTGCCGGTCGATCCCGAGCGCCGCGCCGCCGTCGCCGCCCTGGCTGGCGAGGGCGACCTGGCCGCCTTCGACGCTGGGGTCGAGACCCTGCTGACGGCGGTCAATGGTCGCTACGGGGAGCTGTTCGAGGACGAGGAAGACCTGTCCTCGCCCTATGGCAGCCTGGTCTTCACCGGGGTGGAGAACGACCCCGAGACCCTGGTGACGCTGGGCCGCATGGGTTTCGCCGAACCCGCCACGGTGGCGGACACCATCCGCAGTTGGCATCATGGCCGCATTCCCGCGACGCGCACGGCCCAGGGGCGGGAGCTGTTCACCCGGCTAGCCCCGAAACTGCTGACCGCTGTGGCCGACACCGGCGCGCCCGACGCGGCCTTCCGCCGTTTCGCCGTCTTCTTTTCGGGCCTGTCGGCGGGGGTTCAGGTCCAGGCCCTGTTCCTGAATCAGCCGAACCTGTTCGAGCTGGTGGTGCAGGTCATGGCCTTCGCACCTCGGTTGGCGCGGATGCTGGGGCGCCGTCCGGCGGCGCTGGACGGGATGCTGGACGCCCGCTTCATCCGCGACCTGGATCAGGACTCGGGCGTGATCGCCGAACTGGCCGCCGACGCCGCCTCGGCCGGGGATTTCGAGGGGGCCATGGACGCGGTGCGCCGCATCCACCGCGAGCAGGTGTTCCGCATCGGAATGCAGACCATCACCGGCCTGGCCGAACCCGAGGCCGTGGGCCGCGCCTATGCCGATCTGGCCGACGCCGTGATCTGCGCCCTGGCCCCCGCCGCCCTGCGTGATGTCGAGCGGCAGGGCGGCCCCATCGCCGGTTCGGTCGCCGTGGTCGCCCTGGGCAAGACCGGCTCGCGCGAAATGACGGCGGGGTCGGACCTGGACCTCATCACCCTGTACGACGCGCCGCCCGAGGCGATGTCGGCCGACAAGGGCTGGAGTCCCGAGGTCTTCTACGTCCGCTTTACTCAGAGACTGATCGCGGCCCTGTCGGCGCACACGGCCGAGGGTGGGCTGTATGAGGTCGATATGCGGCTGCGGCCGACGGGATCGAAAGGGCCGGTGGCGGTGCGGCTGTCGTCGTTCGACCACTATTACGCCGCCGAGGCCGATACGTGGGAGTTCATGGCCCTGACGCGGGCGCGGCTGGTCTGGGCGTCGGACGCCGCCTTCGGCGCGGCGGTCGAGACCTCCATCGAACAGGCCCTGCGGCGACCGAGACCGAACGCCGACCTGGCGGGGGACATCCGGCGGATGCGCGAGTTGATGGCGCGCGAGCGGGGACCTTGGGGCTTCTGGGATTTGAAACTGTCGCGCGGCGGGCAGATCGACGCGGAATTCCTGGCCCAGTTCCGCCAGCTTCAAACGGCCCCCGCGGGCGGGACCTTGACGGTTTCGACCTTGGAGGCCCTGGCCGAAGATCCCGAGGCGGCGGGGGCCTGGCGTCTGCAACAGGGTCTTCGACAACTTCTGGCCTGCGCATCGGACGACGACATCGATCCCGAGGGTGAGCCGGAAGAGTTCCGCCAGAGGCTGGCCGCCGCCGTCGACTGTACGGATTTCGAGACCTTGAAGGTTCGGCTGATCGCGGCCCGCCAGGCGGCCTTGGCCGCCTTCGACGCCGCCTTGCCGCGCTCCGCGACGGAGATTTGACCGGGCGACGTTCAACCTGATGCAAAGCCCTCGGGGGGGCGTTTCCTTGAAAGGAAACCTGTCCATGAAGACCGTTCTGATCACCGCCTGCGCCGCCGCCCTGTTGCTGAGCGCTGGCGCTGTCTCCGCACAGTCGCCGCAACGCGCGTCTCGCATCGACGCCGACGCCGACGGCCGCGTTAGCCGGGCTGAATTCCTGTCGCGACTGGACCGCATGGCCGCGGCTGACGCCGACCACGACGGCTCCATCACGCCGGACGAGCGCCGCGCCGCGATGCAGATGCGTGTCGCCCAGCGTCGTGACGCCGCCTTCACCCGTCTAGACGCTGATCGCGACGGGTCGATCAGCCGCGCTGAGTTCGAGGCGCGGTCCCAAGGCGTCGACCGCGCGTCCCGCGCCCGCATGGGCGGTCATGGCGCGCGCCGAATGCACCGCAGCCCAGAGGGGGCGACTTCTCCGCGCGGCGAACGGACGATCGACGTCGCCCAGGCCCGCGAGCGGATGAGCCAGGCTTTCGCCCGCCTCGACAAGGACAACGACGGTTATCTGACCGCCGAAGAGCGCCGCGCAGGCCGGATGGAGCGCGGCCAGCATCGCCGCGATATGCGTCGCCCGTCGCCGGCGGCGCCCGCTTCGGAGTAGGATGATGCGCCGGTCGGCCGGCAAGGGCGGGCCGACCTTTTCGGCTCTGGATGAGGTCAGCCTGTTTGGCGGTGGAAGATCCAGACGAGGATCTGGTGCGTCGGGTCGGACGCGGCGACCCCGCCGCCGTCCAGGCCCTGGTCGCGCGCAAGCTGCCGCGAATGCTGGCCCTGGCCCAGCGTATGCTCAACGATCCGGCCGAGGCCGAGGACGTGGCCCAGGAAGTCATGTTGCGGGCCTGGCGACAGGCGCCGTCATGGCGGCCGGGGGCGGCGCGCTTCGACACCTGGCTGCACCGGGTTGGGCTGAACCTCTGCTACGATCGGCTGCGGCGGCGGCGCGAAATCCCCACCGAGGCGCCGCCCGAACGGCCCGACGAGGGTCCGGCGCCGGACCGGGGTCTGATGGCCGCCGATACGGGGCGCCGGGTTCAGGTCGCCCTGGCCGCCCTGCCGGATCGTCAGCGAGAAGCCCTGGTTCTGTGCCATTATCAGGAGCTGTCCAACATCGAGGCCGCGCGCCTGATGACGGTCAGCGTCGAGGCGCTGGAAAGTCTGTTGTCGCGTGGACGCAGAGCGTTGCGAACGGCCCTGGCGGATATCGCGCCGGGCGCCGGAGGAGGTTGAGATGAACGCCGAGCGGCTGGAACGGCTGATCGAGAGCTATGGTGCGTCGCCGCGCCGCTGGCCCCAGGACGAACGGGCGGCGGCCGAGCGGCTGTTGGCCGAGCGTCCTGATCTGCGCGCGTCGCATCAGGCCGCACTCGATCTCGACCACTGGCTGGACGCCGTCCCGAACCCGCGCCCGTCCATGGCCCTGCATGATCAGGTGCTGGCCTCGGCCATCCAGGCCGGAAGACGGCGGTCGTCGGTGTTCGGCCTGTCGCGGCCGCTGGCCTGGCTGGCGGGCGCCGGACTGGCGGCGGCGACGTGTGCGGGGGCGTTGTCGGGCATGGCCCTGACCACGCACATGACCGCTGATGCGCGCGCCGAGGCGGTGTACGCCCAGGCCGCGTTCGGCGTCATCGACGATGCGGAGGTGCTGGGGTGAGCGGACGTGTGTTGAAGATCCTGCTGGGGATTTCGGTGGCGCTGAACCTGTTCGCCGTGGCGGGCGGGGTGGCGCTGTACGCCTCGCGCGCCAAGGTCGAACGGCAGGTGGAGGCTCAGGCTCGGCCGGGCCGCGGCCAGTCGGTCATGGTCATGGCGGGCCGCCTGCCCGAGGCGGAGCGTGAGCGTGTGCGGATGGCCTTGCGCGCCTCGGCCGCAGCCGCCAAACCCGATTTCGAAGCCGCCCGCGCCGCCCGCCGCGAAGCCGTGAGCCGTGCGGGCGCCGCTGAGTTTGACGCCGTGGCCGTGCAGTCCCTGCTGGAGCAGTCGCGTCTGGCCGAGATGCGCGG
>JAFLCT010000077.1 GCA_017302335.1 Caulobacterales bacterium | reverse complement strand
GGCCGCCGTGGTCTATGCCGCCCGCGCCGGCCTGGCCGCCAACCGCGCGGTGATCGAGACCCTGAGCCTGAACGGCGCGACCGACGGCTTCATCGCCGGACAGTTCATGCGGCGTTACGGCCTGCTGGCCGCCGGGTCCGGCCTGATCGGCGCAGGGTCGGCCGCCGCCTTGATGACCGGCTTGCGGCTTCTGGGCGGGTCCGAGGGGCTGACGCCCGCCCTGCCGGTGGCCTGGTCCGATCTGATCCTGCTGTCGCCGGTTCCCCTGGTCGCCGCGACGGTGGCGGTGGTCGCCGCACATCTGGCCGTGATGCGCGATCTCGGCCCGCGCGCCCTTGGCCCCGGCGATAGGGGGCGATAGGAAGGACCGATGAAGTTTCTCGCCCTCCTCGGCATCGTCGCCCTGGTCTGGCTGGTGGGGCTGTTCGCCTTCGCCGAGCGGGTGCGCGGCCTGACCCCGGCGCAGGAACCGGCCCGCGCCGACGCCATCGTCGCCCTGACCGGACCCTCGGCCGAGCGCGTCAACGCCGCCGTGCGTCTGTTGGAACAAGGCAAGGGCCGCCGCGTGCTGATCTCAGGCGTCAATCGCGAGGTCCGCCGCCAGGAGCTGCGCGCCCTGACGCCCGGGTCGAACCGCCTGTTCAACTGCTGCGTCGATCTGGGCTTCGAGGCCGAGACCACCACCGGCAACGCCCAAGAGATCGCCGCCTGGGCGCACGCCAAGGGCTATGACAGCCTGATCGTGGTCACCTCCGACTATCATATGCCGCGCAGCCTGGTGGAGATCCGCTCGGCCGCGCCGGGGATCGAACTGACTCCCTACGCCGTCTCCACCCCAGCCCTGGACGACAGCCGGTGGTGGCGCGCCGCCGTGACCGCACGACGCATGACATTGGAATATATGAAGTATTTGGCCGTTCTAACGCGCGAGGGCGTGCGCAAGCTGACCGGCGGCTCGGTCGATCCCCAACCGGCCATGGAGGCCGCCGCCCAAACGGCGGGCGTGAAGACGGGCGCCAAATCGTGACCATGCTGCGTTCGCTGGGCTTCACCCTGTGGCTCTATCTGTCGATGCCGCTGTTCGCCATCGGTCTGTCGCCGGCGCTGCTCTTGCCGCATCGCTACGCCATGGGGGTCATCAAGCTGTGGGCGCGCTTCGTCCTGTTCGGCCTGCGCTGGATCGCGGGCGTCCGCGTCGAGTTCCGGGGGCTTGAGCACCGTCCTGCGGGTCCGGCCCTGATCGCGGGCAAGCATCAGGGTATGCTGGACGTGATCGTGCCTTTCGCCCTGCTGGCCGATCCCTGCATCGTCATGAAGAAGGAGCTGATGCCCCTGCCCTTCTTCGGTTGGTTCGCCTGGAAGACCAAGATGATCGCCGTCGATCGCTCGGCCCACGCCAAGGCGCTGAAGGACATGGTCAAACAGGCCCGCGCCCGCCGCGACGAGGGCCGCCAGATCGTCATCTTCCCCGAGGGCACGCGCAAGCCGCCCGGCGCCGAACCCGACTACAAGCCCGGGATCGCCGCCCTGTACCGCGACCTGGACTGCCCCTGCTGGCCCCTGGCGACCAATTCGGGCGTGCACTGGCCCGCCCATGGATTCAAACGCCATCCGGGCGTGGCGGTGTTCGAATTCCTGCCGCCCATCGCCCCTGGTCTGAAGCGGGCCGAGTTCATGGCCGAGCTGGAAAACCGGCTGGAAACGGCCTCGACGGCCCTGCTCACGCCCCCGGCCTGATCCCCGCCATCTCCGCAGCGATCCGCGCCGCCGCCGCCCTGGGATCGGGATCGGCCGTCACCGGACGCGCCGCCACCAGATGGCTGGCCCCCGCGGCCAGGGCCTCAGCCGGGGTCGCCACGCGCTGCTGATCGCCCCGGTCGGCGCCCGCCGGACGCACGCCAGGAGTGACGATCAGGAAGTCCGGCCGTCCCGCCGCATCGGCCATGGCCCGCGCCGCCGCCGCCTCCAGCGGACTGGACACCACGCCGTCCACGCCGCACGCCAGCGCCTGGCCGACCCGTCTGGCCACCAGTTCGGCCGCCATCGCGCCATAGCCGATGTCTTTCAGGTCCGCGTCCGACAGACTGGTCAGCACCGTCACCGCCAGGATCTTGGTCCCCGTTCCCCCGGCCCCCTTGACCGCCGCCGTCATCACCTGGGGCTGGGCGTGGACGGTCAAGAGGTCGCAGCCGCCCTCGGCCACGGCGCGGGCCGCGCCTTCGACCTGGGCGCCGATGTCGTGCAGCTTCCAGTCCTGGAACACCTGTTTGCCCTCGGCTCTCAAGGCATGGGCGAAGGCCACGCCGCCGGGCCGCGCCAGAAGGGTCAGGCCGATCTTGTAGAAGCCGACCGCGTCGTCGATGCGATCCACCATGTCCCGGGCCGCCTCGACCGAGGGCAGGTCCAGTCCGACGATCAGACGCGGGTCATGCAACAGCGGCGAGGTCATCGACGGCTCCCGTCCGCTCCGCTAAGCAGCGGTAACGGCGCAATTCGGTTTTAGAGGCGGGGGCAGGTCATGAACGCGGTCGATCTGGGGGTCAACCTGTTCGTGGCCCTGTTCGCCCTGGTCGACCCGATCGGCAACATCCCCATCTTCGCGGCGGCCACCGCCGGAGCCTCGATGCGTCAGCGCCTGTCGGTGGCGGGTCTGATCTGCCTGTTCGTGGCGGCCTTCCTGACCTTCTTCTTCTTCACGGGTCTCAGCCTGCTGCAATTCTTCGGCATTTCGCTGGCCGCCTTCCGCATCGCGGGCGGCGTTCTGTTGCTGTTGCTGGGCCTGGACATGACCAGAGAGGACTTTTTGAAGTCCTTCACCGATTCCGACGCCGCCCATGACGCCATGGATGTGCGCGGCTACGCCCGGCGGCGATTCCAGCGGCTTGTGGTGCCCTTCGCCATCCCGTTGATGATCGGACCCGGCGCCATTTCGACCATCATCATCCAGGCGGGCGAGGCCCAAAAGGTCGGCCCGGCCGGTCAGGTCGCGGGCCTGATCGCCATCGCCGCCGCCGCCGGGGCCAGCTTCCTGTGCTTCGCCCTGACCGGGCCGCTCAGCCGCATTCTGGGCGAGGTCGGTATGTCGATCATCGTGCGCGTCCTGGGCCTGATCCTGTGCGCCCTGGCCATCCAGTTCATCCTGATGGGCCTGTCCGAGGCCCTGCCCGGCATGATCAGCTCGGGCGTGACCAAGCCCTATCCCGTCGGCGGGCACTAGGGATCACGCCGCCTCCGGTCTCGCACGCCCAGGATGCGACCCCGGCTTCTGCGACAGGATCAGGATAAGGGCCACGATCACGGCCCCCAGCACAGCCGAGGCGACGGGACGGCTGAGCGCCAGCCCGCCATGGTCGATCGGCTTGTCCAGAAAATCCCCGACCACCGCGCCGAGCGGCCGGGTCAGGATGAAGGCGGCCCAGAACAACAACACCCGGTTGACGCGCGTGAACAGGGCCAGACCGGCCACGGCCAGAAGCAGGCCCCCGAACACCACGGCCGCCCCGACATACCCCAGTCCGCCCGTATCGGCCGCCCAGTCGCTCAGGGCCGTGCCGAGCGTCTGCGACAGGGTGATGGTCAGCCAATAGAAGGCTTCGGCCCGCCGCGACGACACCGTGTCGGAATCGATCGAACCGATCGCCAGACGCCAGGCCAGCAGAGACGCCATGACGGATGCGAACAACAGGGCCGAGCCGCCGGTGTAACCTATGCCCAGAGACCGCGTGACATAGTCGGCCAGCGTCGTTCCCGCCGTGGTCGAGGCGACGATGGTCGCCCAATAGAGGAAGGGATGAAAACGTCGCGCCGCGATCTGCGTCCCGACCAGGACAACGAGGACGACGGCAAAGATCGCAGTACTGGTCAGATAGCCTAGATTGAGGCTCATGCTGACCGTGTCACCCGCCGTCTCGCCGAACGTCGTGGCCAGAATCTTGATGATCCAGAACCCCAGCGTGACGGCCGGGACCTTGCTCAGGATTTCACGCTCGTCCCGGATCATCGGCATCTCCCGCTCCCCGGATCGGGCGCTCGAAGATCGGCGAAATTGGGACCGGTCGGACCCGGATCAGACCCGCCCCAACCGCTTCGCGTGGCCGCCGACCATGCGCAGGGCCAGGCTGTCCGGCAGGTGTTTGGCCAGTCCGGCCAGGACGTTGTTCATCACCCCCGGGGTGACGCTGGGCCGGTTCGTCTCGACCGCTTCCCAGCCCACGCGCGCCACGTGTGTGGAGGTCTGCCACATCCAGGCCGGATAAGCGGTCGACACCTGTTCGCGCGTGCCGTTGGCGTCGTGGAACTCGGTCAGGGTGTAGCCGGGGTTCAGGGCGGTGACATGGACCCCCGTTCCGGCCAGTTCCAGATGCAGCCCCTGGGACCATTTGATCAGGAAGCTCTTGATCGGCCCGTACAGGGTGTCGCCGCCCGTCGCCGGCATCCGTCCGGCCAGAGAGGCGACGTTCAGGATGCGGCCGTATCCCCGCTCGACCATCCCCGGCGCGAACACCCGCGCCAGTTCGACCGGCGCCGACAACATGACCCGCACCATGGCCGCATGGTCGTCAGGGTCGGTGTTCAGAAAACCCGCGGTGCGGGAAAAGCCCGCATTGTTGACCAGCCCGTCCACGACCAGGCCGCGTTCGGCGATCGCCGCCGCCAACCGGCTGGGCGCCGCCGGATCGGCCAGGTCCTCGACCAGCACGGTCACGCGCGTGGGACTGCCGATCTCTTCAGCCAGGGCCTGCATCGGCGCCTGACGGCGCGCCGTCAGGATCAGGTCGTGTCCATGCCGGGCGGCTTCCCGGGCCAGGTCGGCGCCGATCCCGGCCGAGGCGCCGGTGATCAGGACCGTCCGCCTCAAGCCGGAACCCGGGCCGGAACCTTGATCCCGGCCAAGCTGGCGGGCTGTTCGGCCAGAAGGTCGGCGATGGTCACCTTGGACAGGGCGTCCGCCGCCGCCTGGTCGGCCGCCGTCAGGGCCTTGGCCACCTGGCGCGGAATATGTTCGCCGATCGGGCAGCCCTTGGCCCCCGCAGGCGGGGAACCCAGGTGGGCGCAGCCGTTCACAGCCCGCAGCACCTCGTCCAGGCGGATGTTCTCGGGTTTCCGCAACAGCCACGATCCGCCCGACGCCCCAGACCGTGTGGCGATCAGTCCGGCCCTGGCCAGCATGGCCGTGACGCGCCGGATCACCACCGGATTGGTCGGCACTGAGGCCGCCAGCTCCGCGCTAGGCGCCGCCTGGGCAGGCGCATACGCCCCCTTGTGGGCCAGATAGGCCAGGGCGTGGGCGGCGACGGGAAAGCGTTGACTGTCGGACATGGCGTTGATCCCAACTTAGGCGCGCGCGGGGGGATTCACAAACGCCTCGATCGGGCGCTTCATGCACGTTCGTCGCGCTCAAGCAGCGGGCGACCGCATCGTGAGCGTTAGGGCAAGAAACCAATCACGCCTTAGCGCGATTGAACCCGGCGCGGAAAGGGGCTATCAGCCCGCGGCTCTTGATCGGCCCGCCCTTCCCCGGCGACGCCTGGAGATACCGAATGGCCGGGCCAGACGCCCGCGGCGACAGCGAAACCTCCGCCGCCTCCCCCTCCTCATCGCCCCTTTCGCCGCCGTCGCATCCCGCGACGCCCGGCGACGCGACTGCGCACGACAGCGGCCACGGCCACGACGGCGGCCACGGCGGCGCGGGTTTCCGCGCCCTAGTCATCGGCGCCATCGGCGTGGTCTTCGGCGACATCGGCACCAGCCCGCTCTACGCCATGCGCGAGGCCCTGCATCATTCGCGCAGCGGCGGCGCGGCCGAACTGGCCGTTCTGGGCGTCGTGTCCCTGGTTTTCTGGGCGTTGATTCTGGTCGTGACGTTGAAATACGTCGTCTTCCTGATGCGGGCCGACAACAAGGGCGAGGGCGGCACCCTGGCCCTGATGGCCCTGGCCCAGCACGCCATCGGCCGGAAATCAGGCTTGATCTTCCTGTTGGGCGTCTGCGGCGCGGCCCTGTTCTACGGCGACGGCGTCATCACCCCGGCGGTGTCGGTTCTGTCCGCCGTCGAGGGCCTGAAGGACGCGCCAGGCATAGGTCCGGCCCTGGCGCCCTACATCTTGGCCATCGCGGCGGGCATATTGATCGCCCTGTTCATGGTTCAGTCGCGGGGCACGGCCAGCGTAGCGAAATTCTTCGGTCCTCTGACCGCCATTTGGTTCCTGATCCTGGCGGGGCTGGGGCTGTACCACATCTTCGACGACCTCTCGATCCTGCGGGCCTTGTCGCCGCACTACGGCGTGCTGTTCCTGGTCGACAACGGGTTTCTGGGCTTCGTCATCCTGGGCAGCGTCTTCCTGGCCGTGACGGGGGCCGAGGCGCTGTACGCCGACATGGGCCATTTCGGAAAGGCGCCGATCCGCGCTGGCTGGATCTGGTTCGTCCTGCCCTGCCTGACCCTGAACTACCTGGGCCAGGGCGCCCTGGTGCTGGAGCATCGCGAAGCGGCGGCCAACCCCTTCTGGATGATGGTGCCCCAGGCCGCCTATTGGCCCGTGCTGGTCATGGCCACCATCGCCACGGTCATCGCCTCGCAGGCGGTGATCACCGGCGCCTTCTCGGTGACCCGGCAGGCGGTGCAACTGGGTCTTCTGCCCCGCATCGACATCCGCAACACCTCCGAGAGCCAGGCCGGCCAGATCTTCGTGCCCTCGGTCAACATGATGCTGATGGTCGGGGTTCTGGTCCTGTTGTTCGCCTTCAAGACCTCTTCGGCCCTGGCCGCCGCCTATGGCATCGCCGTGACCGGTTCGATGTTCGTCGACAGCCTGTTGGCTTGGTTCATCGTCAGGCGGTTGTGGAAGTGGTCCATGCCGATCAGCCTGGCGGTGATCATCCCCATGGTCTCGCTGGACCTTGTGTTCCTGACCTCCAACCTGCTGAAGATTCCCCAGGGCGCCTGGATGCCCATCGCCCTGGGCGGGGTCCTGCTGCTGATCATGTGGACCTGGGTGCGCGGCTCCCAGATCCTGTCCGAAAAGACCCACAAGGACAGCCTGCCCCTGACCGACCTGATCGAGATGCTGCGCGCCCGGCCGCCGCATCGCGCGCCTGGCACGGCGGTGTTCCTGACCTCCGATCCCGACATCGCCCCGGTCGCCCTGATGCACAATCTCAAGCACAACAAGGTGCTGCACGAGAAGAACATCATCCTGACCGTCCGCACCGCCGACCGGCCGCGCGTGCCCGAGGACAAGCGCGTGGCGTTCGAGCCGATCAGCGACGACTTCAAGCGCATCGTCGTCACCTACGGCTTCATGGAGACGCCGAACGTGCCGCGCGCCCTGGGCATCTGCCGCAAGCAGGGGCTGAAGTTCGACATCATGTCGACCAGCTTCTTCTTGGGCCGCCGCTCGGTGGTGCCGTCGGCGCGTCAGGGTATGCCGCTGTGGCAGGACCGGCTGTACATCTTCCTGATGCGCAACGCCGCCAATCCGACCGACTTCTTCCACATCCCGCCCGGCCGCGTGGTCGAGATGGGCGCCCAGGTGTCGGTTTGAGCCGTCCCCCCCAAGGCGGGAAAAGCTCTGACGCGCGCGGCCGCCGCATGGCCGAAAAGGCGCGCGGGCCGCGGCCGCCCCGCCGCGAGGTCGCCCCGCGCGAGGACGAAGGTCCCGATATCGGCGTCGAGGCGCGCATCGCCGCCGGGGTGTTGCTGAACGCCGCGCTGGAGAAACGCAACGGCCTGGACGAGGCCCTGTCCTATCGCGAGGTCGCCGCCCTGCCGCCCCAGGACCGGGCCTTCGCCCGCGCCACGGCCATGGCCGCCCTGCGCCGCCTGGGCGAGATCGACCAGATCCTGGCGCGCCGCCTGAAGACCAAACCGTCCGAACCGGTGATGACCATATTGCGCGTGGCCCTGGCCCAGACCCTGGTGCTGGAGACGCCCGCCTTCGCCGCCGTCTCGACCGCCGTGAAACTGGCCGAGCGTGACGCCAAGACCCGACCCTACAAGGCGCTGGTCAACGCCGTGCTGCGCACCATCGGCCGCGAGGGTCCCGGCCTGACCACCGCCGAGTCCAACCTGCCGGACTGGATCGCCGCCCGCTGGCGCGCGACCTATGGCGAACCCGCCGTGGTCGGCCTGGCCTTGGCCGGTCGCGACGAGCCGCCGACCGATCTCAGCGTCAAGCCGGGGATCGACGCTCCGGCCCTGGCCGAAAGCCTCGACGGCTTCGTCTTGCCCGGCGGTTCGGTGCGCACCGGTCGTCGCGGCGACATCGCCCAATGGCCGGGCTTCGACAGCGGCGACTGGTGGGTCCAGGACGCCGCCGCCGCCGTTCCCGCCCGCCTGTTGGCCGTCCGACCCGGCGAGACCGCGCTGGATATGTGCGCGGCGCCCGGCGGCAAGACGCTGCAACTGGCCGCCGCAGGGGCTTCGGTCGTCGCCCTGGACCGTTCCGAGACCCGGTTGAAGCGGCTGTCGGCCAATCTCGCCCGCACCGGCCTTTCGGCCGAGACCGTCGCCGTCCCGGCCGAGGACTGGGCCGATCCGCGCGTCTTCGACGCCGTGCTGCTGGACGCGCCCTGCACCGCCACCGGCACCTATCGCCGCAATCCCGAGGTGCTGCGCGCCACCCGCCCCGCCGACGTGGCCAAGCTGGCCGATGTGCAGCACCGCCTGCTCGACATCGCCGCCGAACGGGTCAGGCCGGGCGGCCGCCTGGTCTATTGCGTCTGTTCGCTGGAGCGCGAGGAGGGCGAGACCCAGATCCTGGCCTTCCTGCGCCGCAACCCGGCCTTCCGCACCGTCCCGGCCGACCCCGCTGCCGTCGGCGCCCCGCCCGAGGCCCTGACGCCCGAAGGCTGGCTGCGCATCCTGCCCTCGCAATGGCCCGAACACGGCGGCCTGGACGGCTTCTTCGCGGCGAGGCTGGAGCGCGCCTCCTAGGCTTTCGGTTTGCGCCGGGCAGGTTTCGGCAGCTCCCCAGACTGCCGTCTTAGCTCTGCGTACTCCTGGTCCACGCGGATCTTTTCGGCGGCCTTCCGCCTTTGGTCGAAGAGTTTGTATTGACTGCGCGCCTCGACATCGGCGCGATCCTTCCTGACTTCGCCCCCGTGCGTCAGCGGAATGCGGCCCAGTTGACGCAACTGCTTGTCCAGCAGGACTTCCGCTTCCGTCATGGTCGTCAGCCGCCCGATCTCGAGCTGATCCTCAAAGATGGACAGCAGGATGTCCGTCAGGCGGTTCAACTCCTTGATCTCTAGGGGACGCAGGTAGTTTTTGGCGACCGTGACATCCGCGGCCTTCACCGCATCGCCTGACCAAACCTGCAATCCCATATTCTCTTCGCTGGCGTCCGCACGCGACACAATGACCTGTGCGGGCGTCAGGTTCGTCACGGCGTAGCAGAGCTTGGCTTGGGTGTTGCGATAGAACTCCCGCCACCGATCCGACTTCGGATCGTAGTCTTGGCATAGCGAGCAGATCTGGCGAATCTCGGCGTAGACATTCGCTTCCGAGCCGCGGATGTCGCGAACGATCTCGCGCAGTTCGGCGACGCGATCCTGTTCGCCGCCCGACTTCAGCCGTTCGGTATCGATCACGAATCCGCTTGTGGCGAACCGCACCAGCACCGCCGTGGCCCAGCGACGAAACAGCGTCGCCTGGTCGGAACTGACCCGATAGCCGACCGAGATCACCACATCGAGGCTGTAGGCCGTTACGGTGCGTCCGGCTGGTCCCTTAATTTGCAAAAAATGCAAATCGGGACTTTCCCCCAGTTCATTCTCCTCAAGGATATTCGCGATATGCCGGGAGATGACCGACACGTCCCGGCCAAACAACTGCGCCATCTGCGCCTGGGTCATCCAGAGCTGTTCGCCGTCGAATTTCAGCTCCGCCCGGACGCCTTTTGCAGTGTTGTAGATGAGAAAGCGGTCCCCGGAGTCCTCGTCTTCAAATACACGGACAGGTTCTGCGCCTGTCAGGACGGGCATGGAATCGTCGACATCATTCATGGAACAAGAGTAGAACACGGATTGTGCTGTGGTCCAAGTCGCCTTGCCCCCCGGCGCGACCCGCCTTATCCCCGCAACATGGCCGCGCCCCTGATCTGTCCCTCGATCCTCGCCAGCGATTTCGCCCGTCTGGGCGAGGAGGTGCGCGCCCTGGAGGCGGCTGGGGCCGACTGGATCCATGTCGACGTCATGGACGGCCATTTCGTGCCCAACATCACCCTGGGACCCGACATCGTGAAGGCCATCCGGCCGCACACCGCCCTGCCGTTCGACGTGCATCTGATGGTCGCGCCGGTCGATCCCTGGCTGAAGGCCTATCGCGACGCCGGGGCCGACATCCTGAGCGTCCATCCCGAAAGCGGGCCGCACCTGCACCGCACCCTGGGCGCCATTCGCGAACTGGGGGCCAAGGCGGGCGTGGTCTTCAACCCCGGCACGCCCCTGTCGATCCTGGAAGAGGTCGTCGACCTGGTCGATCTGGTGCTGATCATGTCGGTCAATCCGGGTTTCGGCGGCCAGAAATTCATCCCTTCGGCGCTGGACAAGATCACCCGCGCCCGCGCCATCCTGGATCGGGCCGGCTCCAAGGCGCATCTCCAGGTCGACGGCGGCGTCACCGCCGACAACGCCGCCGCCTGCGTGGCTGCGGGGGCCGACGCCCTGGTGGCGGGAACCGCCGTGTTCCGGGGCGGGCCGGGCGCCTACGCCGCCAATATCGCGGGACTGAAGGCCGCCAAATCCTCGGCATGAGTCCGTTCGGTCCCTTCTCACGCGAAGAGCCTTCGGTCGGGCCGGACCAGATTCCGGGCCTGCACGGCGCGCCCGTGCGCACCCCGATCAAGCCGACCGGAGCAGTCACCGGTCCCGGCCTGTGGCCCGCTATCGTCAGCCGGATGCTGACCCGCCAGTTGTGGATCGAACTGTACGGCCTGCCCGGCTACGCCCTGACGCTGAAGCCGCCGGTCGCCACGGCCTTCGCCGCCACGCCCCGCGATTTTCGGCCCGCCGATCCGGGCGTCGGCAAGCTGATCCTGTCCAACCGCTTCAGCCTGGCGGGCCTGAGCCAGGACATCGAGCCGAGCGGCGACCCCTGGAACCGGCCCAGTCCCAGCCGCGCCTTCGCGGTCGAACTGCACGCCTTCGCCTGGCTGCCCAGCCTGATGCTGCACGGCGAGCGCGGCGCGCGCGAGGCCCTGCGCCTGACCCTGGCCTGGGGCGATTATTTCAGTCGTTGGTCGCCCTTCGCCTGGGGACCCGAGATCCTGGCCCGCCGGGTCATGAACCTGTCCTGCGCCGCGCGCCGCATGGGCCAGGTCGCCGCCGAACCTGAACGTCTGCGCCTCGCCGACCTGTTGGGCCGTCAGGCGCGTCAACTGTTGCGTCCTCCGGGCGGAACCGCCGGACGAGCCGAACGTCTGACCGCCGCCGCCGTGGCCGGGTGCGTCCTGGCGGGAAGCCCCGGCGCGGGCGTCCGCAAGGGGGCCTTGCGCGACCTGCC
>JAFLCT010000076.1 GCA_017302335.1 Caulobacterales bacterium | reverse complement strand
AGGTGATGCACCACGTTGCCCACCATTTGGAACGCCAGAGACTGACTGAAGACCTGCAGCGTCCACGACCGCAGTGCCTCGACAGCGGCATGGATTAGAATGATCCCCGAGAAGCCTATCGCGAGCGCGCCAAGGAAGTCCGCATCGCTTTTATAGATGCCTTGATCGACAACGAGCTGGAGTTGGAACGGCAGAGCTAACGCCAAAAGTTGCAGCGCAAGCGAAAGCCCAAAGACCTGACCGGCCGCCGCCCAAAACCCGTCGATGCGTGACCAAAGACCCGTAAGCTTTACCGGGGTACGCGCGGAAATGGGCCGAAAGTCTCCAACCAGTGCCAGTTCAAGCGCGACGCCGGTGAAATGCTGCGAGACTTGTTCAAGGGTAAAGGTCCGTACCCCAAGCGCGGGGTCGTATATCTCGACCCGGTTCCCGCTCGCTGATGCAAGGACCACGAAGTGCGAAAGATCCCAGTGCAGAATGCAGGGCGTTCGCAGTGCGCTCAGCGCGTCAAGTTCTATGCGCAACGCCCGTGCGGCAAACCCTAAAGGCTCCGCAATCTGCATCAGCGACTTCAGCGTCGCTCCGCTCATTGAAAGCGCAAACCGTTGCCGAAGGCCGTTGAGGTCCACGTCGTGGCCGTAGTAGCGGGCGATCATGGCCATGCAGGCCAAGCCACATTCCGTCGCCTCAACGGCTCGAATGATGGGAAGCCGACGTCTCCGGCCAAAGGTCAGATCAAGGACGCTCATCGTGAGCCGCGCCCCACGGCAAAAAGCGGATCAAGAAGCCACTGCATCAAGCTTCTCTTGCCCATGTTGATCTCCGCCCGAAGGCTCATCCCGGGCTGAAGCCGTATACGTTCGTTGTAAGCAAGGACGTCCTCAGATCGGAGCCGTACGGTCGCGCGGAAGACCGGCTCAGTGATTTGACGGTCAACGCCCCGCAAGTCTTCGGGCGCTAATGCGGTCCTCGACATTGATGAGACGACCCCTTCGCCGGCACCGTACCGCTCGGCAGGGAACGCGTCGTAAAACAGCTTCACCCGCTGCCCCGGTCGAACGAAACCAGCAGCCCTCGTCGGGATATAGAGTTCGGCTTCCAGCTCCGACCCGTTCGGAATGATCATTGCCACTGCCGCGCCTGCCGGGAGGGATTGCCCCGGATGAGCGATGAGCGCAGCGACCCGACCAGTCATAGGGGCCACAAGCCGCTGGACCATCGCCGCTTCATTTTCCGTCTGCTCGCGGGACAGCTCAGCGGCGGCGGTGCGGTTCCGTGAAGCTAGCGACTGAAGCTCGGCTGGGATTAGCCGTAGGCGTGCTTCTACATCACCGAGCTGACGTTCAAGGCCGATCAAGGCTCGGGCCGTCTGAGACAGTCCTTGCTGCTCGACCAACACCGCGCCCCTACGTAGGTCGAGCTCTCGCTGTGGCAGAAATCCCTTCGTAGCAATCGCCTCCGCACGCTCCACCTCGCTTCGAGCGAGTTGGAGCCGTTCCTGTTGAAGTTCCTCCAGCCGACGCATCTCCTCGATTTCGCTTCTAAGGCTCATCCGCGACGAAAGAAGTCGCGCCTCTTCAGAATTCAGCGCGGTTCGCGATGCTTCGTCTAGTGATCGGGCAGCGTCTGACCGTTCAGACACATTACGCGCGAGAAGATCGTAGGCGTCCCCGGTCAACACTGACGAAGAATAATCCATTAGGCCGACGGCCTGTCCGGCCTGCACGACGTCGCCTTCAGCGGCATAAATCTCTCTGAGCGTACCTGCTTTCGCCGTTGTCAGTCGGACGGACCCAAGGCTGGGCGTGATCGACCCCGACACGGTCTCCGTTCGAGTGTACTGAGCTGTGGCCAAGAATACTGCCGCTATCGCGACCACGGCCATCGCGAGCCACCCGAGAACGCGGGTTTTGAACGGAAGGTCTAAGATGACCGATCCTTCAACCGACGCCGCCCGGCGCACAACCTCTTGTCGAAATAGGCTCGTCCCTTCCCCCTAGCGGGTATGGGTATCTTCTTGGGACCTGATTAGCCAGAGCAAGGCTGAGCCATCACGCTTCCGGGGTCAGTGGAGCCGTTCGATTACTATTCGTGGGGTCAGACGCGAGGGAGATAAGCGGCTCTTTGCCCTGTAATAGGAAGGCATCGACATACCCCTGCGAACGTTGCTGGGGCCTCCATGCACCGGTTTCCCAACGACCAAATGTTCCCTCATCCACGCCGAGCGTCGCTGCCGCTTGCCTTATGGAAAGGCCGCGTCGACGACGCGCTGCTACCAACTGCTCCGCCAAACACGTTGGGTTTGCCCACGATTCATAGCCGAGGAAGGCTATGATCGCCGGATACTGGTGCACATACGGCTCGCGCTCGTCGCGCTCCCACCACATGTAGGTCTTCGGATCGACGCCCAGCATTTCGGCAGCCTCGTTTTGACGCAGCCCGAGGCGATGACGCCGGACGCCGAGGTGGCGTCCCAGACTGGAGTGCTCAGTTAGCTCTACTTCAGTGCGCGAGGCCCGCAGAACGGTCGAAATCCCCGGCATCAAAAAGGCAACGCGACTATGGGCTGACGACGCCTCTTTTCCCCTGCGGGAGAAGGATCAGGGCTTGTCCCGTTGGAAATCGACCCCGGTCAGCTTCCAGCCGAACAGGCCGCGCCGGGTCATGATCAGCGCCAGCCGCCGGTCGGGCCTGTCCTTGCGCGTCAGGGTGACGGCGAAGGTGTCCAGATTGCGATAGCCCCAGGCCTGATGAATGTCGTCGTCCTCGGCCTTGGGTTGAGCCTTGTCGGACGCCTGGCGGTTTCTGGGGTCGGGCGCCTGGCCGGAGCGCACCATCTGACCGATGGCTTCGGGCGTCACCAGCGTATCCACCGCGCCCGACACCAGGGTCGGCGCCAGCAGCATGCCCAGACCCGCCAGCACGTCACCCGCCTCGCCGCCCCGGTCGCGCATTTCGTCGGCCAGAACCTGGTTCAGCTCGTCCTTCAGGCTGGCGCGGAAGGCGGGAAAATCGACCAGGCGGCGCAGGGTTTCCGTATCGCCGCGTTTACCCGCCTGGATCAGAGCATAGGCTGCGAACACCGGCGACAGGGCATAGACGCCCATGAAGACGGCGACCGCCGCCGAGGCTAGGCCGACCCACAGCTTACGCTTCATACCGGACTCCCGCGCGAATAAAGCCGCGCCCTTTCGGAGGTTAAACGCGACTCGCCGGGGGCCGCCAGCGGCTTTCGCCGATCAGCCGCCGGTCTTGCCGCTGGGCGCCGCAAGCGACGGGCGCGGCGCGGGCGGGGCGACGCCGTCGGGAAGACCGATGTGGACCAATTTCCACTCGAACGGTCCCTTGCGGGCGAAGGTCAGGACGGTGCGCGATCCGCCTTCGTCGGCCACGGCCAGGCGGACGCTGTTGACGCCCCAATAGACGGGGCTGGGCCAGGGACCGCCCTTGGAGGCTTCGGCGCCCTCGGCGCTGCGCTGCGACGCCAACCGCCCCTCGCCCCGTGTCAGCGCCGCCAGGGCGTGAGGTGTCAGATAGGCGTCCACGTCGGGCGGGCGCGCCGCCGGATTCTGATCGAACTGACGCCGCACGGCGCCGATGGGATCTTCGATGAAGGACGGGGCCGGGGCCAGGGCGCGTGGATCGCCGCCCATCTGGGGTCGCAGCGAGGCCCGCACCGCCCCGAAGTCGACCAGTTTGGCCAGGGCCGCAACGTCGTTGGAATCGCCGGCCGAACGGATGGCGAAAAAGGCGACGCCCGGCGCCGCGAAGAAGGCGATCACCGCGACGATGATCGCCGTCAGCACCAGATTGAACAGCAGCTTGCTCATACGACTCTCCGCCTCGTCCGCATCAATGCACGAACAGCGGTCGCGCTCAAACGAAAGCCCCGCCGGCGCGAACCGGCGGGGCTTGCTGAAAATGTCGCTCAAGCAGCGAGCGACCGCGTCGCGAGCGTTGGCGACAAGAGTTAGGCCATGGCCGCCTTCAGATTCTCGGCCACCTTGTCCAGGAAGCCCTCGGTCGACAGCCACCCCTGTTGATCGCCGACCAGCAGCGCCAGGTCCTTGGTCATGAATCCGGACTCGACCGTCTCGACCACCACCCGCTCCAGGGTTTCGGCGAAGGCGATCAATTCAAGGTTGTCATCCAGCTTGCCGCGATGTTTGAACCCGCGCGTCCACGCATAGATCGAGGCGATCGAATTGGTCGAGGTCGCCTCACCCTTCTGATGCTGGCGATAGTGGCGGGTGACCGTGCCGTGAGCGGCTTCCGATTCCAGGATATTGCCGTCCGGCGTCATCAACACCGAGGTCATCAGGCCCAGCGAACCGAAGCCCTGCGCCACCACGTCCGATTGCACGTCGCCGTCATAGTTCTTGCACGCCCAGACGAAGCCGCCGGACCATTTGATCGCGGCCGCCACCATGTCGTCGATCAGGCGGTGTTCATAGGTCAGGCCGCGCGCATCGAACTCGGCCTTGAACTCCTCATCGAACACCTTCTGGAAGATGTCCTTGAAGCGCCCGTCATAAGCTTTCAGGATCGTATTCTTGGTCGACAGATAGACCGGATAGTTGCGGTTCAGACCATAGGCGAAGCTGGCGCGGGCGAACTCGGCGATCGAGTCGTCCAGGTTGTACATGCCCATGGCCACGCCCGAGGACGGGAAGTCGAACACCTCGTAGTTCAACTCCTGACCGTCGTTTCCGACCCATTTCATGGTCAGCTTGCCGGGACCGGGAACCAGAAAGTCGGTGGCCTTGTATTGGTCGCCGAAGGCATGACGGCCGACCACGATCGGCTGGGTCCAGCCCGGCACCAGGCGCGGCACGTTGCGGCAGATGATCGGCTCGCGGAAGACCACGCCGCCCAGGATGTTGCGGATGGTGCCGTTCGGCGACTTCCACATCTTCTTGAGGCCGAATTCCTTCACCCGCGCCTCATCGGGGGTGATGGTGGCGCATTTCACGCCGACGCCGTGACGCTGGATGGCGTGGGCCGCGTCGATTGTCACCTGATCGTCGGTGGCGTCGCGGTTCTCCATGCCCAGGTCGTAATAGTCCAGTTTCAGGTCCAGGAACGGGAAGACCAGCTTGTCCTTGATCATCTGCCAGATGATGCGGGTCATCTCGTCGCCGTCGATGTCCACGATGGGGTTGGCGACCTTGATCTTGGCCATGGGCTTCTCTCTGTTGAAGGGGAGGATCGGGATTGGCGGCGGGTATAGCGAGCCGCGGCGCGGTGCGCAAAGGGCGCGATTTCAGGACCGGCGGGCTTGCCGTACGGCGACCGTTTGGCGCTATGTTGCGCCGACATCTTCAGGAGACGGCCATGCGTAAGTTCATCCTGACCACGGCGGCCGTTCTCGCGGCCTGCGGCGCCGAGCCGAACGCGGCCAAGAGCGCCCCGGCGTCAGGGGATTCCGCCACGGCCCAGCCCGCCGACCGCACCTTCCGCGACTGGTTGGCGGGCTGCGACAATGGAAACGACTGCGTCGCCTTCGCGGGACCGACCGACGGCGGGACGGGCTGGCTGCGGGTGGCGATCGCGGCGGGTCCGGCCGCGACGCCCGTGGTCCACGTCGGCCTGTGGGGTGACGGCGACCCCCAGAACGCCGCCGCCCCCTTGCGTCTTCAGATCGACGGCGCCGAGTTCGTCTTCGATCCCGATCCCGCGCTGGGCGAAGGCGACATCGGCCGCGCGGGCGGGCGCCAGGCCCAGGCCGTGATCCGCGCCCTGGGCGACGCGCGCCGTCTGACCCTGATCAAGGGATCGGACACGGTCGCCTTGTCGCCGAACGGGGCGGCGGCGGCCCTGTTGTGGATCGACGAGCGTCAAGGGCGGCTGGACACGGTCACGGCCCTGCGGCGTGGCGGCGACCGCCCGGCGTCAGGCGTTCCGGCGGCGCCCGCCATTCCCGTCGTCGCCCCGGCCCCAGCGGCCGACCAGACCGGAATGCCCGGTCCCGACGATCCGGGACCGACCCTGCCCCGCACCCTGACCGATTTGGCGGCGGTCAAGGAATGCCGCTCAAACCTCGACTGGAACCCCGATCTGTTCAAACAGACCAGCCATGCGCGCCTGAACGCCGACACCGAGCTGTGGGGCGTGCCCTGCGACGCGGGGGCCTATAATCTGATGATGCGGTTCTGGATCACCGGCCCGAACGGATCGGACCCGCGCGCCATCGCGCTACAGGGCGTGGACGGCGACCCGGACTACGTCGTGACCAATCCCGACTATGACCCGGCCGAGCGCACCCTGCGTCAGTTCTACAAGGGGCGCGGCATCGGCGACTGCGGGACCTTTCAGAAGTGGACCTGGACGGGCCACGCCTTCGTCCTGTCCGAAGAGATCGGCATGAGCGAGTGCTGGGGCGTGCCGTTCGACCTTTGGCCCGCGCGCTGGCGCACGCGCTAGATCAGCCGCGCCGCACCGACGCCGTCCAGTCGTCGATGACCCGCTCCAGCACCGTCAAGGGCACGCCGCCTCCGCCCAGGCCGGCGTCGTGGAAGCCCCGGATGTCGAACCGGTCGCCCAGCGCGCGGCGCGCCTTTTCGCGCAGCCGCACCCACTCCAGCTTGCCGACCATGTAGGCGCAGGCCTGGCCCGGCCAGCCGCAATAGCGATCGACCTCGCTAGTCACCGCACTCTCCTGATCGCCCAGGGTCTCGACCATGTAGCGGATGGCCTGTTCACGGCTCCAGCGCTTGGAATGGATGCCGGTGTCGACCACCAGACGTACGGCGCGGAACATCTGCGACTGCAGATAGCCGATCTGGCCAATCGGATCGTCGGCATAGACCCCCATCTCGTCAGCCAACTGTTCGGCGTACAGGCCCCAGCCCTCGACATAGCTGGAGAAGAACAGGGTGTTCATCAGCTTGGGCGCGGCCTCGCTCTCCTGCTGGATGGCGATTTGCAGGTGATGGCCCGGCGCCGCCTCGTGATAGGTCAGGGTCGGCAGGGTCCACTTCGGCCATTCCGAAGTGTCGCGCAGATTGATGTAGTAGGCGCCCGGCCGCGTCCCATCCAGACTGGGCGAGTTGTAATACCCCAGCCCGGCCCCGGCCTCGATCTCGGCCGGCACGCGACGGATCTCGACGGGCGAGCGCGGCAGACGGCCGAAATAGTGCGGCAGAAGCGCCTGCATGGCCGCCATCTGCCGGTTCAGGTCAGCGATCAAGGCCGTCCGACCAGCCTCTGTGTTCGGATAGATGTATTGCGGATCATCGCCCAGGGCCGCGATCCGCTGGCCCACCGAGCCTTGCGTCAGACCCTGGGCCTTCAGCAACACATCGGCGCGCGCGCTCAGTTCGGCCACCAGGTCGCGGCCGATGCGGTGGATCTCATCGGCGCCGAGGCGGGTGGTGGTGATGTAGTGCAGACTATTGGCGTAATAGGCGTCGCCCTGGGGCAGGCGCCAGACCCCCGCCTCGTGCCCGGCGCTCGGCAGCTTGGCCTTCATCGCCTCCAACTGGCGGCGCAGCGCCGGATAGACGCGGCTTTCGATCAGGCGCGTGGTGCGCGCGCCCCAGTCGCCCGCCAGCCCCTTGTCCTGGGTTCGCCGCGTGATCGATCCGACCAGGCCGGATTCGGCCGCCGCCGTGCGCAGCATCCCGTCTTGCATACCGACGGCGTTGCTCAGGATGAAGTCCGGCGGGACCACGCCGCGCGCATAGTCCTCCAACATCCGATCCGTCTCGGCGTTCAGCACGTCGGCGAACATATCGACGCGCGACACATAGGCCTCGGCGTCGGCCGCCGTCTCTATGCCGTGTTGGGTGTCCAGGAAGGCCGGGATCGACTGATAGGCGCCCGACTGCTGGCTGACGCGGTAAACATTCGGCCAGCCGCCTTGGCCGTAGGGAATGTCATAGGTGGCGATCACCGCATCATAGCTGGCGGCGATGGTGTCGTAACGAACGGCGTCCACACCCGCGAGCCTGGATCGATCGATAGCCGCCAGCTCGGTGCGCTGGGCGCGATTCAGACGGCGGCCCTTCTCTTCTTCTTCCAACGTCGGGACCGACAGTTTGGACTTGGCCGACGCGCGGGCGCCGGTGTCCAGGCCAAAGGCGGTCGTCGTCTCGGGCGACTTGTCCAGAATGTGTTCGAACGTCCGGTCCATGAAGGCGTTCAGCGCCGCCTTGATCGTCGGGTCCGACGCCGACGAACTCGCCGACGCCGCGGCCTGTGCGCCGGGCAGGGAGGCGCAGGCCCCCGTGGCGGCGACCCCCGCTCCGGCGGCGGCGGTCATCAACAGGCGGCGACGGTCGATCATGGCGGGCGCTCCGGTAGGGCCGAACGCGACGCTAGGCTCGCGATAGGACGGTTCGCAAGTTACGAAATGGTCAGTTCGCCTCGGCCGTCTCTTCGCCCAGCCAGGAGCGACGGAAGGCCAGTTGCGCCTCGGTCGCCTGGCCGCCCGCCGCTTCGGTTCGAACCAGTTTGAACGCCGGGTCGACGGCGAAACGCATCCGCGCCGCACCCTCGCGCCCTCGCCGGATGAAGCGCACCGCGACCTCGTCGCCGGGGCGCGCGTCCTGGATCACCTTGCTCCAGTCCGCCGGACTGTCGATGGCCGTGTCGCCGACGGCCACGATCTCGTCGCCCCGGTCCAGGCCGATGTCGTACAGCGGCGTGCCTGGCGCCGTCGCGCCCGCCACCTTGGCCACGGTCCCGGTGAATTGCAGCGGCGTCGGCCCGGCCCAGCCCCGACCGGGGTTCTGGGGCTGCATGACGATGCCCGCCTGGGCCAACAGCGGCGCGAAGTCCGGCAGCCCGCCGCCGCGAATGACGCGGTCAAAGAAGTCCGCGGCGAAGGCGGCGTCGCCCGTCACCTCGGCCAGACCTCGTTGCAGATCGTCGGGGGTGAACGGAACCTCGGTCACCCCATGATGGGTCCACAGCCAGCGCATATAGTGATCCAGCGTCACGCCGGGGAACCGCTCACGCAAGGTCAGATCCAGAGCCGTGGCGATCACCGCCCCCCACGGATAGTAGGAGGCGAAGATGTTGCCGTTGGTGGGGTCGATCGCCGTCGCCGCATCGACGAAGGGCGCCCTCAGGCTCATCTCCTGGGGACCGCCATAGGCCCGGGCCGGGCTGTTGACGATGAAGTTCACCTGGCCGCCGATGTCGCCCAGAAAGTCATCGACCGTTCCCACGCCCGCACGGCGGATCGCCAAGGGTCCGTAGTAGTTGGTGAACCCCTCCGACAGCCACAGCGACGGCGTCGGATCGGCCTGGGTGAAGTCAAACGGCTCCAGCTCGGCCGGGCGAATGCGCTCGACGTTCCAGGCGTGGAAGAATTCGTGGCTCAGGGTGTCGATCTGGCCATAGTCGGCCTCGGCCAGGCCGCGCGTCGCGCTGATGACGGTGGAGTTGCGGTGTTCCATTCCGTCGCCGCTGATCCACGGCAGATAGTCGGCCAGGAAGGTATAGGTCCCGAAGTCGAAATCCGGCACGTCGCCGAAGATGGCGATCTGGGCGTCCACCACCTTCTTGGCGCGGGCGGCGAACGCATCGGCCTCGGCCGCCGTGCCCAGATGGTGCAGGGCGATGCGAATGGTTCGCGGCGCGCCCGCGTCATCGACCCGCCATTCCCGCACCATGTGGTCGCTCAGCTCCATCGGGCTGTCCATCAGGTATTGGAGATTCGGAGCGGTGAAGACCTCGGGGTCAGAGGTCGGCGCCAACTGGGTGGCGATCTTCCAGCGCGGGTCCAGCCGATGGAAACGCACACGGGCGGACCGGTCGTCGTGCCCCTCGGCCCACATCAGGCTGGCGGGGGCGTTCAGCCGCGCATGGCTGGTGTCGATCTGGGCGTAGGTGCCGTCGCCGCGATCGGCCCAAAGGGTGTAGGCGACGCTGACCGTGCCGTCGTGGCTGGGCACGGTCCAGCCATAGGGATCGGTCCGCTCGATGGTCAACGGCCGCCCGGCGCCGTCGACGGCCGAGACGGAATAGACGTTCTTGGCGAACTCGTGGATCGCATAACGGCCGGGCGACGAGCGCGCCATGCGCAACCGCACCGGTCCCGGCTCCAGCCCGCGATAGGTCACGGTGATCCGCGCCTCGCGGTGGGCGGCGTTGTCGAAGCGAAGATCGTATTCGACCGGGGGCGGCGTCTGCGCCATGGCCGATGCGCCGCCCGAGACCAGGATCGCCGCCAGAACCGCCGCACTCGCCAGACGCATACCCAAACCCTCTCTCAAACCGGGGCGGGACCGTCGCGCGCGACGCAGACCATTGCAAGCCGCATACGGTTCAGGCGGCGTGCAGCTCTTGTTTCACCCGTTCGGCCAGGGTCTTGATATCCAGCGGCTTGGGCAGGAAGGACACGCCGGTCTCGTCCTGCAACAGGTCCGAAAAGTCGCTCTCGGCGTAGCCCGAGATGAACATCACCGGCGCGTCGCCCAGATAGCGCCGCGCCTTCTTCAGCAGCGACGGCCCGTCCAGACCCGGCATGATCACATCACTGATCAGCATATCGATGGTCCCGGCGTGCTCCTCGGCCAGCGCCAACGCCTCTTCGCCGTCGGCCGCCTCGATGACGTCATAACCGCGCTGGCGCAGCAGGCGGGCGGCGATGCCGCGCACGGCGGCCTCGTCCTCGACGAACAGGATGCGCCCGGCCCCCGACAGGTCGCGCGGCTGACGCGCGGTCTTGACCTCGGCCGGCGGGGCCTCGGCCAGTTCCGCCTCGCCCGCCGCGGGCAGGAAGATGCGGAAGGCCGCGCCCGCCCCCTCGATATTGGCTACGGCGATATGGCCGCCCGCCTGCTGGACGATGCCGTAGACGGTGGCCAGGCCCATGCCCGTGCCCTCGTTCACCGCCTTGGTGGTGAAGAAGGGTTCGAAGATCTTGTCGACGATCTCGACCGGCACGCCCGGTCCGGTGTCCGACACCTCGATCAGCGCCACCTCTTCCGTCGAGGCTTCATGCCAACCCAGACCCCTGGCCTCGTCGCGGTTCAGGCGGCGGGTGGTGATGGTGACCACGGCGTCGCCCGGTTCGACCACGCCGCGCATGGCGTCGCGGGCGTTGACGGCCAGGTTCATCACCGCCGTCTCCAACTGACTCTTGTCGGCCAGGACCACCGGCAGGTCGCGGCCGTAATCGGTCTCCAGCCGCACGTCCTCGCGCAACAGGCGGCGCAGCAGGACGGCGAACTCTCCGACCAGTTCGCCCAGGTCCAGCCGCTCGCGCCGCACCGTCGACTTGCGCGAGAAGGCCAGCAGCTTGCGCACCAGATCCGCGGCCCGGATGGCGGTCTGGCGGATTTCGTTCAGCCCTTCGTACGACGGGTCGCCGACCGGATGCCGTTCCAGCAGGCCCGACAACTGAAGCTGGATGGCCGTCAGCAGATTGTTGAAGTCGTGCGCGACCCCGCCCGCCAACTGGCCCACGGCCTGCATCTTCTGGGCCTGGGAAAGCTGTAGCTCCATCGACTTCTGGGCCGAGACGTCGAACAGCCAGACGCGCCGCTTCTCGCCCTCGGGCGCGACGTACAGATGCAGCATCTTGTCGGGGTGGGCGCGCGCGACCAGTTCGATCGGTCCCGACGAACCCGCCGCCAGACGCG
>JAFLCT010000075.1 GCA_017302335.1 Caulobacterales bacterium | reverse complement strand
TGCTGGCCCCGCGCCATCGCGCCCGGCTGGACGCGGCCGTCGCCTCGGGCCGCCGGGCGGTCGGGGCGGCCTTCCGCCGCGTACGGGTCGAAGGCGGCGAGAAGGTCCAGCGGCTGGAAGTGCGGTTTGATGGGCTGGCGGGCTGTCTGCGCACGCCGTCGGGCGGGTCGTCACGCCAGTATGCGATCGTCTGCGAAGGCGGCGGCGTCCGCGCGCGGCGGCTGACGGCGAGAGAGTGTGCGCGGCTGATGGGGGTGGGCGACGGCTATGTGCTGCCGCCATCAGAAAGCGCCGCGCTGAAGCTGATGGGCGACGCCGTGGCCGTGCCGGTGGTGCGGGCCTTGAGCGAGGGACTGTTGCTGCCCGCCCTGGGGCGCGGCGCGGCGCGGGCGGCCTAATCCTCTTCCCGATCCTCGCGACCGGGGTCCAGGCTGTTGTCGACGCGGTCGTCCCAGCCTTCACGGCTGGACTTGAAGGCCAGGGCCATCAAGGCCCAGGCCAGGCCGCAGGTCCCGAACAGGCCCAGGCCCAAGGCGATCCAGCCGTGGATCGTCATGTCGCCGCCGCCCATGACGGCGGTCCACACCCAGTTCAGCCCGAAGGTCGCCGCCGCCGCGACCAGCAGGGCCAGCAGGAGGGCGAGCAGGAAACGGACGACCTTGGACGGCACGGCGTCTGCTCCTTGGGGGGCCTCAGGCGGCGCGTGCGCGACCATCCATCAGCATGGACAGGATGCGGCCCAGGATGACCGGCATTTCGGCGCGGGTGACGACCCGGTCGACCATGCCTTTTTCCTGAAGATATTCGGCGCGCTGGAAGCCGGGCGGCAACTTCTCGCGGATGGTGGCCTCGATCACGCGCGGCCCGGCGAAGCCGATCAGGGCGCCCGGCTCGGCCAGGTGCACGTCGCCCAGCATGGCGTAGCTGGCGGTCACCCCGCCGGTGGTCGGATCGGTCAGGACCACGACATAGGGCAATTTGGCCGCCTTCAACTCCTGAATGGCCAGGGTGGTGCGGGCCATCTGCATCAGCGACAGGGCGCCTTCCTGCATCCGGGCGCCGCCGGCGGCCGTGAAACACACCAGCGGCAGCTTGCGCTCGACCGCCGTACGGGCCGCGGCGATGAAGGCCTCGCCCGCTGCCATGCCCAGCGATCCGCCCATGAAGGCGAAGTCCTGGACGATGACCACGGTCTCGACCTCGTCGACCAGGCCGACGCCGATCGACATGACGTCCTTGGCGTTCTGGGCCTTGCGGGCGGCGGCCAGGCGATCCTTGTACGGCTTGCCGTCCGAGAATTTCAGCGGGTCCTCGACGACCTCGGGCGTGTCGATCGCCTCGAACTCGCCGTCGTCGAAGGTGTAGCGCAGGCGGGCCTGGGCGCCGATGCGCATATGGCGGCCGCTCGGCGTCACCCACAGCGAGGTCTCCAGGTCCGACCGGTACAGCATTTCGCCCGTGTCGGGGTCCTTGACCCACAGGTTGTCGGGCGTGTCGCGACGGCTGACGATCTTGCGCACGCCGGGGGCGAAGCGGCTGAGCCAGCCCCCGCGTTGGCGTTCCTGCGGCTTGTTCTTGTCGACCATGATGGCGGGCCTTTAGACCGTTTCCGCGACGTGTGCACCCCGGACGGCGTCGCCCAGGGACTTCACCTGATCCAGAACGCGCCGGACCGGGTCGGCGTTCTGCGACAGCGCTGTCGCCACCGCATCGACCAGAACCGAACCGGCCACAACGGCGTCGGCGACCTGGGCCACCTGGGCGGCGCGTTCGGGCGTCTTGATGCCGAAGCCGACGGCGACCGGCAGACCCGAGGCTCGGCGCACCCGCTCGACGGCCGGGGCGACCGAACCGGCGTCGGCCTCCTTGACCCCCGTCACGCCCGCGACCGAGACGTAATAGACGAAGCCCGAGGTGCGTTCGGCGATGACCTTCAGGCGCGCGTCATCCGAGGTCGGCGTGGCCAGGCGGATCAGCGACACCTGGGCGGCGTCCAGCGCATCGTTCAAGGGTCCGGCTTCTTCCGGCGGGCAGTCGACCACGATCGCCCCATCCACGCCCGCCGCCGCCGCGTCGCGGGCGAAGGCGTCATAGCCATAGGTCTCGATCGGGTTCAGATAGCCCATCAGGATCAGGGGCGTGTCGGCGTCGCCGTCGCGGAAGGCGCGGGCCAGCTCCAGCGTGCCCTTCAGCGTCAGCCCGGCCTTCAGTCCGCGCAGGGCGGCGCGCTGGATCGGCGGGCCTTCGGCCATCGGATCGCTGAACGGAAAGCCCAGCTCGATGATGTCGGCTCCGGCGGCGGGCAGGCCGCGCAGGATCTCCAGCGCCTGGTCGCGCGTCGGATCGCCAGCCATGACATAGGCGACGAAACCGGCGCGGCCCTGGGCCTTCAGCGCGGCGAAACGGGCGTCGATGCGGGCGGTGGTCACGGGCGTGCTTACTGGGCCGGAGCGGGCGCGGCCGCCGGGCGCGGGGCGCAGATGTTGCCGGGGATGGTGGCGAAGCCCAGCCAGGCGGGCGACTCGGGCACGGCGGGCTTGGACGTGTCGTAGAAGGCGATCATCTGCAAGCCGTCGCAGACGCCGTCGCCAGTGCGCTTGATGAAGACGACGCGGTTGGCGTCGCCGTCGGCGACGATCCAGCCCAGGCCCTGCAACGAGGTGATGTAGGCCTCGGCCAGGGTTTCCATTTGGCCCAGGGGCGCGGTGACGCAGAAGGCGCGACCGGCCAGGTTGTGCAGATTGCCGCAATCGGGCGCGGCCGAGGCGCCGGTCAGAATCGGCGCCGCCGTCCAGGGCTGTCCCTGGGGGCGGGCGGGCGCGGCGGCGGGCGCAGCCTGGGCTTGAGTCTGAGCCTGGGCGGGCGCGGCCGCCGTATAGGGCGTTTGCGCCGCGGCGGCGCCGGTCAGGCCGAAGGCGGCGACGGCCGCGATCAGAAGGGTCTTGGCAGTCACAGTTCCACTCCCAGATGTTTCGCCACGGCGAAGATGTCCTTGTCGCCCCGCCCACACATATTCAGCACGACGTCGCCGCCCTTGCCCACTTCGTGCGCGATCTCGCCGACGCGAGCCAGGGCGTGGCTGGGTTCCAGCGCGGGGATGATCCCCTCCAGTTTCGAGCAGAGCTGGAACGCCTCCAGAGCCTCGGCGTCGGTGGCGGCGCGGTATTCGGCGCGGCCGATGTCCTTCAGCCAGGCGTGCTCCGGCCCGATGCCCGGATAGTCCAGACCTGCCGAGATGGAGTGGCCCTCCAGAATCTGGCCGTCGTCGTCTTGCAGCAGATAGGTGCGGTTGCCGTGCAGCACGCCGGGGCGGCCGCCCTGAATGCTGGCGGCGTGGTCCGGCCCGTCCAGGCCGCGCCCGGCCGCCTCGACCCCGATCAGGCGCACGTCGGCGTCCTCGATAAACGGGTGGAACAGGCCGATGGCGTTCGAGCCGCCGCCGATGGCCGCCACGCAGGCGTCGGGCAGTTTTTCCTTGCGGGCCAGCATCGAGGCGCGGACCTCTCGCCCGATCACCGCCTGGAAGTCGCGCACCATGGCCGGATAGGGGTGCGGACCCGCCGCCGTGCCGATCAGGTAATAGGTGTCTTCGACATTGGTGACCCAGTCGCGCATGGCCTCGTTCATGGCGTCCTTCAGGGTCGCCCGGCCCGAGGTGACGGGAATGACCTCGGCGCCCAACAGCTTCATGCGGAAGACGTTGGGCTGCTGCCGCTCCACATCGGTCGCGCCCATATAGACCACGCAGGGCAGGCCGAAGCGGGCGCAGACGGTGGCCGTCGCCACGCCGTGCTGGCCGGCGCCGGTCTCGGCGATGATGCGGGTCTTGCCCATGCGCATGGCCAGCAGGATCTGGCCCATGCAGTTGTTCACCTTGTGCGCGCCGGTGTGGTTCAGCTCGTCGCGCTTGAACCAGATGTTCGCGCCGCCGTGATGCGCGGTCAGCCGTTCGGCCAGATAGAGCGGGCTGGGGCGGCCGACATAGTCGGTCAGGAAGCCGTCCAGCTCGGCCTGGAAACTCGGATCGGCCTTGGCCGCCTCATAGGCCGCGTCCAGCTCGTGGATCAGCGGCATCAGAGTCTCGGCCACGAACCGGCCGCCGTAGGGACCGAAGCGGCCCTGGGCGTCGGGCCAGGCGTAGTCATTGGGAAGCAGGGCGTTCACGGATCAAGCTTTCACGCGGGGAGGCGTCGGAATTACGGCCGTCGCACCGCCTCCAGAAAGGCTGCGATCCGGCCCGCGTCCTTAACACCGGGCGCGCTTTCCACGCCAGAGGACACGTCCACCAAGGGAGCGCCGGTGAGGCGCACGGCCTTAGGTGCGTTTTCGGGCGTCAGCCCCCCGGCCAGGAACCACGGCCGTTCGAAGCGGCGACCGGTCAGAAGAGACCAGTCGAACGCCGCCCCGACCCCGCCCGGCAGGATCGCGTCCTTCGGCGGGCGGGCGTCGAACATCAGGTGATCGACCACCGGCGCCCAGTCGACGGCGACGGCGAAGTCCTCGGGACCGGAAATCGGCAGGGCCTTGATCACGCCCGCGCCCGTCAGCCGCCGCACCGCATGGGCGCGATCCGGCGCCTCTCGGCCGTGAAGCTGGATCAGATCGGGCCGCACCTTCAGGCCGATCTCGGTCAGCAGGGCGTCGTCGGCATCGACCGTGACGACCACCACCTTGGCCCGCCCCCGTGCGCGCTGGGCCAGGGTCGCGGCGGCGTCGAGCGACAGATGGCGCGGGCTTTTCGGAAACGACACCAGGCCGACGAAGGCCGCCCCGCCGTCCAGGGCCGCCTCCAGCGTCTCGACCGTGGTCAGCCCGCAGATCTTGGCCTGGGCGTTCATGCGAAGATCGCCTCGGCTTCCTGGGGCGTGGCGAGCCGCCACTGGCCCGGCGCCAGATCGGCGGGCAACGTCAGTTCGCCCAGGCTTTCGCGGTGCAAGGTCTCGACGTGATTGCCGACGGCCGCGAACATTCGCCGCACCTGATGATAGCGCCCCTCGGTCACCGTCAGCCGGGCCTCGGCGGGCGATACGACCTCCAGCGCGGCGGGCGCCAGGGGCTTGCCCTCGCCTTCCAGCATCAGCTCGCCCGAGGCGAACAGGACCCCCTCGGTTCCCGCCAAGGGCCGGGCCAGGGTCGCGCGATAGGTCTTTCTGACGTGCCGCTTGGGGCTGATGATCCGATGCAGCAGATCGCCGTCGTCGGTCAGCAGCAACAGGCCCGAGGTGTCCTTGTCCAGCCGCCCGACGGTCGAGATGGCCGGGTCGCGCCGCCGCCAGCGGTCGGGCAGAACGTCATAGACCAAGGCCCCGTCCTCCTTGTGCGAACAGGTCATGCCCAACGGCTTGTTCAGGATCAGCAGCAGACCCTGGGGCGGATCGACCGGCCGCCCGTCGATCATCATCCGCCGGGGCAGGTCGGGCGTGAGGGCGATGCGTGTCGAGGCGTCGGTGATCTCCACCCCGTCCAGCTCGACGCCGCCCACCCGCGCCAGTCGCGCGATCTCCTGGCGCGAGCCGTAGCCCAGCGAGCCGAGGAGTTTGTCCAGCCGGGCGGTTCTGGTCTTCACCGCGTCGCCTCCAGCACCTTGTAGCCCCCGGCGTCGGCGACGGGCGTCATGCGCTTGAAGGCGGCGTTGATCTCATTCTCATAGGGCAGGTGGCGATTGGCCACGACCCACAGGACGCCGCCGGGTCTCAACAGGCCCGCGGCCTTGCGGACGAAGGCTTGCCCCAGTCGTCGATCCTCGGCCCCGCCGTCGTGGAAGGGCGGATTGGCGACGACGAAGTCGAGGTCGCCGCTGTCGGGCAGCAGGCGGGCGTCGGTCCAGTCGAAGGCCGCACGCGGGTCGTCGATGTTGCGTTTCGCCGCCTCCACCGCGCGACGATCCAGATCGACCAGCCGCAGGCCCGTCACCTTGGGCGAGACCAGAACGGCGCGGGCCAGCGCGCCCCAGCCGCAGCCCAGGTCGGCCCCGGCGCCGGACAGTTCCGGCAGGCGCCGCAGCAACAGGGCGCTGCCCGGGTCGATCCGGTCCCAGGCGAAGACCCCCGGCTGGGTCCAGGCGTCCAGCTCTGCGATCCGGCGCGGGCCGCCCGTCGCGACGGCCTCGTCCAGGCCGACGACCGTTTCCGGCCGCACGGCGATGGCGCGGCGGTGGTGGGCCTTGGCCGTCTCTTCGAAGGTCAGGCCGAAGCCCTGAAGCTCCTTCTTCAGGCGCGAGCCGCCCTTGTCCTTGGGGGCCATGACATCCAGCCGCCCGCCGGGCTTCAGGGCGCGCAGGGCCAGGGCCAACGTATAGCGGCGCTCGACCACGCCGGGCGGGGCGTAGATCGTGGCCGTCTCGACCGAACCGGGCGCGAGGTCTTCAAGCGCGGTCGAACCGGGGATCAGGGGCGAGGTCTGGGTCGCCCCTGTCGGCGGATCGAACACCGCCGGAGGGCGGCCATAGAGGATGTCGGTCACGTCCGCGTCAGGGGCGTTCGACGCACAGGGCCACGCCCATGCCGCCGCCGATGCACAGGGTGGCCAGGCCCTTCTTGGCGTCCGACCGTTTCATCTCGTGCAGCAGGGTGGTCAGGATGCGCGCGCCCGAGGCCCCGATGGGGTGGCCGATGGCGATGGCGCCGCCGTTGACGTTGACCTTGGCCGGGTCCAGCCCCAGCTCGCGCAGTACGCACAGGCTCTGGGCGGCGAAGGCTTCGTTGGATTCGACGCGGTCCAGGTCGGCGACGGTCCAGCCCGCCTTGTCCAGCGCCTTCTTCGAGGCTGGGATCGGGCCGGTGCCCATGATCGCCGGATCGACGCCCGCCGTGGCCCAGGAGACGATGCGGGCCAGCGGCTCCAGCCCGCGCGCCTTGGCCTCGTCGGCGCGCATCAGCACCAGGGCGGCGGCGCCGTCGTTCAGGCCCGAGGCGTTGGCGGCGGTGACCGATCCGTCCTTGGTGAAGGCGGGACGCAGTTTCTCCATCGCCTCGATCGTCGCGCCGTGGCGGATGTATTCGTCCTTGTCGACGAGGATGTCGCCCTTCTTGGTGCTGATCGTCACCGCCGCGATCTCGGCGTCGAACTTGCCGGCCTTCTGGGCGGCCTCGGCCTTGTTCTGGCTGGCGACGGCGAAGGCGTCCTGGTCGGCGCGGCTGATCGACGACCGGTCGGCGATGTTCTCGGCCGTCTGGCCCATGTGATAGCCGTTGAAGGCGTCCCACAGGCCGTCCTTGATCATGGTGTCGGTGAAGGAGACGTCGCCCATCTTGGTTCCGTTGCGCATCTGAGCGGCGTGGGGGGCCTGGCTCATGCTCTCCTGGCCGCCCGCGACCACGATCCTGGCGTCGCCCAGGGCGATCTGCTGATAGGCGATGGCCACGGCGCGCAGGCCCGAGCCGCAGATCTGGTTCAGGCTCCAGGCCGGGGTCTCGATCGGCAGACCGGCCTTGATCGCGGCCTGGCGCGCCGGACCCTGACCGGTCGCGGCCTGAAGCACGTGACCCAGGATGACCTCGTCCACCTCATGCGGCTTCACGCCCGCGCGCTCCACCGCCGCCTTGATGGCGACGGCGCCCAGGTCGGCGGCGCTCAGACCGGACAGGGCGCCGAGAAAGGACCCCACGGGGGTGCGGGCGGCGGAAACGATGACGACGTCGGTCATGAGAAGCTCCGGGAGAATGGCCTCAGATAGCGCGACGCGCGGCAGGCCGGAAATCAGCCCGGCTGAATACGCTCGGCCGCCGATCCCCGCAAATCCGCCTGTTGCCGAATCGCCGCACCGGCCCGGAACAACGCCGAATATCGTCCGTGTTCAGCGGATGGTCATCCAGCTTGCCTAATGTTTACGGGAACGATCACGCGCCTTCCGGTTTGGAGAAGCCATGCTGAACGTGATGAAGAAGTTGTCCGCCCGGGTTTGCGTCGCCGACGCCCTGGACATGATCGAACACTATACTTCTCGCGCCGAGCGGCTGGCCGACCTTTGGGTGCATCTGGTCGGCCTGATTCTGGCGGGGATCGGCGGGGTCGTGCTGGCGGTGCTGGCCGCGGTTTACGGCGGCGTCGGCACGGCGGTGTCGACGGCGGTCTACGCCCTGTGTCTGATCGCCATGCTGTCGGCCTCGACCGTCTACAATCTGACGCGGCCGTCGCCGGTGCGGCCGGTGCTGCGGCGGCTGGACGAAGCGGCCATCTTCCTGATGATCGCCGGCAGCTATACGCCCTTCACGACCCAGAGGTTCGAAGGCTGGTGGTCGGTCGGCTTCACCCTGCTGGTCTGGGTCATCGCCTTGGGCGGCGTCGGGGCCAAGCTGGTGGCGCCGCGTCTGTCGGACGGGTTCTGGAGCGTGGTCTACGCCCTGTTCGGCTGGCTGGCGGTGATCGCCCTGAAGCCGATGCTGGAGACGGTGCACCCGATCGCTCTGGGCCTGCTGGTGGCGGGCGGGCTGATCTATACGGCGGGAGTCTTCGTCTTCATCAGCCCCAAGGTGAAGTTCCGGCGCGCCATATGGCATGGTTTCGTCGTGACCGGAGCGGGCGTCCACTGGGCGGCGGTGCTGGTCGGCGTGGTGTTGGCGCCGACGATGACCTGAAGAACGGCTGGCGCATCGCGCCGCGCTGCGGGATAAGGACGGGGTCGCAACAGAACGAGCATGGGCGTGGCTGACAGGAAATCCGAAGGCGGCAAGACCGGCGACGGCGTCGTGATCATCAAGAAATACGCCAACCGGCGGCTCTACAACACGGCCACCAGCGCCTATGTGACCCTGGACGACCTGGCGGGAATGGTCCGGGGCGGGATCGAATTCCAAGTCTTCGACGCCAAGTCCAACGAAGACCTGACCCGCCAGATCCTGACCCAGATCATCTTCGAGGAAGAGAGCCGCGGCGAGGCCCTGTTGCCGGTGCAGTTCCTACGTCAGTTGATCGGCTTCTACGGCAATCCGGTGCAGGGCGTCTTGCCCAGCTATCTCGAAATGTCGCTGGAGAATTTCACCCGTCAGCAGGAGCAGTTCCGGGGCCAGATGACCAAGGTCCTGGGCGCCACGCCGGGCGCGGGCATCATGGACGAGGCGATCAAGCGCAACATGGCCATGTTCGAACAGGCCATGCGTATGTGGCCCGGCATGACCCCGGCCCAGCGCGCGGGCGAGGCGCCGCCGTCTCCGGCGGGAGCGTCCAAAGCCGCCGATCCTCTGGACGAGATGCGCCGCCAGATGGACGAGATGCGCGCCCAAATCGACCGTTTGGCGAAGGGCGGATGAGCGGCGAGGACGAACAGCGTCAGGGCGACCGTCGCCAGGTCCAGCGCCGGGAGAACAGTCGTGATCTGGTCCCGCTGGACGCCCCGGCCGAAACCGCCGCCCGCCCGGCAAGCCCTGCCGCCCCCCCGCCGTCCGTCGACCCGGCCTTCTCTGTCCATTTGATGGGACAGGGCGGGCAGAAACGCGGCCTGAAAGGGGGGGCGCCGGTGCTGGACGCGGCCCGTTCGACCTATCTGGGGCGGGAATATTCGGGCGCGAAAGAGCGTCGTCCATCGGCGGGAAAGACCACCAAGACCGAGATCTGACGCCGACGCCGGGATCGGCACGGGCCTTGCTGAGACGACGGGAGATCGTCGCTTCCCGGAACGCCCATGTCCCAGTTTTTCTCGCTCGCCGCCCGCGTCTTCGATGTCACCGTCGTCGCCTTGATCTTCATGGCGTTTTCCTGACCTCCCCTTCCACCGAGGCCGCGGTGCGTTAGGCCGCATTGAAACTCGGTCGAGCTTGGGCTTGAGGCCGGGCGGGCCGTGTTGAGCGGCGCCTCGGCTGCGGCGTCCGCGGATCATGGGCGTCGGCAACGGCAGGCTTCACATCGGCCGACATTCAGACGCCGGTGGCCTGCCGCCATCAAATCTGATACGAACCATGATGGTGTCCTGGTTGGCGAAAACTCGGTGGATGATGGCGCTCTTCGCCATGTTCGCTCTGGCGCCCATCGCCGAGGCCGCCGAGTGCGGCGTCGAACCGCCTTCGGCCTATCAGGTGATCGATATCGGTCAGGATCATGAGCCGGATCCGCAACCGATCCATGGCGCCTGTTCACACGGTCATTGTCACGCTGTGGGATCGTTGACGGCGTCCGAGCCTTCGCTCGCGACGCCCAGTCTGATGGCGAGTTCCGCACTTGCCCCGCCGATGGACGATATGCGCGTCGCGCATAGGCCAGACGGCCTGGAACGCCCTCCCAGAGCCTGACGCGACGTTCGCGCCGATGACGGCGCACGCTCTCGTCACACCTCTGGAAAGATAAATCATGACATCCCCATATCGCCGCCCGCCGCGGTTCGCGGTCGGTTGCGCCTGGGCCGCGTTCCGGTCCTAACCGCCGGTCCCGCCTGGGCCGATCCCGCCCCTGCGTTCGAGATTCTGCTCGACCGCATCGGGCTGACCCCGTCCGCCGCCGAGGCCGAAGCCCTGCTCGACGCCGCCGAGGCGCGGGTGCGGCAAGCCGCCGTCCGACCGAACCCTGTTCTGGGCCTGGAGGCGGAGAACGCCTTTGGCCGAGGCTCCTTCAGCGGCTACGCCAATGCCGAGACGACCCTGTCGTTCAGCCAGGATCTGGAACTGTGGGGTCGCCGATCCGCGCGTGTCGGTGCGGCGCGCGCGGACGCAGGCGCGGCGGCGCTTCGTCGTGATCAGGCGGCCGTCGAAGCCGCCGCGAGACTGGCCCTGGCCTATGCCGAGGCTGAGGCCGCCGAGCGCCGCGCCGGTCTCGCCGCCGAAGCGCTGACTGTCATCATAGCGGACACGCGAGCCGCCTTGGCGCTTGTCGAGGAAGGCCGCGAGCCTCTGCTGCGCGGCATTCAGGGCGAAAGCGAAGCTGCTGCTGCGAAGGCGGGTCTCGACGAAGCCGAGGCGGAACGGGACGCGGCCTTCGCGCGGTTGACCGCCGTCGCCATGCTGTCGACGCCGGTGACCTCGATCGAGACAAGTCTGATTGATCGCACCCCCTCGACGCCCGTCAGCGCGTCCGCGTCGCCTCAGGTTCGGGTCGCCCAGGCCGAACGGTCGGCGGCCGAGGCTCGGATCGCCGTCGAACGCATTCGTGCGACGCCCGATGTGACGGCGTCCGTGGGCGTGCGTCGCTTTGAGACCGAGGGCGAGACAGCCCTGACCTTCGGGTTCAGTCTGCCGCTGCCCCTGTTCGACCGGAACCGGGGAAACATCGAGGCGGCCCAGGCTGACTTTCGTGTGGCCGATGCGCGACTGCTCAGCGCGCGGCAGGACGCGGAGGCGGATCGCAATGCGGCCCAGGCCAGGCTTCGCGCCTCGGCCAGCCGCGTCTCCGCTGCGGACGCTGGGGTGAGCGCCGGCGAGGAAGCCTACCGGCTTTCGCGCATCGGCTTTGAGGCCGGGCGCATCTCTCAACTCGAACTGCGCTCTTCTCGCACCGCCCTCATCACCGCTCGCAACGCCGCCGTGGACGCCCGTCTGGCGCGTGCGCGAGCAGAGATCGACCTCGCGCGCCTGCAAGGCCGCGCCCCCTTTGGAGTCGCACAATGAACCGCCTTCCTAAAATCCACCGGACCTGGCTCATGGCTGGGGGCGCCGTCATCGTGCTTGCCGTCGGCGGCGCGATCTACGCCGTGACCCGGCCCTCGCCGCCGCCGCCGCCGCCCGCCGCCGAAACCGAAAGCGATCATGCCGAAGAAGCGGGCGGCGAGGGCGAAGTCGCTTTAACCGACCTTCAGATCGAGGCCGCTGGGATCGGTGTGGTCTCCGTCGCCGCCGGGGGCGGCGGCGAGACGCGCCTGTCCGGTCGCATCGAGCCGATGGTGGACGCCCGCGCCGCTGTCGCCGCGACGGTGAGCGGACGGGTCGAGCGCGTGCTCGTCGCCACGGGACAATCGGTTCGCGTTGGACAGGCGCTCGCCGTCCTGGTCAGCGGCGACGCCGCCAGCCTGCGCGCCGACGCCGACGCCGCCCAAGCCAACGCCGTGGCCGCCCAGCAAGCACTCAAGTATGCCAAGCAGGTCTATGAAAGCGCGGAGGCCGGAGCCGAGTTGGCCAAGCGCATGCAAGGCGTTGGCAACTTCAACCGGATCACACGTGCTCGCGAG
>JAFLCT010000074.1 GCA_017302335.1 Caulobacterales bacterium | reverse complement strand
GCGCCCGCGCCCGTCGCCCAGACCGCCGAGCGGCGGATGAACAGGGTCTGGACGGCCTCCACGTCCTCGACCAGCCGCGCTGAAGCCTCGCCCACCGACAGGGCCAGGGCGCGTTGCGGCGGACCTTCGGCCAGGGCGCGGAACAGGATGGGCCGCATCCGGGCCAGGGCGGCCAGCGCCGCCTCGTGACCGGCGACCCGTTCGACATAACGCCCGCCTGTCCGCAGAACGGCGAACAGACGGATGGCCGCGCTGGGCAGCAGATAGTTGAAGCTCGCCGCCGCCGCCGCGCCCAAGGCCCCGGCCAGGGCGGCGCCGGTGATGAACCAGCCCGACACGCCCAACAGGGCCACGGCCGAGGCCGCCACCACCGCCCCCATGGCCGCCGCCAGTCGCAGACGCGGGGCCTCGCGACGGATCTCGGCGTGGATCAGCTCACGGACGTTCATAGCCGCACCACCCGGTCGGCCACGGCGGCCACGGCGGCCGAATGGGTGGCGATCAGGGTCGTGCGGCCCTGGGCGGCGCGGCGGATCGTCTCGATCATCGCCGCCTCGGCCTCGCGGTCGAGGTTGGCGGTCGGCTCGTCCAGCAGCAGGATGGAGGAATCCTTCAGGAAGGCGCGCGCCAGGCCCAGCCGCCGCAATTCTCCGCCCGACAGGCCGCCGCCGCGTTCATCGAGCATCCGCTCCAGATCGCCGGTCAGGCCCGCGGCTTGGGCGGCCGCCGTCACCTGATCCGCCGTGGCGTGGCGTCGCGCCAGGGCGATATTGTCCCGCACCGCGCCCGGCACGACCATGGGCGCCTGACCCGCCCAGGCGACGCGGCCGGCCAGACCGCCGATCTCCTCCAGCGGGCGGCCTTCGATCAGGATGCGCCCCTTGGTGACCGGCGCCAGGCCGATCAGGGCGTGCAACAGGCTGGACTTGCCCACGCCGCTGGGACCGGTCAGGGCGACCATCTGGCCGGGGCGAACCTCCAGGTCGAAATCCTCCAGCACCGGCGCGGCCAGGCCATGGCGGATTGTCAGACCCTCGAACCGGATCGCCGGTTCACGCGCCAGCAGCAGGGCCGAGGCGACGGTCGCGTCCGGTTCGACGCAGGCGGCGGCCAGGGTCGGAACGGCGGCCTCCGCAGCCTGACGGTCATGGTAGGCGGCCGCCAGGCGTCGCAACGGGGCATAGACTTCGGGGGCCAGGGCCAGGACGAAGAAGGCGCGTCCCAGGTCCAGCGTCTCGGGCGCCGGGAAAGGCAACAGGCGTAGCAGGTTGAAGCCGCAATAGACCGCCACCAGGGCCACCGACAGGGCCGAAAAGAACTCCAGCACCGCCGACGACAGGAAGGCGATGCGCAACACCCGCGCGGTTCGCCGCTGCAATTCGCCAGCCCCGCGCGCCACCTCGTCCGCGACGCGCGTCTCGGCCTGGAAGGCGATGACGGCGGGCAGGGCGCGCACCCGGTCCAGGAAAAGCCCGGACAGGGTGGACAGGGCGGCGAACTGACGCCGACTTTCTCCGGCGGCCGCCGTCCCCGTCAGCGCCATGCCCAGGGCGAAGGGGATCAGGGTGAACAGCAATATGCCCGCCGCGATCGGGCTGGCGAACGCCGCCAGGCCGACCAGCACCAGGGGGGCCGTCATCGCCGCCAACCGCACCGGCTCGAACCGCGCATAGTGACCGTCCAGGGCCTCGACCCCTTCGCTGGCCGCCGCGAGGGGGGCCGACCGCCCGGCGAACAGGCCCGCCAGCACCCGATCGCGCACCTGGGTCTTCACCGCGCGCGCCGTCCGTCCGCCCATGACCATGGCCCAGTGCGCCAAAAGGCCGCGCAGGGCTACGGCGGCGATCATCAGCGCCAGGCCCGGCGCCATGGCCCCCAGACCGCTCGGATAGGCGACGAGCGTCAACGTCAGTCCCAGGGCGAAGGCCGCCGCCGGAACCACGTCCAGAGCCACCAAGGCGCCCGCCAGCCGTCCATCACGCGCTACGGCCCGCCCAGAGGCGCGCAGCCAGGGCTTCGGATCGAGGGCGGGCGAGGAGAGGGCGGTCATAGGTCGCACTCTAAACACCCATTGCACGGCCCATAGCCTTGATCGAAGTCAAGGCGCCGATTGTTCGAAGCGCCTAATCGCGGGGCCGAAGTCGGCGCCCGGAGTCGGCTCGGGAGCCTAAGCCATGATCGACCTCGCGGTCGTCGACCTGTCGCGCCTGCAATTCGCGCTGACGGCGCTCTACCACTTCCTGTTCGTGCCTCTGACGCTGGGGCTGTCGTTCCTGCTGGTCATCATGGAGTCGATCTATGTGATGACTCGGCGGCCGATCTGGAAGACGATCACGCGGTTCTGGGGCGTGTTGTTCGGGATCAACTTCGCGCTGGGCGTGGCGACCGGCATCACCATGGAATTCCAGTTCGGCATGAACTGGAGCTATTACAGCCACTATGTCGGCGACATCTTCGGCGCGCCCCTGGCGATCGAGGGGCTGATGGCCTTCTTCCTGGAGGCGACCTTCGTCGGGCTGATGTTCTTCGGCTGGGACAAGCTGAAGCCGCAGGTCCACCTGCTGGTGACCTTCCTGGTGGCGCTGGGCACCAATCTGTCGGCGTTGTGGATCCTGATCGCCAACGGCTGGATGCAGAACCCCGTCGGCGCGGCCTTCAATCCCGACACCATGCGGATGGAGGTCGTGGACTTCATGGCCGTGCTGTTCAATCCGGTGGCCCAGGCCAAATTCGTGCACACGGTGTCGGCCGGTTACGTTTGCGCCTCGGTGTTCGTGCTGGGGGTCTCGGCCTTCTATCTGCTGAAGGGCAAGCATCGCGCTTTCGCGAAACGGTCGATGACGGTGGCCGCCGCCTTCGGCTTGGCCTCATCCCTGTCGGTCGTCGTCCTGGGCGATGAAAGCGGCTACACCCTGACCGACAACCAGAAAATGAAGCTGGCCGCCATCGAGGCCATGTGGCGCACCGAACCGGCGCCGGCGGGTCTGACCGTCATCGGCTTCCCCAGCCTGAAAGACCGCCACACCCATTATGAAATCAAACTTCCCTATGTCCTGGGCCTGATCTCCACGCGCAGCCTGAATGGCGAGGTGTCGGGCATATTGGAGCTGGTGGCGGTGGCCGAGGACCGCATCGAATCCGGCGTCGTCGCCTATGGCGCGCTGGAGCGCATCAAGGACAATCCGCAGGACATCGCCAGCCGCGCCCTGTTCGAACAGCATCGCAACGACCTGGGCTACGGCCTGCTGCTGCGCCGCTATGTCGAGGACCCGCGCACGGCCACGCCGGACCAGATCCGCATGGCGGCCTGGAACACGGTGCCGAACGTGCCGGTGTTGTTCTGGGCCTTTCGGTTCATGGCCGGGATCGGCCTGTACATGATCGCCCTGTTCGCCGCCGCCTTCGTGTTGTGCACCCTCAGAAAGCACGAGACGCGGTGGTTCCTGTGGGCGGCGGTGTTGTCCATACCCCTGCCGTGGATCGCCATCGAGTTCGGCTGGATCGTCGCCGAATACGGTCGCCAGCCTTGGGCGGTGGATGGGGTGCTGCCGACCTTCCTGGGCGCCTCCAGCCTGACAGTGGCCCAACTGTGGACGACGATCATCGGCTTCGCCCTGCTTTACGGCGCCCTGGCGGTGGTCGAGGTCGGGTTGATCCTGCGCACGATCAAGAAGGGACCTTCCGCAGGACACGATGACGAAGCCGCGCCGGCCGTCGCCGACCCTCCGGCCGTCGCCTGACCGATCAGATCAAGGACATCGCAGATGGAACTGCCTCTCGATTTCGCCACCCTTCGCCTGATCTGGTGGGCCTTGATGGGGGTGCTGCTGATCGGCTTCGCCCTGACGGACGGCTTTGACCTGGGCGTGGGCGCGTTGCTGCCCTTCGTCGCCAAGAGCGACGAGGAGCGACGCATGGTGATCAACACCGTCGGCGCCACCTGGGAAGGCAACCAGGTGTGGTTCATCCTGGGCGGCGGCGCGATCTTCGCGGCCTGGCCCTTCGTCTATGCGATCAGTTTCTCCGGCTTCTATCTGGCCATGTATCTGGTGCTGTCGGCGCTGATCCTGCGGCCGGTGGCGTTCAAATACCGGTCCAAGCGGCCCGAGGCGGCCTGGCGGCGTTTCTGGGACGGGTGCCTGTTCGTCAGCGGTTTCGTGCCCGCCCTGGTGTTCGGGGTGGCGGTCGGCAATGTCCTGATCGGCGCGCCCTTCCGCTTGGATAGCGACCTTCGGGCCTTCTACGAAGGGACTCTGCTGGGCCTATTCACCCCCTTCAGCCTGTTGTGCGGCCTGTTGTCGGTGTCGATGCTGGTGTTGCACGGCGCCGCCTGGCTAGGTCTGAAGGCCGAGCATGGGCCGGTCGTGGAGCGGGCGCGGGTCATCGGCACCGTCGCGGCCCTGCTCAGTCTGGCGCTGTTCGCCGTGGGCGGCCTGGTCGCGGCCTTCGGCGACCTGGGTTTCCGCATCGTCGGCGCGGCGGATCCCAACGGCGTCTCAAACCCGTTGCGTACGGCCGTGCAGGCCGCGCCGGGCGCCTGGCTGGACAACTATGGACGCTATCCGTGGATGATGTTGGCCCCCGCGCTGGGCTTCATCGGCGCCGGGGCGGCCTTGCTGGGTCTCTGGCGGCGCAGCGAACCTCTGGCCTTTGGCGGATCGTCGCTGTCGGCGTTGGGAATCATTTCGACGGTCGGCCTGTCGATGTTTCCCTTCATCCTACCCAGTTCCATCGACACCCAGTCCAGCCTGACGGTCTGGAACGCCTCGTCCAGCCACCTGACCCTGTTCGCCATGCTGGCCGTGACCGCGATCCTGCTGCCGCTGATCCTGATCTATACGAGCTGGGTCTATCGCGTCCTGTGGGGCCGTTCGACGACGGCGGCGCTGCGCACCAATCCAGACCTCTACTGAGGGAACGAGGGAGACCGACTCATGTGGTATTTCGCTTGGATCCTGGGCCTGGGCCTGGCCGTCGCCTTCGGCGTGCTGAACGGCTTGTGGCACGAGTTTCATCGGTTCGACGATGATGCGGCTTCCATCACCCAGGCGGGCGGCGATGACGACGCCTGATCCCAAGGGCTTGTGGCCGGATCTGGCGGACCTGATCGTCCGGTACGACGCCAACGTTCCGCGCTACACCAGCTATCCCACGGCGGCCCAGTTCACCTCGGCCGTGGGCGAGACCGACTGGACGCAGAGCCTGGCCGCCGCCGACTGGCGCCGTCCGGCGTCGTTGTATGTGCACATCCCCTTCTGCAAGCGGCTGTGCTGGTATTGCGGCTGCAACACCCGGGCGATGAACCGGGTCGATCCCATGGCGTCCTATGTCGATCTGGTGCTGCGCGAAGCCGATCTGGCGATCGCGGCGGCGGGCGCCCGGCCGCGCATCACGGCCCTGCACCTGGGCGGGGGCACGCCCAATATGCTGCCGCCCGAACTGTTGCGCACCTTGATCGACGGCCTGTCGCGGCGTTTCGACCTGACGGGTCTGACCGAGTTCGCGGCCGAGCTGGACCCCGAGGTGCTGACCCCGGAATGGATCGACATGGCCGGGGCGCTGGGCCTGACGCGCGCCAGCCTGGGCGTACAGGACCTGTCGCCGGTCGTGCAAGCGGCCGTGAACCGACCCGAGCGGTTCGAGACCATAGAGGCTGCGGCCGAGGCCTTGCGCCGGGTCGGCGTCTTCTCCCTGAACCTGGATCTGATGTACGGCCTGCCGCATCAGGGGGTGGACGAGGTTCTGGCGACGTTGGATCGGGTCACCACCTTGCGGCCGGAACGCCTGGCCCTGTTCGGCTACGCCCATGTGCCGTGGATGAAGCCGCACCAGAAGCTGATCGACGAGACGGCCCTGGGCGGGCCGCTGGAGCGGTTCGCCATGAGCCGGGCGGCGCATGAACGGCTGATGGACAGGGGTTGGCGCGCCATCGGCCTGGACCATTTCGCCCTGCCGCATGACGACATGGCCGCCGCCGCCCAAGCGGGGCGCCTGCGTCGCAATTTCCAGGGCTACACCACCGACACGGCGGAGGTGCTGATCGGTCTGGGCGCGTCGTCGATCTCGCGGGCGCCGGGGCTGTATGCGCAGAATGCGACGGTCGAACGCGACTGGCGCGCCGCCGTGGCCGAGGGGCGGCTGCCCGTCGTGCGCGGCGTCGCCCTGACGGCGCGCGACCTGTTCGTGGCCGAACTGATCGAGCGGCTGATGTGCGACTTCGCCGTCGATGTCGATGCGGTCGCCGAACGCCACGGGCGACCGGTCAGAGAGGTCGCCGCCGTTCGTCCCGCCCTGGATCGGTTCGCGGCCGACGGCCTGATCGAACAGGCCGGGGCGACCGTGCGCATGACCCCGCGCGGCGCGCCGTTCGTGCGCGCCGTGGCCGCCGTCTTCGATCCGCTGTTGAAGGCCTCGGAAGGGCGGCACGCCAAGGTCATCTGAGCGTCGCGCCGCTTTTTGAGGTGGATCAATGCGGGTCTCGCCGATGCGGCGCACACCCCCCTCGACGACGCGGCGCATAGGGCGTCTCCGTCGTCGGGGATGACTGCAATGAAAGCCAAGACCGCCCTCCTGATCACCGCCGCGACCGTCATGCTGGCGGGCGCCGCCCAGGCCCAGACCACGGAATGGCAGCCGCCGCGCGCCGGTGACTGGATCGTCACGGGCCGGATCACCACTGTGGCGCCGACCACGGAAGACGCCATCCTGACTTCGGCCGGGGCGGCCACGGGCCTGAAGGTCGACGTTTCCGACGACCTGATGCCGACGCTGGGGTTCACCTATTTCTTCACCGACCACATCGCGGTCGAAGCCATCCTGGGCACGACCAAGCACGAGATCCGCGCCCAGGGCGGAGCCACCGACGTGGCCGTGCACGAGACCTGGGTCCTGCCGCCGGTGGTGACGGTTCAGTATCGTCCGCTCACCGAAGGCAATTTCAGCCCCTACGTCGGCGCCGGGGTCAACGCCATGCTGTTCTACAGCGGCGAGGACAAGAATGGGTTCAACGTCGATCTGGACAACGGCATCGGCTGGGCGCTGCAAGCCGGCGCGGATGTCGGCCTGCATGGGCCGTGGAGCCTGAATTTCGACGTCAAGAAGGTCTGGTTCAACACTGACGCCAACATCAACGCCGGCGCGTTAAAGAGCAGCGTCGATCTGGACCCCTGGGTCGTCTCGGTCGGGATTGGTCGCAAATTCTGACCTGAGGCAGGGCGGCGGGAACGGGTGCTTTGGGGGCCGTTCCCGCCGCCTCCGTATTTTCCCTTAGGGGCGCCTCCTGAATGGCGACTCTCTGGGCGAGGTCTATGCCTCCCGCATCGCCACAAGGAATTTCGCGATGCAGGTCCAACGTCAAGCCGATGACTTCACGCCCGTCTTCGAGTCCGCGATCATGGTGGACGAGGATGCGCTTCGCACGGCCTTCGTCGGCGCGGCCGCGGCGCCCCGTTCGCCCTTCCAGCCCAACGACTGCCTGTTCCGTCAAGGGGACGCGGCTCGGCTGGTGTATCGCATCGTTTCGGGCGCGGTGATCAGCTATCGCATCTTGAGCGACGGCCGCCGTCAGGTTTCGGGCTTCCACCTGTCGGGCGACTTTCTGGGGCTGGAAGCGGGCGTCGAACACGCCGTGACCGCCGAGGCGCTGACCCCGGTCGAGGCCGTGGCCGTGGAGCGCAAGGAGCTGTCGGCCCGCGCCGCCTGTGACGCGGGACTGGCCCAGGCCTTGTGGCGCGTCTCTATCCAGGCGTTTCGGCGCAGCGAAGACCACGCCATGATCCTGGCCCGCCTCAGCGCCGTCGAACGTGTCGCGGCCTTTCTGGTCGAATTCGCCGGACGCATCGGCGACGATGAAGCCTTCGATCTGCCGATGACGCGCCAGGACATCGCCGACTACCTGGGCATGACCATCCACACGGTGTCTCGCACCCTGTCGCAGATGCAGGAACGCGGCCTGATCGAGGCCCGATCAAGCCGCCACATCCGTCTGCTGCGTCGTGAGTGTCTGGAGACGCTCTGCGCCTGAACGATCAGGCGGCGCGGGACGTCGCCTGTCCTTTCGCCCAGCCGACCCGCGCCGCCAGGCCGAACGCGGTCAGGGCGCCGATGAGCAGTCCGGTCGCGCCATAGCACCAACCGCAATGTCCGTTCAGCGGGCCGCAGACTGCGGCGTCGCGGGCCATGTGCGCGATCGCGACCTGCGTCGCGACGCCGCCGCATACGAGCAGGGTCAGCCCCAGCACCGCCAGTGCGCCAACGACGAACCGACGTTCCAGAACGGTCAGCGAATCCATACAATCCTCCTAATGGCGGACACCAGTGCACGACGCCTTCGGCGACGGCATTGCGCCAGGTCAAAGAGCGGGCGCCGCGAGTCGGGCAATGGCGTCTGCAATTGCTTTCGAGGGGATCGCACGACAGATGCAGACCACCGCCGCCATACAGGACAAGACGCCGACCGATGTCGCCGCCCTGTTCCTGACCGTCGCGGGCATAGCCGTACTGGCCTTGCTCGGCACGGCCTTCACCGATGACCCGGCCTTCCGGTTCCACGGCTACATCATGACCGCCCTGGCCGTGCTGGCCCTGTCGGCCATGACCATAGGCGTGTCGAACGGCTTCTTCCGTTCCGACCAGTCGAAATACGCCGACGGAGTCATCCGGGCGGGCGTGATCGCGACCATGTTCTGGGGCGTGATCGGCATGACGGTCGGGGTGTTGATCGCGGCTCAACTGTCGTGGCCGAACATCTTCTACTTCCCTGAGGCGGGTTGGCTGAACTTCGGCCGCCTCAGGCCCCTGCACACCTCGGGCGTCATCTTCGCCTTTGGCGGAAACGCCCTGATCTGCACCTCCTTCTGGGTGGTGCAGCGCACGACCAAGGCGCGCCTGGCGGGCGGAGTCTGGCCGTGGTTCGTCTTCTGGGGCTACCAGGCGTTCATCATCCTGGCGGCGACCGGCTATGTCGCCGGCATCACCCAGTCGAAGGAATACGCCGAGCCGGAATGGTATGTGGATCTGTGGCTGACGATCGTCTGGGTCGCTTATCTGTTGGTCTTCCTGGGCACGCTCTGGAAGCGCCGCGAGCCGCACATCTATGTCGCCAACTGGTTCTATCTGGCCTTCATCATCACCATTGCGGTGCTGCACCTGGTGAACAACGCCGCCATCCCGGTGGGCTTGCTGGAAGCGCGCAGCTATTCCGTCTTCTCGGGTGTCCAGGACGCCCTGGTGCAATGGTGGTACGGCCACAACGCCGTCGGCTTCTTCCTGACCGCCGGCTTCCTGGGGATGATGTACTATTTCGTGCCCAAGCGTGTGGAGCGGCCGGTCTATTCCTACCGCCTGTCGATCGTCCACTTCTGGTCGCTGATCTTCATCTACATCTGGGCGGGTCCGCACCACCTGCATTTCACGGCCCTGCCGCAATGGGCGCAGACCCTGGGCATGACCTTCTCGATCATGCTGTGGATGCCGTCGTGGGGCGGCATGATCAACGGGCTGATGACCCTGTCGGGCGCCTGGGACAAGCTGCGCACCGACCCCGTCGTCCGCATGATGGTCGTGGCCATCGCCTTCTACGGTATGTCGACTTTCGAAGGACCGCTGATGTCCATTCGGACGGTCAACGCCCTGTCGCACTATACCGACTGGACCATCGGCCACGTGCACTCCGGCGCTCTGGGCTGGGTCGGATTCATCAGCTTCGGCGCCGTCTATTGTCTGGTGCCCTGGCTGTGGAAGAAGGACCGGCTGTACTCGAACGCTCTGGTCGAGTGGCATTTCTGGATCGCGACCACCGGCATCCTGCTCTACATCACCGCGATGTGGGTCTCCGGCATCATGGAGGGCCTGATGTGGCGCGAGTACACGCCCGACGGCTTCCTGGCCAACAGCTTCATCGAAACGGTCGCCGCCAAACACGTCGAGAACGTCATCCGCACCATCGGCGGTCTGATGTTCCTGACCGGCACTGTGATCATGTCCTACAACCTGTGGCGTACCGTTCGGATGCCGTCTCGCGCTGACGCGAGCGTGCCTTCGTCGACGATCCCGCCCCAACTCCAGCCGGCCGAGTGAGGATCGCACCCATGTGGAAGAAGCATGAGAAGTTTGAACGCCACTCGCTCTGGCTGATCATCGGCATCGTCGTCACCGTGTCGATCGGCGGCCTGGTCGAGATCGCGCCGCTGTTCTGGGTGGAAAGCACCATCGAAGAGGTCGAGGGCGTGCGTCCCTATACGCCTCTGGAGCTGGCCGGGCGCGACATCTACATCTCCGAGGGCTGCTACAACTGCCACTCGCAGATGATCCGTCCGCTGCGCGACGAGGTCGAACGCTACGGCCACTACAGCCTGGCGGCCGAGAGTATGTACGATCACCCGTTCCAGTGGGGGTCCAAGCGCACCGGGCCGGACCTGGCTCGCGTCGGCGGCAAATACTCCAACGACTGGCACCGGGATCACCTGATCAATCCGCGCGCCGTCGTGCCGGAATCCAATATGCCGCCCTATCGGTTCCTGGCGGACCAGGACCTGGACCGTCACGCCATCCAGGCCAAGCTGCAAGCGATGCGCGCCGTCGGCGTTCCGTACACGAAAGACCAAATCGCCAATGCCGAGGCCGACCTTTTGGCCCAGGTCGACCCCTACGCCAGCCAGACTTCGGACCTGCGCCGCCGCTATGACGCGCGCGTCAATCAGGGCGATTTCGACGGCGATCCGAACCGACTGACCAAGCTCGACGCCCTGATCGCCTATTTGCAGGTGCTGGGCACGATGGTCGATTTCCGCACCTACCAGGCCGAGAACCCGGAGAACCTGCGGTGAGTGGTCTCGACTATGAAACCGTGGCCCGCTTCGCCCAGCAGGCCGGCACTCTGTACTTTGGCGCCATCTTCTTCGCGGGCCTGACCTACGCCCTGTGGCCGTCGCGTCGCGAGACCTTCCGCCGGATGTCGCAACTCCCCCTTGAGGATGACCATGACGAACACGTCTGAGCGCGAGCGTGACGACCATACCGGCGTCGAAACCACCGGGCATGAATGGGACGGCATCAAGGAGCTGGATAATCCGTTGCCCCGTTGGTGGCTGTGGGTCTTCTACGGCAGCATCGCCTTCTCGCTGGTGTATTGGATTCTGATGCCGGCCTGGCCGGGCATTAATGGCTACACCCACGGGCTGTTGAACGAGTCCGACCGCGCCAATGTGGCCCAGGAGCTGCGGGCCTTGCAGGTCCAGCGCGGGGCCAATGAGGCGGAGTTGCAGACCGCGAGTCTGCAACAGATCGAGGCCGATCCCGAGTTGCAGGCCCACGCCATGGCCGTCGGGGCCTCGGTCTTCGGCGACAACTGCGCCACCTGCCACGGCGCGGGCGGCGGCGGGGCCAAGGGGTATCCCAACCTGCGCGACGACGTCTGGCTGTGGGGCGGGTCGTTGGACGAGATCGAACACACCATCCGCGTCGGCATCCGTTCGGGTCACGCCCAGACCCGGACGTCGCAGATGCCCGCTTTCGGCCGTGACGGTATGCTGGACCAGAAGCAGGTCGCTGACATGACCGAATACGTCGTGGCCCTGTCGGGACGTCAGGCGGATCGCGCCGCCGTCGGGCGCGCGGCCCAACTCTACGCCGACAACTGCGCGGCTTGCCACGGCGCGACCGGAACCGGCGATCGGGCGCAGGGTGCGCCGGACCTGACGGACCGCGAGTGGCTCTATGGGTCGGATCGCGAATCCATCGCGGCCCAGATCCACAACGGCCGCGGCGGCGTCATGCCGACGTGGGAAGGCCGCTTCTCGCCTGGCGTGATCAAGGCGCTGGCCGTCTATGTGCACGCCAACTCGGCCGGCGACTCGCATCCGACCGCCGTCGCCGTCGCCGCCGCCGCGACCGCGCAAGCGGTTGCGGCCCCGGCCGCCGCAGTCGAGGCCGCGCCGACCCGATGACCACCCTGATAGACCGCACCAAACCAAAACCGCCTTCCGGCGAGGCGGGTGCGGTCTCCGTCGCTGAACAGCAGCGCGAAAAGGCCAAGCCCAAGGGCCTCTACCAGGCCCGCGTGCCCATCTATCCCAAACTGGTCCATGGCCGCTGGCGCATGATCAAAT
>JAFLCT010000073.1 GCA_017302335.1 Caulobacterales bacterium | reverse complement strand
GAAGAGGCCATTCAGGCCGCGCGCCTGGCGCTTCAGCCGCCCTCGCGCGAACTGACCGACCAGGCCTGCGTCGTCTATGGCCTGGGCTGAGCAGGCCCAGGAAAAATCAGAGGGCCAGGTCCTGTCGGCGGCGGCTCAACCAGATCGCCCCGCCGCCGACCAGCATCAAGCCGAACAGGATCACGGCCCATTCCGACATCGTCGGCACGCTCGGCGCCGGCGAGTAAGAGACGCGGAAAGCCATGTCGAACGACTGGACGAACCAAGGGTCGGTCAGGCTGTTGTTGTTGTCAGACTGCACAACAGATGCCCCCAATGCATAGGTGGTGTTATTCAAGTAAATACCCAAGGCGACGCTTCCGGCCGTCGCGTCCTGGGTCATGGTCACCAGGATCACATACTGCTGACCCGGCGTCACCGGAACCGCGCCGGTGTTGATGGTGGTCAGGCTTGCGGGATTGGTCAGGGGGCCGCTGTCGAAGATGGCCGCGCCGGACACGCTGTTCGTACCGTTCCAGGGAAAGATCATGGCCCGGAAAACGGGGGCGCCGGAACTGCCGATGGTCTCGAAACCAATCGTATTGATGAAGCCCTGGCCCGCCGGCACGGTAATCACCTGGCCCAGAGCTTCTGAACCCGGCAGTGTAGGATCTAAGATCGTGATGTTGTTCCCTGGTCCCGGCCTGTTGTCGAAACTCTGGGCCAGGGCCGCATTCGCCATCAGACAGGCGGCGATCAAGATCGCAAAAAATAGAGACTTGTGCATGATTCTTCTCGAAACAGGCGCAGCGCCGCCGTCGTCGCCAACTACCAAATAACCTCATCGTGTTTCTGTCAAATTCGCACCCCCTAGAGGTGTAAATATTGACCTGATACATCCTTTAACAAAGCCGAATTCTGGCCTTAACGTCTCAATTGATGTACAAAATCTGATGCTCGATTTCACTGATGTTCTGATTGATCCCGCCTTCACCGCCGGATCTGTCTTCGCCGCCGACTGGCCCTTGTGTCATGTCCGACTGCAAGACGACGCCCGCTTCCCCTGGCTGATCCTGATCCCGCGCCGCTCCGGCGCCGTCGAGATCGCCGACCTGGTCCCGGCCGACCGCGCCCTGTTGATGGACGAGATCGTCCGCGCCGGAGAGGTCGTCCACGCCGTCGGCCTTTCGCTGGACCGCCCGATCGACAAGCTGAACGTCGCCGCCCTGGGCAATGTCACCGCCCAGCTTCACGTCCATGTCGTCGGCCGTCGTCGCGACGACGGCCTGTGGCCCGACCCCGTCTGGGGCCGCCCCGGCGCGACGCCCTGGCCCGAGGCGACGCGGGCGCGGCTTCTGACCCTGACGAACGGTTGATTACGGGACCGCTGTCGCCCTGGCCGATCCTCTTGGTGTAGGAAGGGGAAACGCTTGCGGGTCCCGGCCCTTGCCGGGACGAGCGGAGACCGAATGGCCAGGACCGAACTCTTCCACGCGCCCCGCAACCAGGGCTTCGTGCGCGTGGCCGCCGCCACCCCGGTCGTGCATATCGCCGACCCGGCGGCGAACGCGTCGCAGCATATCGCCCTGATCGAACAGGCGGGCGCACAAGGCGTCGACCTGATCGTCTTTCCCGAACTCAGCCTGACCGGTTACGCCATCGACGACCTGTTGATGCAGGACGCCCTGCTGGCCCAGGTCGAGACCTGCATCAAACCCCTGGCCGCCGCCGCCCGGGCCGCGGGCGTCATCGCCGTGGTCGGCGCCCCGATCCGCCAGGGCGACGCCCTGTACAACTGCGCCCTGGTCCTGGCCGGGGGCCATGTCCAGGCGGTCGTTCCCAAGACCTATCTGCCGAACTATCGCGAATATTACGAAAAGCGCTGGTTCGCGTCGGGCGGCCAGGCGCGGGGCGCGGTGCGCATGGGCGACGACTGGGCGGCCCGGTTCGGAACCGATTTCGTCATCGAGGTCGCCGGGCGGCCGGGCTTCGTCTTCGGGGTCGAGATCTGCGAGGACTATTGGGCGCCCCTGCCGCCCTCGACGCGTCAGGCCCTGGCGGGTGCGCGCATCCTGGTCAATCTGTCGGCCTCCAACGTGCTGATCGGCAAGGCCGAGGACCGCGAACGGCTCAGCGCCGGTCAGTCGGCGCGCGCCATGGCGGCCTATCTCTTCACCGCCTCGGGCTGGGGCGAGAGCACCACCGACCTGGCCTGGGACGGACAGGCCACGATTCACGAACTGGGCGCCCGCATCGCCGAGGGTCCGCGCTTTTCGATGCAGCCGCATCTGACCGTCGCCGACATCGATGTGGAGCGGATCGGGCTGGAGCGGATGCGCACCGGCACCTTCGCCGACTGCGCCCGCGACGAGGCGCGCCGCACGGGCGAGGACGAGCGCATCGGCCGCCTGCTGATCGCCGAGGAGGATGCGCCCAAGGGACCGGACGGCCCGTTGATGCGCGCCGTCGACCGCTTCCCCTTCGTGCCCGACGATGCGGCTCGGCTGGATCAGGACTGCTACGAGGCGTTCAACATCCAGGTCCAGGGCCTGATGCGGCGGATGACGGCGACCGGGGCCGAGCGCGTCGTCATCGGTGTCTCAGGCGGTCTGGATTCGACCCAAGCCCTGCTGGTCGCCTGTCACGCCTTCGACCGGCTGGGCCTGCCCAGGACGGACATTCTGGCCTACACCCTGCCCGGCTTCGCCACCTCGGACGGCACCAAGACCAACGCCTGGTCCCTGATGACCGCCCTGGGCGTGACCGGCGCCGAAATCGACATCCGCCCCGCGGCCGAACGGATGCTGGCCGACATCGACCACCCCCACGCCAGGGGCGAACCGACCTACGACATCACCTTCGAGAACGTGCAGGCGGGTCTGCGCACCGACTATCTGTTCCGCCTGGCCAGTCAGAACCGGGCCTTCGTCCTGGGCACGGGCGATCTGTCGGAACTGGCCCTGGGCTGGGCCACCTATGGCGTCGGCGACCACATGAGCCATTACAACGTCAACGGCGGGGTGGCGAAGACCCTGATCCGTCACCTGATCCGCTGGGTCGCCGAGCGCGAGATGAAGGGTTCGGAGGCCGCGCCGGTGTTGCGCGCCATCCTGGCGCAGGACATCTCGCCCGAGCTGACGCCGGCGGTGGACGGCAAGCTGCAATCGACCGAGGCGACGGTCGGTCCCTATGCGCTGAACGATTTCTTCCTGTTCCACATCACCCGCTACGGCTCGACCCCGTCCAAGGTCGCCTATCTGGCGCATCAGGCCTGGGGCGACGCCGCGCGCGGCGCCTGGCCCGAGGGAACGCCCAAGGACGAGCGGGTCGCCTACGACCTGAAGACGATCAAGACCTGGCTGCGGAAATTCCTGATCCGCTTCTTCCAGACCAGCCAGTTCAAACGCTCGGCCCTGCCGAACGGACCGAAGGTGGTGACGGGCGGCAGCCTCAGCCCGCGCGGAGACTGGCGCGCGCCGTCGGATGGTTCGGCCAAGGTCTGGCTCGACGAACTCGAAACCAACACACCGGACGCCTGATGACTGACGAACCCACCAAAGACTCCAACGGCAATCTTCTGGCCGACGGCGACAGCGTGACCCTGATCAAGGATCTGAAGGTCAAGGGATCGGGCGGGGTGACGCTGAAGCGCGGAACCCTGGTCAAGAACATCCGCCTGACCGGCGATCCCGACGAGATCGAGGCCAATGTCGAAAAGGTGCGCGGCCTGGTGCTGCGGACGGAGTTCGTCAAGAAGGCCTGAGGTTCCCTTATCCCCTTGGGGGAGACGGCGGCTCGCGTCGCGAGACGGATGAGGGGTGAGCCTAATCCGTCCTGGACGTCAGCCGGTCAGCGCGTCTGATGCAGCCCCTCATCCGAGCGCCTCCGGCGACCACCTTCTCCCCCAAGGGGGAAGGAACAGGTCAGGGCGCCTGGTTCAAGAATTCGAAGATCGCGGCCTTGGCTTCCGGCTCGTCCAGCATGGGCGCATGGCCGATTCCGGGGACTTCGGCGAACCACATCTTCTTGGCCGTCTTCTGCATCCGCGCGGCGATGTCGGGGCTGAGCAGGTCGGAGGTCTCGCCGCGGATCAGCAGGGTCGGACGCCCCTTGGCCAGGCGGCTGAAGAAGGGCCACAGGTTCGGGACCAGGGCCTTGGCCCCCGCCGCACGGATCGGGACCGAGATGTCGGGATCATAGTCCAGCACCGGCGCGCCCTCCGTCCCTTCACGGAAACAGCGGCGGGCGAAGGCGTCCCAGAAGGCGTCGTCGCGGCCGGGAAAGGCGATCTCGTTGTTGCGTCGGACATAGTCGCGGGCCTCGGCCCAGGACTGCACATCCACCGGCTGTCCGGCATAGGCGGCGATGCGGGCCAGGCCCTCCTTGGCCACTTCCGGGCCCACGTCGTTGATGATGGCGGCGGCCACGGCCTTGGACTTGATCGCCGCCATGGCCATGGTGATCAGCCCGCCCATGGAGGTGCCCAGAAAGATCGCCCGTTCGATCCCCGCCGCGCTCATCAGCGCCAGCATATCCTTGGCGTAGTTGGGCGGCTGATAGGTCATCGGATCGGGCGCCCGATCCGACAGGCCGCGCCCGCGCACGTCGACGGCCAGCACCCGGCGGCCGCTCTGGGCGATCAGGGGGGCGATGGTCTCGAAGTCGGCGCTGTTGCGGGTCAGTCCGTGGATGGCGATGACCGGCAGCTTCGCCGGGCCGTCTGCGGGGGCGTAGTCGCGGGCATACAGCGACAGGCCGTCGGGCGATGTCCAGCGGCGGTCGGCGTAGGGCTTGCTCATGACCCCACTGTGACGCCGCGCGAGACCGGTTTCAACGGGCGATGACCGCCCTCAGTGGCCCAAGAGGTCGCGCACGAACCGATCCAGGTCGCCGCCCTCGAAACGGAAGCCCGAAACCCCGGCGCGACGGGCCGCCTCCAGGTCGCTGGGCTGGTCGCCGATCAGGAAGCTCTTTTGCGGATCAATGTCGTGTTCGCCGATGGCGCGCAGGATCATGCCGGGGTTGGGCTTGCGATCCGGGTGGTCGGGGTGGCGATAGGTCTCGACCTTGGCCTCGGCGTGATAGGGGCAGGCATAGACGGCGGCGATGCGCGCGCCCTTGGCCGCGAACCGGCGCACCAGGGCGTCGTTGAACCGGTGCATCTGATCCAGGGTGAACAGGCCGCGCGCCACGCCCGACTGATTGGTGACGATCACCGCCAAATAGCCCAGCGCGTTCAGCCGCCGCACCGCCTCGGGCGCGCCCGGTGTGATGCGCATCTCGGATTCGACGTGCGGATAGCCGGTGTCCTCGATCAGGACCCCGTCGCGATCCAGGAAGACGGCGGCGACCCCGCTCATGTCTCGGAATCCAGCACGGCGGTGAAGGCGGTCATCAGGTGATACAGGGTCGAAGCGGGCACGCGGGCGTCCATCGGGCGATCGTCGGCGTCATAACTGTCCATCCACAGGCCGGGAACAGCGGTGTCCAGGTGGGTGTCGAACACGGCCCGGATCAAGGCGACGGCGCGTCCGGTCTCGCCCAGCAGCAGATGGGTGCGCAGGGTCTCGGTCTGCGCCCACAGGCGGCGGCCGCCGTCGATCACCCCGCCGGTGCGGGCGAATTCCCGGATGGCGAAGCCCTGAGCGTCCAGTCCGCGTTCGATCGCCGTCGCATACAGGGCGCGGGCCGGGCCGTCGCGCTCGCCCATGCCGGCCGCACGCGCGCGGTCCAGCAGCCAGACCCACTCCATATGGTGCCCCGGCTCGGCGATGCGGCCGGGCTCGCCCGGCGCCACGGCCCAGTCCTCGGTGAAATATTCGCCCAGCACCCCGTGTCCGGCGTCGAAGAAGGCCCGATCGAACAGGGCCAGGCTCTCGGCGGCCATGGCGTCCCAGGCCGGGGCCGGGGCGATGTCGCGCCAGGCCAGCATGGCCTCCAGCAGGTGCATATGCGGGTTCTGGCGGCGTGGCAGGGCGGGCGGGATCGCCTCGTCCCAGCCGCCGTGAGGCGAGGTCATCCGTTCACGGATCGACTGCACCGTGCGCGCGGCCAGGGGCGCGGCGCGGGCGTCGCCCAGCACCCGGTGCGCCGCCGCCAGGGCGAACAGGACAAAGGCCTGGTCATACAGATCGACGCCGTCGTCCAGCGCCTGTCCGTTCGCGTCGGTGGTCAGCCGCCACAGGCCGTCGTCGCGGCGGCAGGCGGCGATCATCCGGTCCAGCCCGGCGCGGGCGATGTCGGCTCCCGGCGTCCAGCCCAGGGCGCTCCCCTGGGCGAAGGCGTAGATCTGGCGCGCCTGGACGCGGGTGCGGCGGGCCAGGTTCGCGACCGGCCGCCCTTCGAAATCCAGCGCCTCATGGAAACCGCCGTCGGCGGCCGCGCCGCGCGCCGCCCACAGCGGCAGAGCCTGGTCGAACAGCCAGGCGCGCACCCTTTCCCGACTGGCTGAAAGCGACGTCACGATCCGGGCTTACGGTCCAGACCGCGATTTGCCAAGCCGCCCGCTGTTGCAACCGGCAACGGGAAGTGACCCTGTCGTGTTTGGCGTGGCGGCGAGCCGTTTGATAAAGGCCGCTGAATCCCATCCGCCGCACGCGGCGCTGATCCGAGACCCGCATGATCCCCTTCATCGACCTTCAGGCCCAACGCCTGCGCCTGAACGGCAAGATCGAGGCCGCCGTACAACAGGCCGTCGTCGGCGGGGCCTGGGTCATGGGACCGCAGGTCCGCCAGTTCGAGACCGATCTGGCCGCCTTCGGCCAGGCCAAGCACGCCCTGGGCTGCGCCAACGGCACCGACGCCCTGGCCCTGCCGCTGATGGCCTGGGGGATCGGGCGCGGCGACGCGGTGTTCACGCCGTCCTTCACCTTTGCGGCCACCGCCGAGATCGTGCCCTGGTTCGACGCCGAGCCAGTGTTCATCGACGTGGACGCCCGGACCTACAACATGGACCCGTCCCATCTGGAGGCGGCCATCGAAGCGACCAAGGCCGAGGGCCGCCTGACCCCGCGCGTGGTCATCGCCGTCGACCTGTTCGGGCAACCGGCCGACTATCCGGCCATCCGGGCGATCTGCGACAGGCATGGTCTGAAGCTGATTTCGGATTCGGCCCAGGGTTTCGGCTGCACGATCGACGGCGTCCATCCGCTGACCTGGGCCGACGTCACCACCACCAGCTTCTTCCCGGCCAAGCCCCTGGGGTGCTACGGCGACGGCGGGGCGGTGCTGACCAACGGCGACGACCTGGCCCAGTTGATGGATTCCATCCGCGTGCACGGCAAGGCGGTGGCCCGCGATCTGGAAGGCCGCACCTTCGATCACGATCCTAAATATCTGAATATGCGTGTCGGCCTGAACAGCCGCCTGGACACCATCCAGGCCGCCGTCCTGATCGAGAAGCTCAAGGTCTTCGGCGACGAGATCGCATGGCGCAACCGCATCGCCGCCCGCTACAATGCAGGTCTGCGCGACCATGTCGCTGTCGTGCCCGACGTGCCGACCGGCAATGTCTCCAACTGGGCGCAGTACACCATCGAACATCCGAACCGCGACGGCCTGGCGGCGCATCTGCGCGAACAGGGCGTGCCGACGGCGGTCTATTATCCGATCCCGCTGCACCTTCAGCCGGCCTATGAGATGTATCCGCGCGGACCCCAGGGCCTGCCCCAGACCGAGCGTCTGAAGGACGTGGTCATCAGCCTGCCGATGCACGCCGACCTGGACGAGGCGACCCAGGACCGCATCATCGCCGCCGTCGCGTCGTTCAAGGGCTGATCCGCATGACCCAGCATCCCGCCCCGCTGAAGATCGGCGTCGCCGGCGCCGGCGTCATGGGCCGCAACCATGCGCGCGTGGCGTCCGAGATCCGCGACTTCGACCTGACCGCCGTGTTCGACATGGACGCCGTGACGGCCCAGGGCGTGGCCGCCGCTTATGGCGCGACCGGGGTCTCGACGATCCAGGCCTTCCTGGACTCCGGGCTGGACGCCGCCATCGTGGCCACGCCGAACCGCACCCACGCCGACCTGTCGGTGGCCCTGCTGGAAAAGGGCGTCCACGTGCTGGTCGAAAAGCCGATCGCCGCCACCGTGGCCGACGCCCAGCGCATGATCGACGCGGCCAGGGCCAATGACCGGGTGCTGATGGTCGGCCAGGTCGAACGCTTCAATCCGGCGGTCGAGGCGGTCAAGCGCGCCATCGCCGACGAACAGGTCGTCTCGATCCAGATCACCCGCGTCGGTCCCTTTCCGCCGCGCATGGGCGAGGTCGGGGTGGTCATCGACCTGGCTGTGCACGACATCGACATCATCCGTCACCTGACCGGCTCAGAGATCGTCGAGGTCCAGCCGCAACTGGCCGCCACCCACGGCCACCGCGAGGACACCGCCCTGTTGCAGTTCCGGCTGGAAAACGGGGTCATCGCCCATATCACCACCAACTGGGTCACCCCCTACAAGACCCGCACTCTTCAGGTCGCGACCCAGAACAAATTCGTCGTCGCCGACCTGATGACCCGCCAGGTCACGGAGTATTTCGGCCAGCAGCCCGACGGCAGCTATTCGACGCGCGGCGTCATGAGCTGGCCCAACGAGCCGCTGAAGAAAGAGCTGGAAGCCTTCGCCCACGCCATCCGCACCGGCGAGACCCCGGCGGTGACGGGCGAGGACGGGATGCGAAATCTGGAAGTGGCCCTGCGGTGTCTGGGCGAGGGGTGATCAGCCCAGGGCGCTGACCACGTCGGTCTTGGCGAAATCCTCGCCGACGTACAGCAGCGGACAGTCGTGGGTCTTGGCGACGGCATAGCTGAAGCAGTCGCCATAATTCAGCTCGGCGGGATGGAAGCCCTTGCCCCATCGTCGATAGGCGGCGACGGCGTCCAGGGCGAAGGCCGCCGTGACAGGCTCGATATCGGGCGAGACGACAGCCAGCAGCCGTGTCAGCTCATCGGTCGCCTGTTTCCGCATCGCGACGATGTAGCTCTCAGCCAGGGTTGCGGCTGACAGGATCAGGTCGTCGGACAAGAGGGCGTCCGCGCACTCGGCGGCCCGGCGCTGTTTGGCGATCACTTCAATCAGCGCTGAGCTGTCGACGGCGATCACCCCGGCAGGCTGTCGTCGCCATAGAGGAAGTCGGCGGCTCGCGCGGAGTCGAAATCCGCCGGAAACTTGCCGCGCGCCGCCTCCTGGATTTCACGGATGGCCCGCAGTTTTTCCTCGCGGGTCTTGGATGGGCGACCTGGACGAACCGGCTCCAGCCGCACCACTTCCTTTCCGTGGCGCGTCAGCACGACATCCTCTCCCGCCTCAGCCCTACGGACGAGGTCGGTCAGTTGGGCCTTGGCGTCGGAGACGGAGATATGGGTCACGGACCAAATATGGACCATGTATTGGTCCAATTCAACGACCGTCACCCCCGCCTCAAGTCACCCTACCACCTGCATCCCCAGCCACTCGGCGATCAGGGCGGGTTTGTCGGCGCCGTCGATCTCGACAGTCAGTTCGTGTTTGATCAGCCAGCGGACGCCGCCGCCAGGCTGGGCGCCCTTGTCTTCGGCCGACAAGAGTTTGAACCGCCCGCGCACCCGCGATCCGGCCGGGACCGGGGCCAGGAAACGCAGCTTGTCGAAGCCGTAGTTGACCCCCATCACCACCCCGTCCAGCGGCTTGACTGCGTCATAGCTCATGGCCGAGGCCAGGCTGAGGGTCAGGAATCCGTGGGCGATGGTTCCGCCGAAGGGCGTCTGTTTCGCGGTCTCGGGATCGACATGGATGAACTGATGATCCTCGGTGACGTCGGCGAAGGCGTCGATGCGGGCCTGGTCGATCAGGAACCAGCGCGAAACGCCGACCTCCTGGCCGATCAGGGCGGACAGTTCGGACGGACGGGTCATGGCTCAGGCTCCGGCGGGGGTGAAACGGTCTTCGATGATGGCGGCGAACAGGGCCGGATCGACATTGCCGCCCGACAGGACGACGGCGGTGGTCAGGCCCAGGGTCTCGACCTTGCCTGCCAGCAGCGCGGCCAGCGACACCGCGCCGCCCGGTTCGACCACCAGTTTCAGCACGCCGAAGGCGTAGCGCATGGCCGCCGCGACCTCGGCGTCGGTGACGGTGACGACCCGCTCCAGCCGCCGGTTGATCGGAAACGTCAGCTCGCCCGGCCGATCGGTCATCAGGGCGTCGCAGATCGACGGCTGGGAAACCGGCGGATAGGTCAGCCGCTCCCCGGCCGCCAGCGAGATCTGGGTGTCGTTATAGGCCGCCGGTTCGACGCCGATGACGCGCGTGTCCGGCGAGCGCGCGGCCAGGGTCAGGTTGATCCCCGCGATCAATCCGCCGCCCGAGGCTCCGCACAGAAGTTGATCCAGCGGCGCATCCGCCTGCTCCATGATCTCCAGCCCCACCGTGCCCTGGCCCTCGATGACGAAGGGGTCGTCGAACGGCCGCACCAGCACCGACCCGCGCGCGGCCGCGATCGCCTCGCCGATGGCCTCGCGGCTCTCGCGATAGCGGTCATAGGTCCGCACCTCGCCGCCGAAGGCGATGACCCCGTCGACCTTCACCTTCGGACTGTCGGCGGGCATGACGATGACGGCCGAGGTCCCGATCAGGCGCGCCGCCGCCGCCACCGCCTGGGCGTGATTGCCCGAGGAATAGGCCACGACCCCGCGCGCCTTCTCCTCGTCCGTCAGGCGGCTGATGCGGTTGTAGGCGCCGCGGAATTTGAACGCCCCGGCGTATTGCAGGGTCTCAGCCTTCAACAGCACCCGCCCGCCCAGCCGTGCGTTCAGGGCGGGGCTTTCGATAAGGGGGGTGCGGACGGCCTGTCCGGCGATCTGGCGGGCGGCGTCCAGGACGCCATGAAACGACGCGGTGTGCATGGCGCGCAGTTAAGCCGAAGCCGCGCCCCGACCCAAGAGACGATCAAGAGACGAACTGGACGATGACGGCGCGCGCGGGCGCCGCTAGGGTCCGGCCCATGACCGACACGCCCGACGCCGCCGACCCTTCCGCCATCCGGCTGTGGCTGATCGACGCCTCGGCCTACATCTTTCGCGCCTATCACGCCCTGCCGCCCCTGACGCGCAAGTCCGACGGCCTGCCGGTCGGGGCGGTCCAGGGCTACTGCAATATGTTGTGGAAGCTGATCCGCGACATGAAGGGGGCGGACGGCCCGACCCATCTGGCGGCCGTGTTCGATCACTCGGAAAAGACGTTCAGGAACGACCTGTACGATCTGTACAAGGCCAACCGCTCGGCCCCGCCCGAGGACCTGATCCCCCAATTCCCCCTGGTGCGCCAGGCGACGGCGGCCTTTGGCGTGCCGTGCGTCGAACTGCCCGGCTATGAGGCCGACGACCTGATCGCCACCTACGCCTGCCGGGCGCGCGACGCGGGCGGCGAGGCGGTGATCGTCAGCTCTGACAAGGACCTGATGCAGTTGATCGGACCCCATGTCGTCATGTGGGACCCGATGAAGGAGCGGCGCCTGGGCCAGGACGCCGTGATCGAGAAATTCGGCGTCACCCCGGACAAGATGATCGACCTGCAAGCCCTGGTCGGCGACAGCGTCGACAATGTGCCCGGCGCGCCCGGCATCGGTCCCAAGACGGCGGCCCAATTGCTGGACGAATACGGCGATCTGGACACGCTCCTGGCCCGCGCGGGCGAGATCAAACAGCCCAAACGGCGCGAGACCCTGATCGAGCACGCCGATCAGATCCGCCTCAGCCGTGAGCTGGTCAAACTGGTCTGCGACGTTCCCGCGCCCGAGCCGATCGCCGACTTCGTGGTGCGCGACCCCGATCCCGCGACCCTGTCGGCCTTCCTGGACGAGATGGAGTTCCGCACCCTGGCGCGGCGCGTCGGCGACGGCAAGGCGGCGGCCCACGACGGTTCGGCCTTCGCCCCGAAACCGATGAGCGCGCCGGTCGCCACGCCCCGCTACGCCCCCGCAGAGACGCCCGCGCCGGTCGCGGACCAGGGGTTCGACGCCGACGCCTATGTCTGCGTCCAGACTCTGGAGGCGCTGGACGACTGGATCGCTCGGGCGACGGCCGCCGGGATCGTCGGCTTCGACACCGAGACCGACGCCCTGTCCGCCACCCACGCCGGACTGTGCGGCTTTTCCCTGGCC
>JAFLCT010000072.1 GCA_017302335.1 Caulobacterales bacterium | reverse complement strand
GGAGCCGAGATCGGCCAGGCGGCGCCGGTGACCCTTGTCGACCACGCCGAGGGCGCTCGCGCCGGGCGGCCGCTGGCGGCGGCGGCGTCGTCGGGCCGGTCGATCGTGTTGCTGAAACCGTCCGAGCGCGACCTGATCGCGCGTTATCGCGCGGCGGGCTTCCACGGCTATCTGATCAAGCCCCTGCGACGGGCGTCCCTGGCCGAACGGGTTCTGGCCGCCATCGGTGCGGGCGCGGTTCCGACCTCGGCGCCGCCCGAGGATGACCGCGTGACGCCCGCCCGGTTCGCGGGCGTGCGGGTGCTGCTGGCTGAGGACAATCCGGTCGGCGCCCTGTTGGCCAAGACCCTGTTGCGGCGCGAAGGCTGCGTGGTCGAGACGGCGGGCACGGGCGAGGAGGCGGTCCAGGCCCTGAAGCGCGCGCGCTATGATCTGGTGTTCATGGATATGCGGATGCCGGGCATGGACGGTCCGGCGGCGGCCCGCGCCATCCGGGCGCGCGGCGACGACACGCCGATCCTGGCCCTGACCGCCAACGCCTTCGCCGAAGACCGCAGGGCGTGTCTAGAGGCGGGTATGAACGACCATCTGATCAAGCCGCTGGAACCGGAGGCGCTGAAGGCCGCCCTGGCCCGCTGGACGAAGCGCGACATCCGCGCCAAGGTCGCCGTCGGATAGCGCCGGGGGGCGCTCCTGCGGGGAGGCCCAGATGGCGGACGCGATGAAGGAACGGCCGACGAATCGGCTGGGCGGATTGGCCGTCTATGGCGAGCGGCGCGTGGGGGCCATGCTGCTGCTGGGCTTTGCGGCCGGCCTGCCGAACCTGCTGATCTTCGACACCCTGTCGGCCTGGCTGCGCGACGCGGGGGTGACGCTGGAGGTCATCGCCTTCTTCGGTCTGGCGACCCTGACCTATGCCTTGAAATTCGTCTGGGCGCCGTTGCTGGACCGGACCTCCATCCCCGGCCTGACCAGGCTGCTGGGCCATCGCCGCTCGTGGATGCTGGCGACCCAGGGGCTGATCATCCTGGGCCTTTGGTTGATCTCGGGATCGAATCCGGCGACGTCGCTGATGGCCGTGGCGGGTTTCGCCGTCATGGTCGGCTTCTTCGGCGCGACCCAGGATATCGCCATCGACGCTTGGCGCATCGAGGTCGCCGACGACAGCCGCCAGGGGGCCATGGCCGCCTCCTATCAACTGGGCTACCGCGTCGCCACCATCGTGGCGGGCGCCGTGCCTCTGGTGCTGGCCGAGCTGTATAATTGGAACCTGTCCTACGCCATCATGGCGGCGCTGATGGGCGTCGGCGTGCTGGGCGTGGTCCTGGCCCCGCGCGAGACGCAGCACGTGGTGCGGCCGATCCCGGTCGGCGACATCCCTTCGCGGCCGCCGCTGGAAGTGACGGAATGGGTCGTGCGCCTGGCGCTGATCTTCGTGGCCGCCGTCGTCATCGGCACCGGACTGACCGACAAGGCCGACGCCTTCGTCTGGGCCTTCGGCGGCCTGGTCGGCGAACCGACCGTCGCGGCGATCAAGGCCGGGCTGGAGGACAAGGAACTGACCGGCGTGCTGATCCAGTTCGCCTATGTCATCGTCGGATTCGCCATCCTGACGGCGGCCTGCTGGCCCGTGCCGGGGGTGCGGACGCGGCCGGGCGCCTATCTGGCCGGATCGTTCGGGGCGCCGCTGGCGGACTTCTTCGTGCGGTTCGGCAAGCTGGCTCTGCCGATCCTGGCGCTGATCTGCCTGTACCGGCTGTCGGACTTCGTCCTGAACATCATGAACCCCTTCTATCAAGACCTGGGCTTCTCCAAGATCGAGATCGCCGAGGTGCGAAAGGTGTTCGGGGTCATCATGACCTCCCTGGGCGTCTTCGCCGGGGGCTGGATGGTGGCGCGGCTGGGCCTGATCCGGGCCATGGTGGTCGGCGCCTTCATGAGTCCGGTGTCGAACCTGATCTTCGCCTGGCTGGCGACCCAGGGGCATGACATGGGCGCCCTGATGATCGCCATCGGCATAGACAACGTCGCCACCGGCATCGCGGGCACGGCCCTGATCGCCTATATGTCCAGCCTGACCTCGATCGGCTTCACGGCGACGCAGTATGCGCTGTTCAGCTCGCTGTACGCCCTGCCGGGCAAGATCGTGGCCTCGCAATCGGGCCGGATCGTCGAGACCTCGGCCCGGGCGGCCGACGCGGGCGGGCCGCTGGCGTCGTTGAAGGGGCTGTTCGCGGGCCTGCCCGAAGGCTCTCTGGTCGAGGGCGCCGCCAAGAGCGGGACCACGGCCGCAGGCCTGGGCGCCGGTTACATCACCTTCTTCCTCTATTCGGCGGCGATCGGCGTCTTCGCCATCCTTTTGGCTTTCCATGTCGCCAGACGGCAGCGCGCCATGCAGGCGGACGCGGCGCGCGCGCAGGTGTTCGAGGCGGAAGCGGAAGACAACGCGCCAAGGCCCTGATCAGGGCTTCGCCCCCTTTGGGGGACAGCCGCCGAGGGCGGTCAGGCCCATGGGCCGGGGGGTCACCCCTCGTTCTCGGCGCCTTCTTCATAGGCCGCGAAGGTGGCGGCGGTGATGATCTCCGAGACCGAGGCGCCCAGGGACACGATCTGCACCGACTTCTCCAGTCCGACCAGCAGCGGGCCGATCACGGTGGCGCCGCCCAGGGCCTGGACCAGGCGGGTCGAGATGGCGGCCGAATGGATGGCCGGCATGACCAGGACGTTGGCGTCGGCCGACAGGCGCATGAAGGGATAGTTGGCGCGCTGGTCGGGATCGAGCGCCAGCTCGGGCGGCATTTCGCCCTCGTATTCGAAATCCACCTCCATGCCGTCCAGGATGCGGATGGCCTCGCGCACCTTCTCGCCGCGGTCGCCCGGCGGATTGCCGAAGGTGGAATAGGACAGGAAGGCCACGCGCGGGGTGCGGCCCAGCTTCTTCACCGTCGCGGCCGCCTTGATGGCGATCTGGGCCAGTTCGGCCGCGTCGGGCAGTTCATGGATCGAGGTGTCGGCCACGAACAGGGTGCGCCCCTTGGCCAGAACAATGGAGACGCCGATCATGCGGTCGGTGATGTCCAGGACGCGCCGCACCTCCTTCAACACCATGTTGAAATTGCGGGTGACGCCCGTGACCATGGCGTCGGCCTGGCCGCGCGCACACATGGCGGCGCCGAAATAGTTGCGGTCCTGGTTGATCATCCGCTGCACGTCGCGGCGCAGATAGCCGCGCCGTTGCAGCCGTTCGTACAGCCAGTCGGTGTAGTCGGCGTTCAGGTGCGACAGGCGGGCGTTGGCGATCTCTATGCCCAGTTCGTCGAAATTCAGCCCCGCCTCGGCGGCGTTCTGGCGGATCAGATCCTCACGGCCGACCAGGATGGGGGTGCCCAGCTCGGCCTGTTTGAAGCCCCAGGCGGCGCGGATGACCGACGGCTCCTCGCCCTCGGCGAAGACGATGCGCTTGTTCGGCGCCGCGCGTACGGCCGAGGAGATCTTCTGGATCAGCGAGGCCGACGGATCGACGCGCTGACGGAGCTGGGCGCGATAGGCGTCCATGTCCTCGATGGGCTTTCTGGCCACGCCCGTATCCATCGCCGCCTGGGCGACGAAGGGCGGGATGTACCAGATCAGGCGCGGGTCGAACGGCGTCGGGATGATGTAGTCGGGACCGAATTTCAGCTTGCGGCCGCGATAGGCGGCGGCGACCTCGTCAGGCACGTCCTCGCGCGCCAGGGCGGCCAGGGCCTCGGCGCAGGCGACCTTCATCTCGTGGTTCACCTGGCGCGCGCGTACGTCCAGGGCGCCGCGGAAGATGTAGGGGAAACCCAGGACGTTGTTGACCTGATTGGGATAGTCCGAGCGGCCGGTGGCGACGATCGCGTCGGAACGCACGGCCGCCACCTCCTCGGGGGTGATCTCCGGGTCGGGGTTGGCCATGGCGAAGATGATCGGATTGGGCGCCATGGAGGCGACCATTTCCTTGGTGATCGCGCCCTTGGCGGCCAGGCCGATGACCACGTCGGCCCCGACCATGGCCTCGGCCAGGGTGCGGTGCGGGGTGTCGGTGGCGTGGGCGGCCTTCCACTGATCGACATTGTCGCGGCCGCGATAGACCACGCCGTCGCGGTCGATGATGACGGTGTTCTCGTGCTTGACGCCGGCGGCCTTCATCAGGCCGATCGACGACAGGCCCGCGGCCCCGGCGCCGACCAGGACCACCTTGATGTCCTGAAGCCGCTTGCCGGCGATATGGGCGGCGTTGATCAGGCCGGCGGTCGAGATGATGGCCGTGCCGTGCTGGTCGTCGTGGAAGACGGGGATGTCGAGCAGGTCCTGAAGCTGGCTCTCGATCTCGAAACATTCGGGGGACTTGATGTCCTCCAGATTGATGCCGCCCCAGGTGTCGCCGATGTTCTTGACCACGGTGACGAACTCGTCCGGGTCGGTGGTCTTGACCTCGACATCGAAGCTGTCGACGTCGGCGAAGCGCTTGAACAGGACCGACTTGCCCTCCATCACCGGCTTGGAGGCCATGGCGCCCAGATTGCCCAGGCCCAGGATGGCCGTGCCGTTGGAGATGACGGCGACCAGATTGCCCTTGGAGGTGTAGTCGTAGGCTTTGTCTGCATCTTCGGCGATGGCCAGGACCGGAATGGCCACGCCCGGCGAATAGGCCAACGACAGGTCGCGCTGGGTCGCCATGGGCTTGGTCGGGGCCATGGAGATCTTGCCCGGCGTGGGGACGCGGTGGAACTCCAGCGCGTCGTCGTCGGAGAAGGTCTGTTTGTCGGTGATGTCGGGCATTCGCGGGTCTCTTGAGCTTCGCCACTGTTCCTAGAGCGAGCGTTCCGCAGGGACAACCGCTTCTCCTCTCCATGCGGCGGAGAGGAGGCTAGAACTCCAACATTCCGGTCCGCTCGATCTCGACCGGGCCGGTCATCAGCACGTGGTCGGTTTCGGCATCCCATTCGATGAACAGTTCGCCGCCGTCGACCTCGACCACGGCCGAACGGCCGGTCAGGCCGCGCCGATGGGCGGCGGACAGGGCGGCGCAGGCGCCGGTGCCGCAGGCGCGGGTCAGGCCCGCGCCCCGTTCCCACACCCGCAGGCGGATGCGGTCGGGGGCCAGAACGTGGGCGAAGCCGACATTGACGCCTTCGGGAAACAGGGGGTGGCGCTCGATCAGCGAGCCGGAGCCGCGCACGAAACCGTCGTCGGGCGTGTGGTCCATGAAGAAGACCACGTGCGGATTGCCCATGGAGACGGCGCCCGGCGTGTGGATCACCGGCGCGTCGATGGGACCGATCTGAAGCTCGACGCCGAAGGTCGCCATCTCTTCGGCCAGGGGGATTTCGTCCCAGCGCAGTCGGGGCGCGCCCATGTCCACCTTCACCTGAGCCGCGCTGGCCGACCCTTCGGGATCTCCCGACCCGACGCGGCCTGGGACGCGCCAGGCGGTCGTCAGGCCGCCCAGGGTGTCGATGACCACGCGATCGGCTCCGTTCGCCTGCATCAGCAGCCAGCCGACGCAGCGCAGGGCGTTGCCGCAGGTCTCGACCGCGCCGCCGTCGGCGTTCCAGACCCGCATGAAGGCGTCCGCGCGATCAGACGGCGCGATGGCGATCACCTGATCGCAGCCCTGGCCCGTGGCCCGATCGGCGATGGCGCGCGCCTGGTCCGCGTCGGGCGTGAAAGGCGCGGTCAGGGCGTTGACCACGACGAAGTCGTTGCCGGCGCCGTTCATCTTGACGAAGGGTCTGCTCATCACCCCGTGGATATAGGCCCGGCGGTTCAATCAGGCTATCGCTTGGGTATGCGCCGTGAATCCAGCGTCCCTGCTTCCGTCCTCGACAAGTCCGGCGGACTGCGCCTGCGCGCGCGTCTGCGTTATCTGTATTTCGGCGCCCGCCCGGCGGCGGTGCGGTTCCGGCTGGCGGTCATCGTCATCGACTTCGCCATCATCGGCTTCTTTCTGGCCGCGCCGATCCTGCAACAGGCGGGGGTGGTCTTCTACGTCATCGACTATCTGATCGCCGTCATATTGGCGTTGGACCTGGCGGCGCGGGCCTATGCCCACACCGACATCAAGGACTGGTTGAAGAAGCCGGCCACCTGGGCCGACCTGTTCATCCTGGCGACCCTGCTGTTTCCGGCCTGGCTGTCCAATTTCGGCTTCCTGCGGCTGATCCGTCTGTGGACCCTGCTGGACTCGGAGTTCTTCTGGCGCACCGTCGGGCGCCGCTATGACGACACGCGCGTGGAGGAGGTCACCCGCGCCCTGGCGGCCCTGGTCACCTTCGTCTTCGTGGTGACCGGCTTCGTCTATGCGACCTTCGGGGGCAGCCACCCGGGCATCAGCGGCTATCTGGACGCGCTGTATTTCACCGTCGCCACCCTGACGACGACGGGATTCGGGGACATCACCCTGCCGGGCAATTGGGGGCGGGTGCTGTCGATCGTGGTCATGCTGACCGGCATCACCCTGTTCCTGCGTCTGGCGCAGACGTTGATGCGGCCGCACAAGGTACGCTTCCCCTGCGACCGTTGCGGCTTGCAGAAGCACGACCCGGACGCGGTGCACTGCAAGGCGTGCGGCAATCCGCTGTGCATCCCCGACGAAGGATCATGACAAACCCGTAATGTGCGCTTGGCTGAAGGATGGATAAGGTGCGGCCCGAACCATCCAGGGAACCGTCATGCTCCGATCCGCCGCCTGCGCCGCCCTGCCTGCGACAGCCTTGGCGACGCTGGCCTTTTCCCTGTTGAGCACGACCGCCATGGCCCAGACCGCAGCGTCCGCCCCCGCCATGCCCGCCGCTTCCGTCGCCGAGGCTGAAGACCCCTATCTGTGGCTGGAGCAGGTCGAGGGCGAACGGGCGATGGCCTGGGTGCGCGAACACAACGCCCATTCGCTGGGCGTGCTGCAATCGGACCCGCGCTATCAGGGCTTCTACGACCAGGCGCTGGCGATCAGCCAGTCGCGGGCGCGGATTCCCTCGGCCGGGTTCAATCGCGACGGCACGGTCGATAATTTCTGGCAGGACGCCGACCATGTGCGCGGCGTCTGGCGGCGCGCGACCCTGGACAGCTATCGCGGCGCCGACCCCGTTTGGGAGACGGTTCTGGATATCGACGCCCTGTCCGCCGCCGAGGGCGCCAACTGGGTCTATAAGGGCGTGGCCTGCTTGCAGCCCGAGGAGCGCTACTGCCTGGTCAGCCTGTCGGACGGGGGCAAGGACGCGATCACCATCCGCGAATACGACACGGTCGAACGGCGCTGGGTCGAAGGCGGATTCGTCCTGCCGGAATCCAAGGGCGGGGCGACCTGGATCGACCGCGACACCCTGTTGATCGCGCGCGATTTCGGCCAGGGGTCGCTGACCACCTCGGGCTATCCGATGACGGTGCGGCGGCTGAAGCGCGGCCAGAGCCTGGACCAGGCCGAGATCGTCTTCACCGGCCAGCCCACGGACGTCTCGGTCGGGGCCTACACCCTGCGCGACGCGGACGGCGCCCTGAAGGCGACCCTGCTGCATCGGGGGGTCACCACCTGGGAAAGCGAGACCTGGCGCCTGAACGCCGACGGCGCGACGACGCGGTTGGCCCTGCCGGCGCGATCCAGCATCGACGGCATGGTCGGCGATCATCTGATCGTCACCATGTTGCAGGACTGGACCTCGCCCTCGGGCCAGGCGTTCCGCATCGGCGATGTGGCCGCCTATGACGCCGACGCCTGGCTGGCCGATCCGATGGCGCCGGGCGAGGTCGTGATCCGCCCCGGCGAGCGCGAGTCGGTCGAGGCGGTGACGGCCACCCGCAACACCCTGGTCGCGGCCGTGTACGACAATGTGCGCGGCGGGGTTTACGTCTATCGCCCGCGTGAGGGCGGCGGCTGGGACCGTTCGCGCCTGGACCTGCCTCAGAACGTCACGGTCGGCCTGGGTTCGGCCAGCGAGATCGACGATAAGATCTTCGTCAATCTGGCCGGCTATCTGAACCCGTCCAGCTTGTGGCTGGCCGACGCCGCGACGGGCGCGGTCGAACAGATCAAAAGCCTGCCGCCGATGTTCGACGCGACCGGCCTGACGGTCGAACAGTTTCAGGCGCGCTCGGCCGACGGGACGATGATCCCCTATTTCGTCGTGCACCGCGAGGGCATGACCCTGGACGGCTCCAACCCGACCCTGCTGGGCGGCTATGGCGGTTTCCAGGTGTCGCAACTGCCCGGCTATTCCGGCACGATCGGCAAGCTGTGGCTGGAGAACGGCGGCGTTTACGCCCGCGCCAATATCCGCGGCGGCGGCGAATTCGGCCCGCGTTGGCACCAGGCGGCGCTGCAACAGAACCGCCAGCGCGCCCATGAGGATTTCCAGGCCGTCGCCGCCGACCTGATCGCGCGCGGGGTCACCAGCCCGCGCCGCCTGGGCGTCATCGGCGGCAGCCAGGGCGGCCTGCTGATGGGGACCATGCTGACGCAGCGGCCGGACCTGATCAACGCCGCGGTCATCCAGGTGCCGCTGTTCGACATGATGCGCTATCATCAGCTGTTGGCCGGAGCGTCGTGGATGGCCGAGTACGGCGACCCGGACATCTCCGAACAGCGCGCCTGGATCGCGGAATACTCGCCCTATCAGAACCTGCGAGCGGGCCAGCCCTATCCCGAGGTCTTCATCCACACTTCGACCAAGGACGATCGGGTGCATCCGGGCCACGCCCGCAAGGCGGCGGCGCGGCTGGAGGAACTGGGCTATCCGGTCCTGTTCTACGAGAACACCGACGGTGGCCATGCGGCGGGCGCCAATCTGCGCGAGACGGCGCGGCGCATCGCCTTGGAATACACCTATCTGTCGCGCCGCCTGATGGACTGACAAAACCGTCGTCTTCGGGCTTGACCCGAGGACCAGGGGCGGAAACGCTTTTCGGGCGCCCGCGCCACGCCCGTCAGACCCCAGCGCGCGGACAATCTGATCCTCGGGTCAAGCCCGAGAATGACGGAGACTGAATCATGCGTCGTCTACTGATGACCGCCGCCCTGCCGACCTTGATGCTGAGCGCGTGCGCCACGATGGAAGCCGCGCCGATGCCGACATCGACCCCCATGGCCCAGGCCGCGCCATCGCCGTCGCCGTATCTGCCGACCGACCTGTCGCCCGCCGGGGTACGCGCCGCCGACGACCATCTGGCGCTGGAACAGGTCAACGGCGAGGAGGCCATGGCCTTCGTCCATGCCGAGAACCAGCGGTCGCTGGCGGCCCTGACCGGCGACCCGCGCTATGAGACCTATCGCCGCGAGGCCGAGGCGATCCTGACCGCCACCGACCGCATTCCGGGACCCGGTTTCCTGGGCGAGGGCATCGGCAATTTCTGGCAGGACGCGGCCAATCCCAAGGGCGTGTGGCGGCGCACGACGCTGGACGGCTACGCCTCGGCCGACACCCGCTGGGAGACGCTGCTGGATATCGGCGCCCTGGCCCGCGCCGAAGGCCGCGACTGGGTGTGGAAGGGGTCGGACTGCCTGGCGCCGGACGAGACCCGTTGCTTGATCATGCTGTCGGACGGCGGCAAGGACGCCGTGGTCGTGCGCGAGTTCGACACCGTGACGAAACGGTTCATCGACGGCGGTTTCAGCCTGCCCGAGGGCAAGCACCGGATCGAATGGCTGGACCGCGACACCCTGCTGGTGGCGACCGACTTCGGCGCGGGAACGCTGACCGAGTCGGGCTATCCCTTCATCGTCAAGGCGTTGAGGCGCGGCCAGACGCTGGACCAGGCGACCGAGGTCTATCGCGGCGACATCTCGGACGGCGGCTATGGCGTCAGCCCGTCGGTGTACCGCGACCGCGACGGCAAGGCGCTGGCGGTCATCATCAGCCGTCCGTTGGACACCTATCGCCAGGAGACCTGGGAGCTGGTCGACGGACGCCCGGTCAAGCTGAACCTGCCCGCGCGCGTCGCCATCTATGGCGTGCAGAACGGCGCGCTGATCGTCTCGCCGGACGAAGACTGGGCGCGGCCCGGCGGAACCCGCAAGGCCGGCGCGCTGCTGGCCGTCTGTCTGGCCTGCGTTCGCGACACGACCGGACCTGCGCCGACCTCCAACCAGGCCGAGGTCGTTTTCGAACCGACCGAGCGCCAGTCGATCGGCGGCGTCCGGGTGATGGACGATCGCGTGGTCGTAGCGATTTCGGACAATGTCGTGGGTCGACTGGCGGTGTTTCAGAACCGGGGCGAGTTCGGCTGGCCGAGATCCGACATCGCCACACCCGCGAACGTCAGCGTCAACCTGGGCGATTCCTCCAAGGGTTCGGGCCGCTTCTTCTATTCGGTCGAAGGCTTTCTGACGCCGCCGACCCTGAGCCTGGCGGATGTCGACGACGGCGCGACGCGGGTGCTGAAACAGGGTCCGGCGCGGTTCGACGCCTCGAACGATGTGGTGGAGCAGTTCCAGGTCGCCTCGTCCGACGGGACCATGATTCCCTATTTCGTGGTCCGGCCCAAAACCCTGGCCATGAACGGCCAGGCGCCGACCATTATGTTCGGTTATGGCGGCTTCCAGGTCTCCAAGCCCCCCGTCTACATCCCCGAGATGGGCAAGCTGTGGCTGGAAAGGGGCGGGGTCTATGTCAACGCCAACATCCGCGGCGGGGGCGAGTTCGGCCCGACCTGGCACCAGGCGGTGCTGAACGAGAACCGCCAACTGGCCTTCGACGATTTCGCCGCCGTCGCGCGCGACCTGATCCGGCGGGGCATCACCAGCCCCGAACGCCTAGGCATCTACGGCCGGTCGAACGGTGGGGTGCTGACCAGCGTGTCGGTGACCCAGCATCCCGAACTGTTCAATGCGGCGGTGATCGAAAGCCCGCTGATCGATATGCTGCGCTATCACGAACTGCCCGCCGGGGCGTCGTGGATCGGCGAATACGGCGACCCGCGCATCCCTGAGGAGGCGGCCTGGATCGCCCGCTATTCGGGCTACCAGCACCTGCGGCCGGGCGTGGCCTATCCGCGCGTCTACATCACCACAAACACCCGCGACGACCGGGTGCATCCGGGCCATGCGCGCAAATTCGCCGCGCGCCTGGGCGATCTGGGGGTGGACCATCTCTATTATGAAGAGACGGCGGGCGGGCACTCCAACGACGCCGATCCGGTGGCCAACGCCCGCCGCTGGGCGCGGCACTATGTCTATCTGGCGCAGCAGTTGATGGATTGAGGCGGCCGCCCTCACGCGAAAATGAGGGGCGGGGTCGCCTGGGAGGTGATTTAGTCCCGGCCATGAAAGCGCGGGGCTGGATCTTGGGCGGGGTCGCGATGGCGATCAGCGTCCTGGCGGCGGGCGGATCGGCCCAGCCCAGCCGCGCGCGCGCGGCCCAGGCGACGCCCGCTCACGGCGAGCCGGTGGTGGTCGAACTGTTCACCGCCCAGGGCTGCGCCGGCTGCCCCGAGGCCAATCGCGCGGTCGAGACCGTGGCGGCCGAGCCGGGGGTCATCGCCCTGACCTACGCCGTCGACTACTGGGACTATCTGGGCTGGACCGACACCTTCGCCAAGCCCGAGTTCGCGGCGCGGCAACGGGCCTATCGCGCGGCGCTGAAGCTGCGCGCCCTGCCGACGCCCCAGGTCATTCTGGACGGCGCGCGCCAGGCCCAGGCGCGGCCCGAGCCGTTGCAAGCCGCCATCGACGCCCAGGCCGAGCGCCGGGTCTTTCCGCCCGAGATCGAATTCCGCGACAGCGGCGACGCCGTCGGCGTGGGATCGGGGCGCGCCCCGGTTGGCGGGGCCGAGGTCTGGGCCGTGATCTTCACCCCTGGCGCCCAGGAGGTGACGGTGGCGCGCGGCGACAACCGGGGCCAGCGCGTTCGCCACGTCAATGTCGTGCGCAGTCTGACCCGGCTGGGCGACTGGCGCGGACGGCCGATGTTTTTCCGCCTGCCGGACGACGCGGCCGAAGGCGAGGCGGTGGCCGTTCTGGTCCAGGCCAAGGCCGACCGCCGCATCCTGAGCGCCGCGGTGGGCTGAACGTCGCGCGGCGATCATCTTCGATCAGTTTTCGACCCACGCGATCCGGGGCATGATCCCGACAAGCCGCCGCGCGCGGTTCGGGAGCGAGGGTCGAGTCCGTGATCATGCGTCAGTTCGCCAAGGTCTTGGGGATGGTCTTGCTGGTGTCC
>JAFLCT010000071.1 GCA_017302335.1 Caulobacterales bacterium | reverse complement strand
GCCCCTACGCCTACGCTCCCCGCGTCTATCGCAGGGGGTATGGCTATCGCTGGTGATCGCCGGACCCATCTGGGATTTCGACAACGAGAGGCCGCAGCGAACCTGCGGCCTCTTTCGATTCCTGATACGGAGTTTTGGAAATGACCGGCACCATCAACCTCGCCGCCAAGCTTGCCACCTTCGACCAGCACTGGTCGCCGCGAACCGTCGCCCTGAGGCGCACGGGCGTCTGCTCCGGCGCCAGGCCGCGCACCCGCACCGGCGCGACCACCACCCGTGCGCCGCGTTCGCCCCGGCTGTCGACATCCACCACCCAGCCCTCAATGACCGTCGGCGCGCTCATCGCCGGGGCGACGGGTTCGGCGACGATCAGGGTCCGGGTCTTGGCCGCCGCCAAGCCCGCGGCGAGACAGGCCAGCATCAACAGCGGCAGGGTCCAGCGTCGCGACAAGCCCGCCCGCCTGGACCCGAACCATGCGCCGACCGTCGCCATGGCCGCCAGCAGCAGCGGCCACAGCGGCGGTTCCGAACTCAGGGCGAAATAGACGGCGCACCCGCCGCCGAAGGCCACGGGCGCCCACAGTCGCCAACGATCAGCCTGAGCGGCGACCTGATCGCCCAGCCAGACGCGGAAACGCTCTCCAGCGCTGGGATTCGCGGCGTCGGACGGTATAAGGGCGGCCCGCACGGACCTCTCGCCCATGACCTCCCCTTCTCCCGTCGTCACCCGTTTCGCCCCCTCGCCCACCGGCTATCTGCACATAGGGGGCGCCCGCACGGCGCTTTTCAACTACCTTTACGCGCGTCGCCACGGCGGCAAATTCCTGGTGCGTGTGGAAGACACCGACCGCGAGCGCTCCACTGACGAGGCGGTCAAGGCCATCTTCGACGGTCTGGCCTGGCTGGAGCTGTTCGCCGACGAGGAGCCGATCTTCCAGTTCAGCCGCGCCGATCGCCATCGCGAAGTCGTGGATCAGTTGCTGGAGACCGGCCACGCCTACCGCGACTTCCTGTCAGCAGAAGAGACCGCCGCCCTGCGCGATGCGGCCAAGGCCGAGGGACGGCCGTTCGAATCGCCCTGGCGCGATCGCGATCCCGGCGTCGACGACCTGGCGCGGCCCCACACCGTCCGTTTCCGCCGCCCGCATCCGGTCACCGTCACGGTGGACGACGCGGTCCAGGGTCGCGTGCAGTGGGAGTCCTCGGCGCTGGACGATCTGGTGCTGCTGCGATCGGACGGGGCGCCGACCTACAATCTCGCCGTGGTCGTGGACGATCACGACATGAGCGTGACCCACGTCATCCGCGGCGACGACCATCTGAACAACGCCGCGCGCCAAAGCCTGATCTATGACGCCCTGGGCTGGACCCGGCCGGTGTTCGCCCACATCCCGCTGATCCACGGGCCGGACGGGGCCAAACTGTCCAAGCGGCACGGCGCCCAGGCGGTGCATGAATACGCCGAGATGGGCTATCTGCCCGAGGCGATGCGCAACTATCTGGCCCGACTGGGCTGGGCGCACGGCGACGACGAACTGTTCAGCGACGAACAGGCCCAGGCCTGGTTCGATCTGGACGGAGTCGGCAAGGCCCCGGCGCGACTGGACTTCGACAAGCTGGCCCACGTCAACGCCCACTGGCTGCGCCTGGCCGACGATGATCGCCTGGCCAAGGCGACGCTGGACGTCCACCTGTCGCGCGGACGGGCGTTGCGTCCCGACGATGAAATCCGACTGTTGCGCGCCACGCCCTTCCTGAAGGATCGGGCCAAGACGACGCTGGAACTGGCCGACCAGTCGGAATTCGTGTTGAAGGCCCGGCCGCTCACCCTCGACGACAAGGGCCGCGCCCTGTTGTCGGGCGAGACCCTGGATCGATTGAAACGCCTGCGCGACCGGCTAAACCTGTTTCAGTCCTGGGATGTCTTCGCCCTGGAGACCGAGTTGAAGGTTTTCGCCGAAGAAGAAGGCGTCGGCTTCGGCAAGATCGGCCCGCCGATGCGCGCGGCCCTGGCTGGCGGGGCGCCGTCGCCCGACATCGCCCGCACTCTGGCCTCACTGGGGCGTGAAGAGAGCCTTGGGCGCTTGGATGATGCGCTGCAACAGACTATTTGAACCTCACGTCTAACGATCCTCCCCGCCGTCGCCTCCCCGCGGCCGGCCCGAACATCAGGGGCATTGATGAACGAACAATCCAAACCCGCCCGCGCCGCCGTCCTCAACTACGGTGATGTTTCCGTCGAGCTGCCGGTGCTCAAGGGATCGACCGGTCCCGACGTGATCGACATCCGCAAGTTGTACGGCGCGACCGACGCCTTCACCTACGATCCCGGTTTCACCTCGACCGCCGCTTGCGAATCGGGCCTGACCTTCATCGACGGCGACAAGGGCGTGCTGCTGCATCGCGGCTATCCGATCGACCAGTTGGCGTCGAAGTCGAACTTCGTCGAGGTCTGTCACCTGCTGCTGCACGGCGAACTGCCGACCGCCTCGGAATACGAGACCTTCGAGAACCTGATCACGCGGCACACCATGCTGCATTCCCAGTTTGATCGCTTCTTCGAAGGCTTCCGCCGCGACGCCCACCCCATGGCCATCATGGTCGGCACTGTCGGCGCCCTGTCGGCCTTCTATCACGACAGCCTGGACATTCACGACCCGGTCCAGCGCGACATCTCGGCCATCCGTCTGATCGCCAAGATGCCGACCATCGCGGCGCGCGCCTTCAAATACCACATCGGCCAGCCCTTCGTGTCGCCCCGCAATGAGCTGAGCTACGCCGAGAATTTCCTGCGTATGTGTTTCGCCGTTCCGGCCGAAGACTATGTCGTCAATCCGGTCCTGGCGCGCGCCATGGACCGGATTTTCATTTTGCACGCCGACCATGAGCAGAACGCCTCGACCTCGACCGTGCGTCTGGCCGGTTCGTCGGGCGCCAATCCCTTCGCCTGTATCGCCGCCGGCATCGCCTGCCTGTGGGGTCCGTCGCACGGCGGCGCCAATGAAGAGGCGCTGACCATGCTGAAGGAAATCGGCACGCCCGAGCGCATCCCCGAGTTCATCGAGGGTGTGAAGGCCAAGAAATACAAGCTGATGGGTTTCGGCCACCGCGTGTACAAGAACTATGACCCGCGCGCGAAGGTCATGCAGCAGTCGGCCTATGAGGTGCTGGACGCCGTCGGCGACCCGAACGACCCGCTGTTCCAGGTGGCCAAGGAGCTGGAGAAGGTCGCGCTGAACGACGAGTATTTCATCGAGCGCAAGCTGTTCCCGAACGTCGACTTCTATTCGGGCATCACCCTGTCGGCGATGGGCTTCCCGACCTCGATGTTCACCGTGCTGTTCGCCCTGGCCCGCACCGTCGGCTGGATCGCCCAGTGGCAGGAGATGATGGCCGACCCGTCGCAGAAGATCGGTCGCCCGCGCCAACTCTACACCGGCCCGACCGAGCGCGACTACGTGCCGATCCAGTCGCGAGGCTGATCGCCGCGAACACCGAAGAAGCCGGGGCCGACGCCCCGGCGTTTCTTTTTGTCGGGGATCAGGCGCGCCTTTCGTACAGCATCCGGCCATCGGCCGGATCACGCGCGGCGACCACATCGGCGGCGGACAGGAAGGCGGCGTCCGCCGAACGCAGGCGCGGCGACATATTCAGCGTCAGGTGTTCCCACTCTCGGCCGAAATCCATGCCCCATGCGCAGTTCCAGGCCGTGATCTCGGCGCCGCTCGTCAGCTTCAGCCGCGTCGGCTGTCCGCGCCGCGCCACCAGCAGCGACACCAGGGCGGCGCCCGCGCCCGGCAGGACCAGTTCGACCATCGAAGCCATTGCATTCGCCCAAGCCGTGAGTGACGCTCGCACCCTCGCGCGGCCAGGGGCTGAGCGGCATGAGCAACTCCTGAGGCTTCGCTGAAATTGGCGTCCGGCGGCTATCGTTTCGACCGTTTCGAGCTGGACCCCGAGGACCGGCGCCTGACCCGCGACGGCGTGACGGTGGAGCTGAACGCACGCTATCTGGACGCCCTGATCCTGCTGGTGCGCGAGAACGGGCGACTGGTCAGCAAGGACCGGTTCCTGGACGAGGTCTGGAAGGGCGTGCCGGTCACCGACGAGGCTCTGACCCAGTGCATCCGCACCCTGCGTCGCACGCTGGACGACGACGCCGCGCGGCCGCGTTTCATCGCCACGGCGCCCAAGCACGGCTATCGCTTCGTGGCCGAAATCGCATCGGCGGACGCCCCTGCTCCGCCTGATCCCGCTCCAACCCCGACTGCGCCCGCCGCCGCGCGCGCGCGTCCCTGGACGCCGTTTCTGATGCTGGGCGCGGCTGGGATCGTCGGAGGGGGCGTGGCCGGGCTGGTCGGGGGCCTGATCTACGGCTTCATCGGCGCGGCCGACCCGCTTCAGCCGGGACTGGGCGCCGGATCGGTGTTGATGGTGTTGGCCTGCCTGACCGTCATCGTCTCATTGATGGGCGGTTTCGGCGTGGCCATGGGCATAGCCGTCGCCGGAATCCTGTCCCGACGCATCGGGCCGTGGAGCATCGTCGGCGGGGCGGTGGGCGGCATGATGGTGGGCGGGATCGTGCGCGCCCTGGGCGTCGACGCCTTCAACCTGCTGCTCGGCCAGTCGCCGGGCGACATCACCGGCGCGCCGGAAGGGGCCATATTGGGCGGCGCCGTGGGCCTGGCCGCCTGGCTGACGGTGCGCCGCACGGGTCGAGGGTCGTTGCGTTACGGCGTCGCGGTCGCGGCCCTGTGCGGCGCGGCGGCGGGCCTGATCATTCCCTTGGCGGGCGGGCGGATGATGGGCGGCAGTCTGGAGCTTCTGGCCGATCAGTTCCCGGCGTCGCGCTTGCGGCTAAGCCCGATCGGCGCCCTGTTCGGCGAGACCGGTTTCGGCCCGATCGCCCAGGCCTTCACCGGCGCCCTGGAGGGCTTGTTGTTCAGCGCCTGTCTGGTCGGCGCCATGATCGTGGCCCGGCGCAACCTGGGGCGGCTCAGGACCCTGACCTGGCGCTGATCACCTTCAGCACCGCCTCGGCCGCGATATCCGAAGGATCGCGCGCGCCTCGCCCCATGCGATCCAGGGCCGCCGTCTGCCGCGCCGCCTGACCGGCGCGCAAGGCCGGATCGTCCAGCAACCGCGCCACGGCCTGGGCCGTCTTTTCCGGGGTGGCGTCATCCTGGATCAGCTCGGGCGCAATCTCCTCGTCCGCCGCGTGGTTGAACAGGGTCGCATACTTGCCCGTGAAGAAGGGCCGCATGATCGCATAGCTGAGCGGCTGGAACCGATAGGCGATGACCATGGGCGCGCCGGCCAGGGCCAGTTCGGTCGAGACCGTGCCGCTGGTCGCCAGGGCGACGGTGGCGGCCTTCATGGCGTCGTATTTGCGATCCTCGCCGACCAGATGGGCGCGGAACGGCCAGGCGGCGACCCGATGCGCCACATCGTCGGCCACCGTGCCCGCCGCGACCACGGCCACGGCCAGATCCGGTCGCTCGGCCTTCAAGCGCCGGATCGCCTGTTCATAGACGGGCGTCATCAGCCGGATCTCGCTGGGTCGGCTGCCCGGCAACACCAGCAGCAGCGGTTGATCCGGCGTCAGGCCCAGGTCGCGTCGAAAGGCCGCCGGATCGGCCTTGGACATATCGACATAGAGAGCCTGAGATCCCACGACGGTCGTCGCCAGGCCCTCGCGCTCGAACCAGGGCGCGTCGAAACTGTAGAGCGCCAACAAGTGATCGACGGCGTTCGCCAGGGTCTTGGCCCGACCCGGCCGTGAGGCCCAGACCTGAGGCCCGACGTATTTGATCAACGGCGTCTGCGGCAGGGCCGCGCGGATCGCCTTGGCCACGCGGATAGTGAAGCCCCAACTGTCGATCAGAACCACGGCGTCCGGCCGTTCGCGGACCGCCAGCGCCGCCGTCTCGGCCACCCGCGCCTTGACCCGGCCATAGGCGCGCAAACCCTCCAGCCAGCCCAGGATCGACAGTTCGGCGATGTCGAAGGGGCTGACGACGCCCACGGCGGCCATCTTGGGACCGCCGACCCCGACGAAGGTCACCCCGTCGCCCAGGCGCGCCTTCAAAGCGCGAGCCAGACCGGCGCCCAGGTCGTCGCCGGACGCCTCGGCCGCCACCAACATGATCTTCAACGGGGCGCTCATCCGGCTTCACCCCAGACGAACAGGCCCAGCCGATCCGCCGCCTCGATGATCGCCGTACGGTCGATCAGGATCAGCTTGCCCGCGACCCCGCCGACGCCCGCCAGTCCAGCCGCCGCCGCCAGTTCGATCGTGCGCGCGCCGATCACCGGCATATCCACCCTCAGGTCCTGGATCGGCTTGGGCGCCTTGCCCAGTGCGCCCTTGGGCGCGCCCGGCCCGCCGCGCAGATCGGCAGGCAGGCCCGCGACGCGCATCAACATGGCGTCCGTACCCTCTTGCGCCTCGACCGCCAGGACCAGACCGTCGACGACCACGGCCCCCTGTCCGATATCCAGTTCGCCTGCCTTTCTAGCGACATGGAGGGACTTCATAAGGTCATGCATCTGTTCCAGCGTCGGCTGGACCTGGCCCAGGGCGCCGGACGGCAGGGTCTCGCCGCCCAGGATGTCGTCGGCCCCCTCGACGGCGAATCCCTCGGCCTCGAACACCGACAGGATCTTGCGCAACAGGGCGTCATCCCCCTTGGTCGCGGCCGCGACAATGCCAGGAAGCACGGATGCGCCCTTAAGATCGGGCCTCAAGGTCTTGAAATCCGGCCTTGAAACATTGCCCGCCAAACAGATCGAGCCGCATCCCGCAGCCTTCAGCGACTTCAGGACGCCGCCGATCTCGGCCATGCCGAATTCGGCGCCCGGCCAACGTTCCAGATGCGGATCGGCGAATCCGGCCAGGCGGATCACATGGAAGGGTCGGCCCTCGGCCTCGCAGCGCCGTGCAATGGCCAGCGGCAGGTCGCCGCCGCCCGCGATCAGGCCCAGCTTGGTCATTCGCCCGGCAGGCATAGAGGCCGCTTGCCGTCTGCGCGGATGAAGGCGGTGATCTCCATGATCTCGGGCAGGTCGGCATAGGTCGCCTCGACCCGGTCCAGGCGCTCGGAGAAGACGCCCTCGCCCTCGAACAGATCCCGGAAGGCGGCCAACAGGCGACGCACCTGATCCTTGCCGTATCCTTTGCGCTTCAGACCGACCAGATTCAGCCCATGCAGCCGCGCGTGATTGCCCCAGGCCGAGCCATAGGGGATGACGTCGCGCGTCACCGCCGCCAGGCCGCCGACGATGGCGCCCTGCCCCACCCGTCCGTTCTGATGCACGGCGCACAGACCGCCCAGGAAGACCCGGTCGCCGATCTGGGCATGGCCGCCCAGGGTGGCGTTGTTGGCCATCACCACATTGTCGCCGACGACGCAGTCGTGGCCGATGTGGGCGCCGGTCATGAACAGGCCGTTCGAGCCGACACGTGTGACGCCCGTCCCCTGGGGCGTGCCGCGATTGAAGCTGCAATGTTCGCGGATGACGTTGTCCGAGCCGATCTCCAGCCGCACCGGTTCGCCCTTGTAGCCGTTGTGCTGGGGGTCGCCGCCGATGACGGCGAAGGGGTGGATGGTCGTGCGGTCGCCGACCGTCGTGTCCTGCTGGACGACCGCATGGCTGACCAGACGCACGCCCGGTCGCAGTTCGACGTTCGGCCCGACGATGCACCAGGGACCGATCTCCACGTCTTCGGCCAGACGGGCCGAGCCGTCGACGACGGCGGTGGGGTGGATGCGGCTCATGACGTCGGCTGCTCGACCGTCACCACCATGGCGGCGAAGTCGGCCTCGGCCGCCAGCTTGTCGTCGATGAAGGTCTCGCCGCGAAATTTGAAAACGTCGCCGCGCTGTTTGGTGACCATCACCCGCATCCGCAACTGATCGCCCGGCCGCGCGGGCTTGCGGAAACGCACGCCGTCGATGGACATGAACATGATGACCTTGCCTTCGACCTCGACATTCAGGGTCTTGGACATCAGCAGGGCGCCGGTCTGGGCCATGGCCTCGACGATCAAGACGCCGGGCATGACCGGGTCGATCGGAAAATGACCGGGGAAGAAGGGTTCGTTGTGGGTGACGTTCTTGACGCCCGTGATCGAGGTTCCCGCCACGAAATCCTCGGCCCGATCGACCAGCAGGAAGGGATACCGGTGCGGCAGACGCCGCATCACCTCGGCATAGTCGATCCTGGCGTCGTTCTCACCCATCGTCCCGGTCCTTGCCGCGAGTCTTTCCCGCCGCCTGTTTGGCCAGCCAGATCGCTTCGCGCAAGGACTGTCGGATCGGCTTGGCCGGATAGCCGGACCAGGTCTCGCCCGCCGGCACGTCGGCCAGCACCCCGGCCCCGGCGGCGATGCGCGCGCCCTTGCCGATGGTGATGTGATCGCCGACGCCCGCCTGGCCGCCGAACATGACGTTGTCGCCGACAATGACCGTACCCGATATCCCGCTGTGCGCGGCCATCAGCACGTTGCGGCCCAGGACGCAGTTGTGGCCGATCATGACCAGATTATCGATCTTGGAGTTTTCGCCGATCACGGTGTCGGCGTAGGCGCCCCGGTCGATACAGGTGTTGGCGCCGACCGTGACGCCGTCCTGGATGATGACGCGGCCCAGTTGGGGAATGTCGATCGGTCCCGTCTTCGACCAGGCCGCACCGAAACCGGCCTCGCCGATCCGGGCGCCGGAATAGATTTGGACGCGGTCCCCGATCAGGGCGAAACCAATGCTGGCGTTGGCGCCGATCCGGCAGTCACGGCCGATCTGGACACCGGGACCGATCACCGTATTGGCGCCGATCCGGCTGCCCCGGCCGATCCGCACGCCCCGCGCCAGCACGACGCCGGGTTCCAGCACGACGGTGTCGTCTTCACAGACGTCGGACCGATCCGCCGCCACATCCAGCGCCAGGGGGCGGTGCAGCAGCAATGAGGCTCGAGCCCAATCGGCCTGAGGCTCGTCGGACACGATGACCGCCGCGTCCGCAGGCGCGGTCTCCACGAAAGCCGATGAAACAATCACGCAACCGGCCCGCGTCTCGCTCAGGGCGGCGGCCAGTTTGCGGTCGGCCAGAAACGCGATCGCGCCCCCGTCCGCATCGGACAGGGGCGCGACAAAGGCGATCATGCGGTCTCCGCCCCGCTCGACCCGACCGCCGACATGATCGGCGATCTCGGCCACGCTGCGGGGCGGCAGCGCTTGAAAAAAGCGGGCGTCCGGCATCCTCGGCCCGCTCCGGCTTATTGTTGCGGCTGTTGGGCCGGAACCGCCATGCGGTTGAAGCTCAGGGTCGGCAGGGCCGTGTTCAGACGCTGGATAGCCAGATCGGTGATGTCCATGGCCGGATTCATCAGGAACACGCTCTCACGGTCCAACAGCAGGCCGCAACCGCGCTCCTGATAGATCTGGACCAGGAGCGGATCGACGGCCGTGGCGATGGCCTGACGCTGCTGGCTCAGGGTGTAACGCAGCTCGGCGTCACGGGTCTGTTCCAACTGCTGGGCCTCTTGCAGGCGCTGTTGCAAGGCCTGGCGGCGCTGCTGCATCTGATCGGCCGGGATGGTGGCCTGGCCCTGTTGTAGGGCGGTCATCTCGGTCTGGATGGCGGTGGCGTAGGGTTGCAGTTCGCCGCGCACTTCATTCGCGAGCTGTTCCATACGGGCCTGGACGGCCTGACCGGCGGTCGACTGGGCCAGCAGGCGCTGGTTGAAATAGACGCAGACGCCGGGGATCACCGGGCCGGGGTTTTGCGGACCGGCGGTCTGGGCCGAGGCGGCGGTGGCGGTGAAGGCCGCAAGGGCGGCGGCGCCGATAGCGAGAAGTTTCATAGTCTTGCCTTTGGCCTTTCGGGCCGGTTGTTAGAACTGGGTCGAGGTCGAGAACCGGAAGGTCTCTGTCCGGTCGTAGTCTTCCCGCGACAGGATCTGGCTGATGTCGAAACGGATCGGACCCATCGGCGACTTCCAGTGAACGCTGAGACCGGCCGAGGCCCGCAGGCCCAGATTGTCGACGATCTGGGTGTCGATGAGACCTGACGAATTCAGACGATAACGGTCGTCCAGAACGCCCAGGGTGCCCACATCGGCGAACAGAGAGGTCTTGATGCCGTATTCCTCGGGCAGACCGTTCGGCAAGGTCAGCTCGATGGTGCCGATGGCGTAGAAATTGCCGCCCAGGGCGTCATTGGTGCGCAGATCACGCGGACCCATGCCCGCGTTCTCGAAGCCGCGGAAGCTGTTGCCGCCCTTGAAGAAGCGGTCGTTGATCCGCACGGCGTCCCCGGCCCAGCCCGAGACATAACCCGCCGACCCTTGCAGGCTGACGACCCAGCTCGGCGTCAGGCCGTAATACCAGCCGCCTTCAACCTCGGTCTTCAGGTAATTCACATCCCCGCCGATGCCGGCGAAGTCCTGGCGCAACGTTCCCGTCCAGCCGCGCGTCGGGCGAACCGGATCGTTGGTGCGGTTCACATACAGGGTGTAACCGGCCGACGAGTTCAGCGAGGAGCCGATCTGTTCACACAGCGCGCGCGAGCCGACGGCCAGGCCCGTGCAATACCCCGACGGCACGATGATCTCGTCGTCTTTGATGAAATAGCGCGTGCTCAGGCTGGTGTAGCCGTTCAGCGGGAAGGTCAGGCGCAAACCCGCGCCCGTCGAACGGTAGTCGAAGGACGACTCTTGCTGGAAGTCGTAGCGCGAGTGGAAGATGTCGTAACCCGCCCGGATGTCGCGGTTCAGGAAGCGCGGCTCGGTGAAGCGGAAGTCGATCTGCTGACGCAGCGAACCCCACTCGACACGCAGCACCACGTTCTGACCTCGGCCGCGGAAGTTGCGTTCGGTGACGCCGGCGTTGATCACGAAGGACTCGACCGAGCTGAAACCGGCGCCCAAAGACAATTCGCCGGTCGGCTGCTCTTCCACGGTGACGTTGACGATCGAACGGTCGGGCGCCGAACCGCGCGCCTCCTCGACCTTCACGTCCTTGAAGAAACCCAGACCGCGCAGGTTGTTGCGCGACCGCTCCATCAGGGCGCGGTTGAAGGCGTCGCCTTCGGTCAGCATCAGTTCGCGGCGGATGACCGGATCAATGGTGCGGGTGTTGCCGACCACATTGATGCGCTCGACATAGACGCGCTGCCCTTCACGGACGTTGAAGGTCACATTGACCGTGTCGGTCTCGGGATCGGCGCGATATGTGGGGTTGATGTCGACGAAGGCGTAACCCGCCGAACCCGCCGCGAAGGTCAGGGCGTCGACCGCGCTCTCGATCTTGTCGCTCTCATACAGGTCGCCGGTGCGGATCGGCAGCAGCGATTGCAGGAAGTCGGCGTTCAGCCGTTCATTCTCGGTGACGACCTTGATCTCGCCGAAGTTGTATTTGTCGCCCTCATCCACGGTCAACGTCAGACCGAAGGCGCTGTCGTCCGGCAGAAGCTCGGCGACCGCCGAAATGATGCGGAAGTCGTAATAGCCGCGGTTGGTGTAGAATTTCCGCAACTGCTCGCGATCATATTCCAGCCGGTTGGGGTCGTAGTTGTCGTTCTTGGTGAACAGACGCCACCAGGCCGACTGTTTCGTGACCATCACGTCGCGCAGCTCGGAGTCCGAGAAGGCCTGGTTGCCCAGGAAGGTGATGGCGTCGATGCCCGTCTCGGGACCTTCGTTGATCTCGAACACCACATCGACGCGGTTCTGCTCCAACTGGACCAGCTTGGGCGTCACGGTCGCCGAGATGCGGCCCGACAGACGGTACAGTTCGACGATGGCGCCGACATCTTCCTGGATCTTGGCGCGGGTGTAGACGCCGCGCGGCTGGATCGTGACCTCTTCGCGCAGCTTGTCTTCGCGAACCGCGTTGTTCCCTTCGAAGATCACCTGATTGATGATCGGGTTCTCGACGATCTGAACGACCAGGTCGCCGTTCTGGACGCCGATCTGCACGTCGGCGAACAGGCCGGTGCGCGACAGGGCGCGCACGGCGACATCCAGCATGGCGGCGTCGACGGTGTCGCCCGGCTGGATCGGCAGATAGGACAGGACCGTGGTCTGATCGATGCGCTGGGCGCCGCGCACCACGATGCGGTTGATCTGGATGGCCTCTTGACGCGCGGGCGCTTCAGGGGCCGCTTCCGGCGCGGCCTGGGCGGGGGCGGGCGCCGTCTGGGCCAG
>JAFLCT010000070.1 GCA_017302335.1 Caulobacterales bacterium | reverse complement strand
AGGCGGCGGCGGGGGAGGCGGCGGCGGGGGCGGCGGCGGCGGCGGAGGCGGAGGAGCCTCTTCGGCGCCGAACGCATAGCGCAGGCCCAGGGTCACGGTGTGACCGGTGTACTCACCATCCAGCGTGCCTTGACCGCCCGAGGTCGAGGTGTCGAGTTCGACATCGCTCGTCATATAGCGGTAGGTCAGGTCGATGTTGGTGCGGTCGCCGACAGCCCAAGCCAGACCAGCGATCGCCTGAGCGGCGAACTTGGTCGAGTGGTCGTCGATGGCGAAGCCGGTGGTGCGGGCGCCGCGCAGGGTGCCGACGGCGTCGCCGTTGACGCGGTTCACGCCCATGCCCAGGCCGACGAACGGACGAATGCCCCACGACTCCCAACCGAAGTCATAGATGACATTGGCCATCAGGGTGACCGAGTCCAGGTCGCCGTCCGGCGAATAGCAGGGACCGGTCGCCGGGTTGATGTTGCACAGGCCCGACGGGGTCACGTTCGAATCGCGACGGACACGGCCGATATCGCCCGAGCGATAGCCGCCTTCCAGTTCGACGCGCCAATTCGGGTTGAAGCGATAGCCCAGACGCGCAAAGGCGGCCCAGCCATCGTTGACTTCCCAATTCCAGGCCACACCCGTGGTCTGGGATTCCAGTTCGACGTCGTCGATGAACTGGTAACCGGCGTCTACCGCGCCGTACCAGCCATCCGGCTCAGCCGAAGCGGCGCCAGCCGACAGGGCAAGAGCCGCCGCCGCGCTGGAAGCCAGGATCAAACTTTTAACTCGCATGGGTATGAGCCCTCCGCAGCCATAATTATTTATGCGGCGGTCTCGCCGCCTACCGGGTTCATAACAGTGTTGCTGGGGGAGGTCGAGCATCAAACTCGGCCATATTAAGCCGATAAGTTGGAAGCGTGGCGTTGAAGCTACACGAGAAAAACACAACCTCGACCGCATCGCGGCGGAATCGGGGCGAAGCGCGACCGTTGAGCCGCGCGCGGGTCACGGATAGTTTCTCCCGATGAGCGAATCCCCCCCAGCCTGTGAGATCGTCGCCGAGGCCGGGGTGAACCACAACGGTCGCGAAGACCTGGCCCTGGCCCTGGTCGAAGCCGCCGCCGAGTGTGGCGCAGACTGCGTGAAATTTCAGACCTTTGACCCAGACGACCTGACGGCGGCCTCGGCGCCGACGGCGGTCTATCAGGCCGAATCGGGCGCGGGCGACAGCCAGAAGTCCATGCTGGAGAGCCTGGTCCTGCCCTATCCGGCCCTGCGACGCGTCGCCCGTGCGGCCGAGAATGCGGGAATCGCCTTCCTGTCCACCCCCTTCGACCGGGCTTCGGCGCGTTTCCTGGTCGAGGAGCTGGGCATGGCGCGGATCAAGGTCGGGTCAGGCGAGCTGACCAACCTGCCCCTGTTGCTGGACCTGGCGCGACTGGGGCGGCCGATTCTGCTGTCGACCGGCATGGCGACGATGGACGAGGCGCGACGGGCGCTGGGCGTCCTGGCCTTCGCCCGCCTGGCCGACGCGGGCGAGACGCCGTCTCTGGACGCCTTCGACGCCGCCCTGGCCGCGCCCGAGGCCGCGCCCGTGCTGGCCGAGACGGTGGTCATGCAGTGCACGACCCAGTACCCGGCCCCGCACGATCAGGCGAACCTGAGGGTGCTGGACGCCTATGCGGCCCTGGGCGTGCGGCCCGGGTATTCGGACCACACCCTGGGCGTCGACATCGCCCTGGCCGCCGTCGCACGCGGCGCTCAGGTGATCGAGAAACACCTGACCCTGTCGCGCGATATGGAGGGACCGGACCACCGCGCCTCGCTGGAGCCGGACGAGATGACGGCCCTAGTCGCCGGGGCGTGGCGGGTGAGCCAGGCCCTGGGGTCTTCGATCAAACAGCCCCAACCCGCCGAGATCGCCAATATGGTCGTGGCCCGCCGCGTGCTGGTCGCCGCCCGGCCGATCCGGGCGGGAGAGGTCTTCAGCCCCGACAACTTGACGGCCAAGCGAGCGGGCGCGGGGCTAGAGCCGGGCCTGTACTGGTCGTTGCTGGGCCAGGCCGCAGCCCACGACTTCGCCGCCGACGAGCCGATCCGGTCATGAAGCGGATCGGCGTCTTCACCGCGACCCGTGCCGAGTTCGGCCTGTTGCGCCCCGTGATCGCGGCGCTGGAGACCTCCGGGACGCTGGAGCCGGTCGTGATCGTCTCGGGCGCCCACCTGTCGGAGCGTCACGGCCTGACGGTGCGCGACATCGAGGCCGAGGGCGTGACGATCGCCGCCCGGATTCCAGTCCCGCTGCGCTCGGACCGACCGGTCGACATCTCCGCCGACATGGCCGCGACCCTGAAGGGCTGCGCCGAGACCTACGCCGCGCTGGAATTGGACGCCGTGCTGATGCTGGGCGATCGGACCGAACTGCTGGCGGCGGCCGCGGCGGCGGTCCCGCTCGCCTTGCCCATACTGCATATGGAGGGCGGCCATCTGACCCACGGGGCGGTGGACGATTCCATCCGACACGCAGTCTCCAAGCTGGCGGCCCTGCATTTCACGGCGGCCGAACCCTATCGTCAGCGCCTGATCCAGATGGGCGAGGCGCCCGAACGGGTCTTCACCGTCGGCTCGACGGCGGCGGACAATTTGAAGGCTTTCGGCGCTCGGACCCGCGCCGAGGTCGAGACCGAACTGGGCGTCGACCTGTCGCCGGGCTTCATTCTGGCGACCTTTCACCCTGAAACGCTGGGCGCGATGTCGACCGAGGCCCAGATCGAGACCTTTCTGGCGGGGCTGGAGACCGGGCGCCAAGGACGCAAGGTGCTGATCACCCTGCCCAATACCGACGCCGGGTCGGACGCCGTCCGCGCGCGGATCGAAACCTGGACGGCGAAAAATGCGGACTGGGTCACGGCGCGGACCTCGCTGGGGGCGCGGCGGTATCTGGCGGCGCTGACGGCCTGCGACGCGGCGGCCGGAAACTCCTCCAGCGGGGTGATCGAGGCGCCGATCGCGGGGGTCCCTTGCGTTAATGTCGGCGAGCGGCAGGCGGGTCGGCTGCGTCCGCCGGGCGTGATCGACGCGCCGCTGGAGGTTGGAGCGGTAGCGGCGGCCCTGAAGCAGGCGCTAAGTCCCGACTTCCAGACCGAGGCGGCGAAGGCTCCGCCTCCCTTCGGCGACGGCCATGCGGCCGAACGGATCGCGGCGGCGCTGGAGGCCACGGATTTCGTCGGTCTGGCGCGCAAGCCTTTCCACAACGCCTGAAGCCGCGCTTAGATCGCGAGACACGACGTAGGAGGACCGCGATGCGCGCCATCAACGCCCAACTGAGCAAGGGAGCGGACGCCGCCCTGGCCGCCCTGCGGCTCTACCTGGGCGGCTTCCTGATCTGGGGCGTGTGGGACAATATCGTCTCGGTCGAGCGGATGCGCGAGTTCGAGGGCTTTCTGACGGCTCTCAACTGCCCTTTTCCGGCCGTGGCGGCGCCGACTTCGGTGTGGGTGCAGTTCCTGATCGGCGTGCTGTTGATCCCCGGCCTGCTGACGCGCTGGGCGGGACTGTTGTTGGCGGTCAACTTCCTGGTCGCCGTGGCGTTGATTGCGACGTCGCAGGGAGTTTTCCAGGATGTGACGCGGGAACTGTTCGGGCCGATGATGTGCGTGCTGGTCGGACTGGTCCTAGCCACGCAAGGGCCGGGACAATGGGCGGTCGACGCCTGGCTGGAGCGACGCCGCTAGGTCGCCAGAAGGGTCTCGGCCGCCGCGAACTCCGGCGCCGTATCGATGTCCCAGCCGCGTTCGACCGGCATGGACCAGGCCAGGGCGCCGGGAACATCGAAACGACGGTCGGTCAGCAGGCGATCCGGGCGGCCGACATAGATCGCGCCATTGATCACCACCAGATCGTCGAGATCTCCGGCCGGGCCGATCGCGTCCGCAGACAGGCGACGATGGAAGGCGGGCGGCTTCAGCGGCGGCGAGACGCCGACCACGGCGGGGGCGGACCGGGCGTGACACAGGGTCAGGGCGCCGTCGACATCCGCCGCCGTGCGCAGGGGCGAGGTCGGTTGCAACAGGACCAGATAGTCCCAGTCGCGGCCCAGCACGCCCAGGGCGTGGACGATCGCGTCGTAGATCGAGGCGTCCGGCCCCGCCAGTTCGGCCGGGCGGTCGATCACCGTCACCCCACGCGCGGCGGCCAAGGCGGCGGCGGGATCGTCGGTGGTCACGGCGACGGCGTCGAGCAGGCCGCTGCCCAAGGCGGCGTCCAGGGTCCAGTCGATCAGGGGACGACCCGCGAACGGCCGGGTGTTCTTACCGCTCAGCCGTTCGGACCCGGCCCGGGCGGGGATCAGGCCCAAGGCCCGTGCGCCGTCGATCATGGCCGTTCCTCCGCGCCCGGTGACTGATAGACTCGATTCGTCTGAGAATCAGGGGGCGGCCCGAGGATGGCAAGCAAGGGCGTGGAACTGACGGGTCGCCGGGTGCTGGTCACCGGAGCGGGCGGCTTCATCGGCAGTCGGCTTTGCGAGCGTCTGGTCGAGGCGGGCGCCGAGGTTCGCGCCCTGGTGCGCTACACCTCGGACGGAGAGGCGGGCTGGCTGGACCGGTCGCCGATCCGCAAGGACATCGAGGTCAAGCGCGGCGACCTGGCCGACCGCGACAGCGTGTTCGACGCGGTCAGGGGCTGCCAGATCGTGCTGCATCTCGGCGCCCTGATCGCCATTCCCTATTCCTACCTCGCGCCCGAAAGCTATGTGCGGACCAACATCCTGGGCACGTTGAACGTGCTTCAGGCGGCGCGCGAGCTGGAGATCGGGCGGCTGGTCCACACGTCGACCAGCGAGGTCTACGGCTCGGCCCAAACCATACCGATGAGCGAAGATCATCCGCTGGTGGGCCAGTCCCCCTATTCCGCGTCCAAGATCGGCGGGGACAAGCTGGCCGAAAGCTATCACCGGTCGTTCGGCACGCCGGTGACGACCCTGCGGCCGTTCAACACCTTCGGGCCGCGCCAGAGCGCGCGGGCGGTGATCCCAGCGGTGGCTGTCCAGGCCCTGGCCGGGCGGGTCGTCAGGATGGGCGACCCCCGGCCGACGCGCGACTTCGTCTATGTCGACGACACGGCCGACGCCTTTGTGCGGGCGGCGACGGTTCCGGGGATCGAGGGCGAGACCATCCATTTCGGCGGCGGGCGCGAGATCAAGGTCGGCGACCTGCCCCGTATGATCGGCGAGGCGGCGGGGATCGCCGTGGAGGTCGAGCATGATCCCGAACGGATGCGCCCCGCCGCCAGCGAGGTCGAACGCTTGATCGCCGATGCGACGAAGGCCCGCGCCCTGCTGGGCTGGGCGCCTCAGGTGTCGGTCGAAGAGGGCCTCAGACGGACGATCGACTTCATCCGCGAGAACCCGCACCTGTATCGCCCCGAGGAGTATGCGGTGTGACCCGTCCAGGCGATCTCGGCGCCAATCTGATCGGGCCGGAGACGCCGATCCTGGAGGCGATCGGCCGGATGGACGCGGCGCGCCGGAAGCTGCTGCTGGTGGTCGACGACGAACGACGGCTGCTGGGCGCCTTGACCGACGGCGACATTCGCCGGGGCCTGATGCGGCGGCTGCCGATGGAGGCGCCGGTTCGCGAGGTGATGAACCCCGACCCGGTGGCCCTGACGGCCGGATCGTCGGACCTGACCGCCCTGGCGCGGCTGGAGGAACGAGGGGTGTCGCTGGCGCCCGTCGTCGATGGGCGCGGACGGGTGGTGGGCCTGTATCCCGACGCGGTCATAACGGCCTCGGCGCGCGACAATCTGGTGATCATCATGGCCGGAGGGCGCGGGGCGCGGCTGGCCCCCCTGACCCAGACCTGCCCCAAGCCGATGCTGAAGGTGGCGGGCCGTCCGCTTCTGGAAACCATCATCGAACGATTGCAGGCCCAGGGGTTCGGCCGCTTCCGCCTGGCGGTCAACTATCTGGCCGAAGTGATCGAGGACCATTTCGGCGACGGATCGTCCATGGGCGCCGAGATCCGCTACCTGCGCGAGGATCATCCGCGCGGCACGGCGGGCGCCCTGTCGCTGCTGGACGAGCCGATCGAGGGACCGCTGCTGGTCATGAACGGCGACGTCCTGACCCGGGTCAATTTCAGCGACCTGATCGACTTTCATTCGGACCTGGGAGCCGAGGCGACCCTGTGCGTGCGCGAACACTCGTTCCAGTCTCCGCATGGTGTGGCCGAAACGGATGGGCCGCGCCTTGTGTCCCTGCGCGAGAAGCCGACCTTCCGCTGGCTGGCCAACGCCGGAATCTATTGCCTGGATCCCGGCGTGCTGGACCGCATCCCGCGTGAGGGACCCTACGATATGCCCGAACTGCTGGCGGGGCTGGCGGCCGAACGACGCACGGTGGGGGCCTTTCCGATCCACGAATATTGGCTGGACATCGGCCGACCGCCCGACTTCGAGACGGCGCAGACGGATTTCCAGGCCCTGTTCGACTGAGGCCGCGCGCCCTGACCGCTTGCAACTGCGAGGGGTGCGTCTATGGTCGCCGCCGACGGCCGGTCCTGGCTGAGAGCGTCGCCGAACGACGCCCGACAGGCCCGACCGCCAGTCTCATTCGCCGTGCTGGGGCGTCGGTTTTTTCATGAACGCCATCCGATCCGGCGCCGACTTTTTCTCCAAACAGACCCGCATCATCGGCGCCCTGATGATGCGCGAACTGGCGACCCGGTTCGGACGCCAGGGCCTGGGTTTCGCCTGGCTGGTCGGAGAACCGCTGGTGTTCTGCCTCGGCGTCATCCTGTTGTGGAGCCTGACCAAACCCGCCTATGAGCATGGCGTTCGCCTGGCTCCGTTCGTCATGAGCGGCTATATGTGCCTGCTTCTGTTCCGGCACCAGATCGCGCTGAGCCTGGGCGCCCTGCAAGCCAATATCGGGTTGATGCACCACCGCCAGATCGCGGTCTTGCACCTGTTCCTGGCGCGTAACCTGCTGGAGATCGTGGGCGCCACAGGAGCCTTCATCGTCGTCTACGCCGCCCTTCTGGCCCTAAGACAGGTCGGCCTGCCCCAGGATTGGCTGCTGCTGTATGCGGGGTGGGCGATCTTGGCCTGGATGGCCATGGGGTTCGCCTTGATCCTGGCTGGGCTGGCGCTGAGGTTCGAGGTGATGGAGCGGGTGGTTCCGGTGCTGTCCTACATCCTGATCCCGGTGTCGGGGGTGTTCTTCATGGTGGCCTGGCTGCCGCCCGCCTATCGCGAACTCTATCTGCTGGTGCCCTTCCCTCATCCGGTGGAGATGATCCGAGCCTCCATCTTCGGCGAATTCACGCCGACCTATTACGACGCGCCTTACGCCCTGGCCTGGGCCGCTGTATTCAACATTCTGGGCATGGCTCTAATCTACGGCGCACGGGATCGCGTCGATGTGGAGTGATCCCTTGAACCACCCCCTATCGCCCCCGTCGGCTGAAACGAAATGACCGATTCCAAGCTGAACTATCTAGGTCCCCTGCCCAAGGCCCTGACTTTCGATCGGCCGCGACCCGGCTGGATGCAACGTTTGCCGTTGCCGTTCCTGATCGTCGTCGGTCTGCCGACCTTGCTGGCGGCGATCTATTTTCTGCTGATCGCCAGCCCGTTGTACGTGTCCGAGGCGCGGTTCCTGGTGCGGGCGCCCAACCAGAGCCAGCCGTCTGGCCTGGGCATCGCCTTGCAGGGCGTGGGCCTTCCGGGCGCCCAGACCGACGCCTTCGCCGTCCATGAATATATCCGGTCGCGCAGCGCGGTGACCGACCTGCAACAGCGTTTCAACCTGCCGGCGATCTTCGGCCCGGCGGGGGCCGACATCTTCTCGAAATATCCGCGACTGGGCGAGAACCGCACCACGGAGGGGCTGCATAAGGGTATGCAGCGGTTCGTGACCGTCGGCTACGACGCCACCACCGGCATTTCGACCCTGCGCGTCGAAGCCTATCGCGCGCGTGACGCCCAGGCCGTCGCCAATGAGTTGCTCGTCGGCGGCGAACGACTGATCAACCAGATGAACACCCGCGCCGCCATCGATGCGGTTCGCGACGCCGAACGCTCGCGCGATGAGGCGCAGACGCGCCTGGCCTCGGCGCAACAGCAACTGACGGCCTTCCGTAATCGCGAACGCATCATCGACCCGGCGCGGACGGCCAATGAAGGCTTGCAGATGATCGGCGACCTGATGACCACGGTCGCCCGCCTGCGCGCCGAACGGGCGCAGTTGGCGTCAGAGGCGCCGAACAGCCCGCAACTGCCGCTGCTGGACGCGCGCATCGCCGCCTTCCAGCGTCAAATCAACATCGAGCGCGCCAACATGGCCGGCGCCCAAGGGTCCTTGGCGCCCAAGATCGGCGCCTATGAGGACCTGGTCCTGAACCGCGAGGTCGCCGACAAGCAGTTGGCCGCCGCCACCGCCGCCCTGACCACCGCCGAACAGGAAGCGCGCCGTCAGAAGCTGTACCTGGACCGCATCGTCGATCCGAGCCTGCCCGACGAAGCGCTGGAGCCGCGCCGCTGGCTGGCGTTGCTGACGGTCTTCGCCACCTGCCTGCTGATCTACGGCGTGGGCTGGCTGGTGTGGGCGGGCATCCGCGAGCATAGGCAGGACTGATGGAGTCGGCGGCCGACGATATCGGGCTGCGCGTCGAGAACCTGGGCAAGACCTATCACGGTCGCAGCCAGCCCCTGTTCTCGGCCCTGAACCTGGAACTGGAACGTTCGGGCCGACTGGCCATCCTGGGCCGCAACGGCCAGGGCAAGTCGACCTTCATCAAGATGCTGGGCGGCGTGCTGCCGGTGTCGGAGGGCCGCATCCGCTGGGCCATGTCGTCGTCCTGGCCGATCGGTTTCGGCGGCGGCTTTCAGGGCAGCCTGTCGGGTCTGGACAATGTCCGCTTCCTGTCACGCCTGTACCAGAAGGACTATGAGAGCACCCTTGAGCGGGTCGACGACTTCGCCGAACTGGGCGCCTCGCTGAAACTGCCGGTGAAGCACTATTCGTCGGGTATGCGGGCGCGCCTGGCCTTCGGTCTGTCGCTGGCGATCGAGTTCGACTGCTATCTGATCGACGAACTGGTGGCGGTGGGCGACGCCCGCTTCCAACAGAAATGCCAGGAAGAGCTGTTTCAGGCGCGCGGCGATCGCGCCTTCATCATGGCGTCGCACGACACCCATCTGATTTCGTCCTACTGCGACCGCGCCCTGATCATCGAAAGCGGCAAGGCCAAGCTGTTCGAAGACGTGGCCGAAGCCGTCGATATCTACACCTGGCTGCGCGCGGCATGAGCGAGCGGCCGCTGAATATCCTGTTCACGCCGTCGCTGCGCGAAGGTCCGTGGGAGGACGGTATCCGCGAGGCGGCGGCGGCCAAGGGGCTGAGCGTCGGCCGTTGGGGCGCCGACGAGGCCGACATCCTGATCGCCGACCACATCCCCGACACCAAGGTCATGGAACAGGAGCCGCGCGACTGGGTCATCCTGGGCGACGCCTCGGCGGCGGCCCTGACGGCCTACAGCGCCACTTTCCACGAATACCCCCCCGCCGGGCAGTCGTTGCTGTACGCCAGCCACCGCCTGGTCAGCGCCGCCTGGCTGGCCGAACGCGGGGCGGCGGTCCTGGGCCAGCCCGCCATGGCCTTGAGCCTGCCGAAACTGGGGCTGGTCTCGCCCAGGCGGTGCGAGATCCCGGCCGACGCGCCGGGACCGCTGGCGCCGTTGTTGACGCTGTACGACGGCCTGCCGGTGCGGGTCGGGGCCAGGTCGATCTGGGGACCCGAGCAGTTCGCCTTCCCCGCCAATGGAGAGGACGACGGCGGCCCGTCGCGCATCGATCTGACCGGTCGCGCCCGTATGTTGCTGCATGGCGGGCATCTGTGGCTGCCGCCGGGGCATTGGCGCGCGACCGTGCGCATGGCGATCAACCCCGAGGGGCGCGAGGCGCCGTTGAAATTCGAATGGGGCGTCTTCTGGGGCGTCGGCCATGACGCCGCCAACGACCTGGTTTCGGTCGCCGAGGTCGTCGAGGAGGCGGGCTTCTATACCGTATCCCTGGAACGACTGTGGGAGGTCCCGGGTCCCGCCATGTTGCGGATCAGCGTGACCCAGCCCCTGTTCCAGGGGGTGCTGGAATTCCTGGACTGCACGGTCGAACGCCTGCCCGATCCGGCGCCCAAGCTGAAGCTGGAAGCCGAAACCTAACCCAGGCCCAGACGGCGCGTCGCCGCCCCGTCCGCGACGATGGGCCGCCACCAGTCGCCATGGTCCAGATACCAGCGCGCCGTCTCGCCCAGGCCCGTCTCGAAATCGGTTTCGGGCCGCCAGCCCAGCTCATCGCGGATACGCGCGGGGTCGATGGCGTAGCGACGATCGTGGCCCGGGCGATCCGTGACGTGCTCCAGCGCCGTCGCGTGCGGTCGCCCATCGGCGCGCGGCGACAGGGCGTCCAGCGCGGCGCAGATCGTCTGAACCACCTCCAGATTGGTGCGCTCGGCCTCGCCGCCCACCGCATAGGTGCGGCCGATCCGACCCTGCTCCAGCACCCGAACCAGGGCGCGGGCGTGGTCCATGACGTGCAACCAGTCGCGCACCTGCAACCCGTCGCCGTAGATCGGCAGCGGCTGACCCGCCAACGCGCGCAAGATGGTCAGGGGAATCAGCTTCTCGGGGTGCTGACGCGGGCCGTAGTTGTTCGAGCAGTTGGTCAGCAGCACCGGCAGGCCGAAGGTATGGCCCCAGGCCCGGACCAGATGGTCCGACGCCGCCTTGGACGCCGCATAGGGCGACCGGGGATCATAGGCCGTGGTCTCGTTGAAACGACCGTCGGGACCCAGGGCGCCGAACACCTCGTCGGTCGAGACGTGCAGGAAACGGAAGGCGGCGCGAGCCGATGCGTCGAGCGTCTCCAGATGTCGGCGCGCGGCCTGGAGCAGGACCAAGGTCCCCACCACATTGGTGTCGATGAAGGCGGCGGGCGCGTCGATGGAACGGTCGACGTGGCTTTCGGCCGCCAGGTTCATCACCGCCGAGGGACGATGCGCCTCAAAGACGCGGGCCACCGCCGCCTCGTCGGCGATGTCGCCCTGGACGAAGACATAGCCGGGGCGACCCTCGCACGGCGCCAGGGACGCGCGATGGCCCGCATAGGTCAGCTTGTCGAACGCCACCACCGGACGCCCGGCGTCCAGCAGCACCCGCACCAGGGACGAGCCGATGAAGCCCGCCGCCCCCGTGACCAGAACCGGGCCGGTCACGACGCCGTCTCCAGCGCCATGGGCCGTCCGTCATAGGCGAAGGGTGCGCCGATCTGGGCCAATGGGGACCAGGCCCGGTCGCGGTCGGACAGGATCGCCCCCGCGACCTGAAGCTTGCCGAGACCCAAGGCCGGGTCGTCCCAGGCCAGGCCGTCCTCGGCCTGGGGCGCATAGGGGGCGGAGACCTTGTAGGCGACGCGCGCATCAGCGGTCAGGGTGATGAAGCCGTGGGCGAAACCGACGGGAACATAAAGCTGATCGCCCGCCTCGGCGTCGAGGCGGATCACCAGGGCCTGGCCGAAGGTCGGCGATCCGTCGCGCAGATCCACAACCACGTCGTCAACGGCGCCGGTGACGCAGCGCACCAGCTTGGCCTGGGCGTGCGGCGGGCGCTGGAAATGCAGACCGCGCACCGTGCCAGGCGACAGAGACAGGGACAGATTGTCCTGAATGAAGTCGTGGTCCAGCCCCAGGGCGGCCAGACGGGCGGCCGAGAAGCTTTCCTCGAACCAGCCCCGCCCGTCGGCGAAACGCCGCGCGCGGATCAGGGTCACGCCCAGGCTCATGTCGGGATCGCGCGAGAGATCAGGCGCCGCCTTCGGCGGTCGGCGCCGACGCGGTTTGGGCGGCCTGGCCGCTGACGAGGGCATAGGCGCGATCCAGCGCGTCGTTGCGCACCCAGATCAGGCCGTTGCCGGGCCGCGCGGGCGAAGCCGCCTCATTCGCGCCGGGGTTCGAACCGTTCAGGGGCGCGCCATAGAAGATGTGCGCCCCGATCTGACGCACCCGCTCCAGCCGTCGACCCCAGGCGGGGCGGACATAGTTCGCATGATAGTTGACCGAGCTTTTCGGCAGTTGGATCGAAGAGCGGCCGTCATGAACCTCGCGCGCGATGCGTTCGGCGCGGCGCCAGGCGGTCAGATTGACCCGCCCCCGACCGATCGAGCCGTCGCAGGTGAAGGTGAACTGGCAGGTGCGGCTGTTGCGCTGATAGACCACGGCGCAGATCGACTTGGGATAGGCCCCGTGGCGCGAGCGGTTCATGACCACCTGGGCCACCGCCGCCTGGCCCTCCTCGCTCTCGTTGCGGGCTTCGTAATAGACGGCCTGGGTCAGGCATTCGATGTCGCTGTCGGGAATGCGCGGCGCGGAGACCAGGTCCAGGCGCGGGGCGACGTAGCGCCCGTCGCGGTTGGCGCTGGGCCGGGCGAAGGGATCGGCCGCGGGCGGAGCCAGGGTTCCCGCGGGTTCGGCGCGCGACGGCGT
>JAFLCT010000007.1 GCA_017302335.1 Caulobacterales bacterium | reverse complement strand
GGCGCGCCTGGCGCTCCGACGTGCCCAGTCGGGTTCGTGCCTGAACGCATCCAGACCCCGGCCGACCCCCACGCGGGCCACGGTATGTCGGGCATGGGCCAGACGCCGCCAGCCGCCGATCCGCACGCCGGTCACGATATGTCGGGCATGGGCCAGACGCCGCCAGCCGCCGGTCCGCACGCCGGTCACGGTATGTCGGGCATGGGCCAGACGCCGCCAGCGGCCGATCCTCACGCCGGTCACGATATGTCGAGCATGGGTCAGACGCCGCCAGCGGCCGGTCCGCACGCCGGTCACCCCATGCCGGGCATGGCCGCAGGGCAGGCCCCGGCGGCGACGCAGGCCGATCCCCATGCGGGCCACGGTATGTCGGGCATGGGCCAGACGCCGCCAGCGGCCGGTCCGCACGCCGGTCACGATATGTCGAGCATGGGTCAGACGCCGCCAGCGGCCGATCCGCACGCCGGTCACGATATGTCGGGCATGGGCCAGACGCCGCCAGCCGCCGATCCGCACGCGGGTCACCCTATGCCGGGCATGGCTGCGGGGCAGGCTCCGGCGACGGGGCAGGCCGATCCCCACGCCGGTCACAATATGTCGAGCATGGGCCAGACGCCGCCAGCCGCCGATCCCCACGCGGGCCACGATATGTCGGGCATGGTGATGCCGCCCAATGTTCCGACCAGCGCCGACGATCCGGGGCGTCCGCCGCAAACGCCGCCGCCCGCCGCCGCGACGCAAGGACCCGCGCACGCGGCCGACCTGTATTTCGACCCCGCCGAAATGACCGCCGCGCGTGAACAGTTGCGCATCGAAAACGGAGATGTGCGGACGAAGGCCGTGATCCTGGATCAGGTGGAGGTCGGCTCCGTCGATGGTGAAACAACCTACGCCTGGGACGCCCAGGGCTGGATGGGCGGCGACATCAACCGCTTCTGGTGGAAGTCGGAAGGCGAGGGCGCGTTCGACGGCGAGGTCGAGGAGGTCGAACTCCAGGCCCTGTACAGCCGTGCGATCACGCCCTTCTTCGATGTTCAGGCCGGTGTCCGGCAAACCTATCGGCCCGAGGGCGACCGCACGGATCTGGTGCTCGGCCTCCAGGGGCTGGCGCCCTATTGGTTCGAGGTGGACGGCGCCCTGTTCCTGTCCACCAAGGGCGAACTGACGGCTCGGGCCGAGGCGGAATACGACCAGCGGATCACGAACCGCTGGATCCTTCAGCCGCGCGCGGAGATCAATCTGTCGGCCGAAGACATTCCCGAGCTGGCGATCGGTTCCGGCGTCTCCTCGGTGCAGTTCGGCGCCCGTCTGCGCTACGAAATCCGCAAGGAGTTCGCCCCCTATGTCGGCGTCGAGTGGACGCGGAGCCTGGGGAACACCGCCGACTATCTGAAAGCCTTGGGCCGCAGCGCGGAGGATACGCGCCTCGTCGTCGGCCTGCGCGCCTGGTTCTGAAGCAAGAGGACGAAGGTCGGCCTGGGTCTTCGGCCTGCCGATAGGCCGACCGTGCGCGCCGATGCAGCGTGACCCCGACCGCGATCAATCGGCGCGAGGGAGGCGTCGAGCCGACGCGTATAGAATCAGTAGGCCGACAACGGTTCAACGTACTGGAGACTGAGAATGCGTAGCTTCAATTTCGCGCCCTTCCTGGCTGCCGCGACGGTAGTGCTGGCGGCCGGTCCCGTCGCCGCACACGCCCGCCTGGTCAGTGCGACGCCCGCCGCCAACTCCACCGTGGCGCCGATGCGGTCGATCAGTTTGACCTTCAGCGAACGCAGCGTGCCGGCCTTCTCCAGCTTCGATGTCGTCAACGCGGGCGGCGACAAGGTGGAGATCCGTGTCGCGGTGGCCGAGGACGGCAAGACCATGACCGGAACCCTTGCTCAGCCGCTCGCCGCCGGTGCTTACCGTATCGATTGGCGCATCGCGTCGAACGATGGTCACCGCATGACGGGTTCCTACACCTTCACGGTGCGTTGATCCGTGCTTGAAGTCGCGATCATCGCGCTTCGCTGGCTCCAGTATGTCGGAGCCGCGGTGCTTCTGGGCGCGCCCCTGTTCCTGCTCTACAGCGTCAAGGGCGCGCAAGGCCTGACCCTCGGCTGGTCGCGTTCTTTGTTGATCGTCGTGACGGCGGTCGTGGCGCTGGGCGCGCTGGCGGCTCTTGTGGTCCAGACCGCCGTCATGGCCGGTTCACTGAGCGAAGCGCTCAAACCTTCGACGCTGCGCTTCATGGTCAACGGCACGACCTTGGGCATGGCCATGGCCGTTCGGGCGATCATCGCCCTCATCGCATTTGTCGCGGTCGCCGCCCTGAAAGCGGGGCGCCTGTCTTGGGGAGTGTCGGTCGCGGCGGGCCTGGTCATAGCCGCCAGTTTCGCCTGGACGGGTCACGGCGCGGCCACCGAAGGCCCGGGTGCGCCTTATCATCTCACGGCGGATATCATTCACACGGTCGCCGCCGCCTTGTGGCTGGGGGCCTTGGCGGTCCTGACGGTCCTGCTGGTCCGCCGGACCCGTTCGGACGATCTGGCGATACACGGCGCGCTGCACGGGTTTTCCGGCCTGGGCACCCTGGCCGTCGCTCTGTTGGTGCTGACGGGTCTGGTGAACAGTTGGTTCCTGGTCGGTCCCGCGCACGTGGCCGACCTCGGAGCCAGCCTCTACGGTCGGCTGCTGATCGTGAAACTCGTCCTGTTCGTGCTGATGCTCGCGATGGCGGCGGCAAACCGCTTTCGCTTGACGCCGATGTTGGGTTCGGTTCTGGCGAGCGGAGAAGATCCTCGACGCGCCGTCAGCATACTCCGACGCAGCGTGATCGTGGAGACGCTGGTCGGAGCCGTGCTGCTGGCCGTCGTGGCGGTGATGGGCACGCTCGCGCCGCCGTCGGCCATGTGATCTGAGCGGAACGCCTATCTGGGCGTGCGCGACGACCAGTGGATGTGGCGGATGCGCCAGCCGTCGGCGTCACGCTTCAGCACCATGGTTTCGGTTGTCAGTCGGTCCACGGCGCGGCCGTTGAACTGGCCCGTTGTGCGGCCTTCGCTGGTGATCCAGGCGATGTCGCCGTCGGCCCAACCCGACCGCCTCGTCACGGTCGTCTCCGATGCGGCGGAGAAGGCGGCGTCCGAGACGAGGTGATGGGATGCGTATTCGTCGCGTGAGCGTTCGGCGCCGCCCTCTTCGAAGATCATCACGTCAGGCGCCAACAAGGCCAGGGCGGCGGCCGTATCGCCGCCCTTCAGCGCGGCGTGGAAGGCGTCTACGGACATCGCCGCCGCTGCGGCTTCGGCGGCGACCGATCCGGCGGTCTGTGCGTGCTCGTGGGCGTGATCCTGGGCGAAGGCCGGCGTCGCCGAAAGCACGATCAGTGACAGGGCGAGCGAAGGGGCGAGGGCGGGGGATGTGCGGAACATGACGGTCTCCGGTCTGTGAGGGGGTCGAGAGGATTGGCGCTAGCCAGGTCAGGTCGGTTGGTTGTGGCGCGCGAACACACGGGTTGCGCCAGTGCGGAGCACCAGCAGCGTGTCATAGGGGTCCTTGTGGCCTTGCGGCGTCTCCATGCCGGGCGAACCCAGCGGCATGGCGGGAACGGCGAGACCGACCGCGTCGGGCCGTTCGGCCAGCATACGAACGACGTCGGCGGCGGGGACATGGCCCTCGACCACATAGCCGTCGATCACCGCTGTGTGACAGGCCGCCAACCCGTCGGGCAGCCCATGTCTGCGCCGGACGGACTGAAGGTCTGGAAGGATCGTCACGGCGGTGCTGAAACCCGCCGCGCGCATATGCGTCATCCAGGCGTCGCAGCAGGCGCAGGTCGGCGTCTTGAAGACCGCCAGACTTCTGGGCCGCGGCGTCTGGGCGCAGGCGGTTCCGGCCACGCCGACGGACATTACAACGCCCAGGAACAGGCGGCGATCAAGTTTGGCGGGGTTCAAAAGGGTTCTCCCTGGTCGCTGTGAACGGTTCGTCTGGCTTCGACGGGATCGACGGAGGGCGGCGCCAGCCGTTCTCGAAGCCATTTTCGGCCCTGTCGCTCGACGAAGACATGGATGAAGGCGGCGGCGGCGAGGGTCAACGCCAGCATGGCCGCCAGCTCGATCATGCTCATCCGGTAGTCCGCGCTCTGGCCGAAAACCGCCTGAATCGCGTTGCGCCACACCATCAGAATAGGGATGTGGACGAGATATAGCGCGTACGATGCTTCGCCCGCGAACAGGGCGACCGGGTGCGACAGGACGCTGTGCACGCGCGCCTTGGCCAACAAGGCGAGCGAAAGGATGAAGGGACCGGACGCCGCCACGATGATGCGGTCGTCGGCGCCGATCTGCATCAAGGCCAGCAGCACGACCGTGGCCGCCACGGCGCATAGGACGGCCATGCGCGGCGAGAGCGTCCAGCGTTGACCGAGGTAGTAGAGACCTATGCCGTAGAGGAATTCGGGAACGATGCGCAGAATGCCCAGACTGTCCTCGGCCCTGGGCAGAACTCGCCCGTACTGCATACGGTAAAAAGCGTCGAACGCGGCGAACAGCAATACGGCGAGAGCGATCAGAACCCACGGTCGGGACCGCAGGCGAAGCGCGAGGACGGCGTAGGCGGGAAACGCCAGATAGGCGAACCACTCCGCTGACAACGACCATGCCGGTCCATTCCACAAGGCCAAGCTTTCGCGCGGGAACCAGGCCTGAACCAACAGCAGGGTGGCCACGAAGTCGGTGGGATTGAAACGGCCAGGCTCCAGTCCGACGCCGAAGACCGGCGCGATCAGGACCAGCGCCAGCATGGACAGCAGAATGAACAGGTGGGCGGGATATATCCGTGCGAACCGCGCCGCCAGGAAACGCCTGTAGTCGGGCGCCTGGTTCCCTTGCAGATAGACATGAGTGAGGATGAAGCCCGACAGGATGAAAAACACATCCACGCCAAGCCGGGCGCGGTTCAGCAGGCCCGCGCTTCCCGCCGGCAAGGTCCAGTAAAGCTGGAAATGGAAAAGCACGACGCCAAGCGCCAAGAAGAACCTTACGCTGGTGAGCGGATCGAGCACGTCCGGGAAGGGATGTCGGATAGGGCCTGACCTGTCGTTCACATCGATCCCCCGTCAACGACCCCGCTCACCTGGTCGCCCTCTGTGGTCTACGCAGGGGGCGGCCCGCCCCCTCATGAGGGGGCGGGCCAAGTCGATGCGTATGAGGCAGGGGGCCAGAGACCGGTTGCGATGACGGACGACATTGGAAGGCTGTGGGAGCGGTCGCGCCCGTGCGCGTCAGCCCTGGGACCGAGGCTTGCGCCGCCAGTCGCGACCCGGCCGCCGCCATCGCCGTCAGTCGGCGCGGTCGGTTCCGACACAAAGAGAACGACAGCCGACCAGGATCATCGGCCTATTGTGACCGCAGGGCGGAAAACCGGGCGCCAGACGCCGGGTCTTCAATCTTAAAGGAGGACGATGGTGGGTGATGTAGGGTTCGAACCTACGACCCGCTGATTAAGAGTCAGCTGCTCTACCAACTGAGCTAATCACCCGAACCGATCGTCTCGCTTCGATACGTGCAAGCACCGTGCCGAAGGGCGCTGCACATAGGAGGGATCGGGGGGCGGTGCAAGCGGGATTTCGCCGTCCAGGCGCAGGGGATATGGTTCACTTCGGGAATCGGCCCGCCGATGAACGGCGGCGAGGGGGAAGCATGGCGTTCTGGAACCGGCGGCGCTCGATCGAGGCCATCACCGACATCGAGGGCCATGCCCGGCTGAAGCCGACCATGAGCTGGCCGCATCTGATCGCTCTGGGCGTCGGGGCCATCGTCGGCACCGGCATCTACACCCTGATCGGGGTCGGGGCGGCCAAGGCGGGTCCGGCGGTGATGCTGGCCTTTCTGATCGCGGGCCTGGTCTGCGTCTTCGCGGCCCTGGCCTATGCCGAGCTGGCGACGATGATCCCCGCGGCGGGGTCTGCCTATACCTATTCCTACGCCGCTCTGGGCGAGCTTTTGGCCTGGGTGATCGGCTGGAGCCTGATCCTGGAATATTCGCTGGTCGTCTCGGCCGTGGCCGTGGGCTGGTCCGGCTATTTCAACGGTTTTCTGGAAAGCATGGGGTGGGGCTTGCCCGCCTATCTGACCAGTGGGCCGTTCGGCACGGCCACGCCGGGCCTGATCAATCTGCCGGCCGTGGGCATTGTGGCCGCGGTGGCGGGAATGCTGATGCTGGGCACGCGCGAGAGCGCCACGGTCAACGCCGTGCTGGTGGTGATCAAGGTGATCGCCCTGGGCGCCTTCGTGGCCATCGCGGCCCCGCATTTCGATCCCGCCAACCTTGAACCCTTCATGCCGTTCGGCTTCGCCAAGTCGTTGGACGCGAACGGGGTGGAGGTCGGGGTCATGGCCGCCGCCGCCATCATCTTCTTCGCCTTCTACGGCTTCGACGCCGTTTCGACCGCCGCCGAGGAGACCAAGAACCCCGGCCGCGATCTGACCATCGGCATCGTCGGTTCGATGGTGGTCTGCATCATCATCTACATGGTCGTGGCCGCCGCCGCCGTCGGGTCCATGCCGTTCGGCGAGTTCGCCGGTTCGGACGAGCCGTTGGCCCACATCGCCCGCACCCTGGGCAGCGACACCGCCGCCACCCTGATCGCGGGGGCGGCCATCGTGGCCCTGCCGACGGTGCTGTTGGCCTTCATGTACGGCCAGAGCCGCATCTTCTTCGTCATGGCGCGGGACGGGATGCTGCCGCGCGGCCTGGCCAAGGTCAGCGCCAAGCGAGGGTCGCCGGTGCTGATGACCGGCGTGACGGCGGTGCTGATGGCCGCGATCGCGGGCCTGTTCAGCCTGGGCGAACTGGCGGCCCTGGCCAACGCCGGGACGCTGGCGGCCTTCATCGCCGTGGGCGCGGCCCTGATCGTGCTGCGGGTTCAACAGCCGAACCGCGAACGTCGCTTCAAGGCGCCGTTGTGGCCGGTGGTCGGCGCGGGGGCGATCCTGGGCTGCCTCTATCTTTTCATCAGCCTGCCGGCGGCGACCCAGACCAATTTCTTCATCTGGAACGGGATCGGCCTGGTGCTCTATCTGCTGTTCGCGCGGGGCAATACGCGGCTGGCCAAGGGTGAGGAGACGCCCGCCTGATGGCCCGGCGCGATCTGTCCGGCGCCGTCGACTTCGCCGTGCTGGAGCGGATGACCGGCGGCGACGACGGCGTGACCGAGGAGATCCTGGGCCTGTTCGCTCAGCAGGCCGCCCTCTGGTCGCCCCTGCTGGACGTGCGCGAAGAGGGCTGGCGCGACGCGGTGCACACGCTGCGCGGCGCGGCGGCGGGCATCGGGGCCGAAGATCTGGCCGCGACCTGCGCCCTGGCCGAGACATCCGAGAAGGCCGAGGCGCCGCCGTTGCTGGACCGCACACGAACGGCGCTGGACGCGGCGCTGGCCGACGTGGCGGCGTTTCGCCACGAGTTGATGCTGCGGTCGCTGCGTTGACGGTTCGCGGAAACGGGCGTTCCATCGTTTGCACACTCGCAACGATGGAGACGACCATGCGTACGCTGATGTTGGTTTCCGCCCTGGCCCTGACCGCCGGAGCCGCCGCCGCCCAGATCCCGTCCGATCGTTCGCCGCAGTCGCTGAGCGGTCAGGACCGCAGCCATGTCACCCTGTACGGCCAGCCCGGTCTGGCGGGTGCGCGCTACATGATCACCATGCGCACCGGAAATCTGAACTCCATGCAGCGCGTCGAGAGCCTGCGCGTCTCGGGCGGCAAGTGGCGGATCTGCGACCGTCACGAATTCCAGGGCGAATGCCGGATCGCCGAGGGCCGCTATCTGACCCTGTCCGACCTCGGCCTGCGCCGCATCGGATCGCTGCGCCCCGTCGCCTGACTGGAAGCGGGGCTTAACCCGCTTCCTTCAGATGGTCTTCCAGCCCCTGTTCGCGCACCTTGCGGTACAGGGTCGAGCGGCCGATGCCGAGACGGCGGGCGATCTCGCTCATATGGCCGGCATAGACCTCGATGGCGTGCTGGATCAGGTCGCGCTCGATCTCCTCCAGAGTCCGCAGATGACCCCGGTCGTCGACCACCCGGATGGGCGAGTCGGGCAGGGGCGGCAGCTCCACGGTGGCGACCGTCGGCGCCGCGGGCGCGTCTGACGCCTCGGTCGGCATGGGCGCCGCCAGGCCCGAGATGGCCGGGAAGTCATGCGGTTGCAGGAAGGGGGCGTCGGCCAGGACGATGGCGCGGAATACCGCATTCTCCAACTGGCGCACATTGCCGGGCCAGTCGAAGGCTTGCAGCATCGTCAGGGTTTCGGGCGCGCATCCGGCGACGCGCTTGCCCTCCTCGGCGTTGAAGCGGGTGATGAAGCGATCCACCAGGGCCGGAATGTCTTCGCGCCGGTCGCGCAGAGCGGGGGCCTCGATCGGGTAGACGTTCAGGCGGTAGAACAGGTCTTCGCGGAACACGCCCTCGCGCACCTGTTGCGACAGGTCGCGGTTGGTGGCCGAGATGATGCGCACATCGATCTTGACTGGCCGTTTGCCGCCGACGGGATCGACCTCGCCCTCCTGAATGGCGCGCAGCAGCTTGACCTGCATATCCAGCGGCAGTTCGCCGATCTCGTCCAGGAACAGGGCGCCGCCATCGGCTTCGCGGAATTTGCCCAGGGTCTTTTCGACTGCGCCGGTGAAGGCGCCCTTCTCGTGCCCGAACAGGATGGACTCGATCAGATTGACCGGCAGGGCGCCGCAGTTCACCGCCACGAACGGCTTGCCGGCGCGCTCCGAGGCGCCGTGCAGGGCGCGCGCGATGACCTCCTTGCCGACGCCGCTCTCGCCGGTGATCAGCACCGGGATGTTGGACTTGGCGGCGCGCGATCCCAGAGACTTGACCAGCCGCATGGCCGGGCCGTCGCCGACCAGGTCGTCGAAGCTGGCGCGGCCCTGGGCGCGTTTGGTCAGGCGGCCGACCTCGGCCTCCAGCCGGGTCAGTTGCAGCGCGTTCGTCACGCCGACCATCAGCCGTTCGGCCGACACCGGCTTGACGAAGAAGTCCTGCGCCCCGGCCTGCATGGCCTTGACCACGGTGTCGACGCCCGCATTGGCGGTCAGCACGATGACCGGCGTGGTCACGCCCGCGGCGCGCAGCTCGGCCAGGCACTCCATGCCCGTCATGCGCGGCATGACCAGGTCCAGCAAGATCAGGTCGGCCCCGCCGCCCGAGGTCATGCGGTCGATGGCCTCGCCGCCGCTTTCGGCGTGGGCCACGGCATAGCCCTCGCGGTCCAGCACGGCCTGGATCACGCGGCGCTGGGTCGGATCGTCATCGACCACCAGAACGGTCTTGGACATACGGATCACCCCTTCTCGGCATCACCGACGGCCGGTCCTCGTTGAAGGCGGGACTGGCTCGTTTCGGGACGATTTCTAGGGCGACGAGGTGAAAATCGCGTTGGGAGGCGTGGTGAGCGGGGGGTTAATCGGCGGCGGGGTCCGGACGGCATCCGTCACGAAGATCGAGGCGCGCGACGGTCTTGTCGCCGAACCGGAGATCCGGCCAGGGCGGCGTCACCGGCTTCAACGTGTCGTTCCGTATGAAGGATCGGGGGTCCGACGCGCTCTTGCCGCCGTCGCATTGAAGCGGCCGGTAGGTGCTGATCGAGCGCCACCCTTGCGGCGTCGGCTCCATCAGTTCGACCGAGAAGCGCGTGGCGATCAGAGCTTCCGAACGGCCGTCGCCGTTCAGATCCATCAACGTGACGACGCAGGTGTCGGTCTGTCGGCAGGTGTAGCGCGGATCGCCGGGCCGGACCGGTGCGGCCAGGCCGTCAGGGACGGGGGCGCCGACGGGGTGCATTTCGAAGACAGGCGTGATTGCAGCGCCGATCTGATCGGCCAGGTCATAGCGGTCCCGTGACCTCTCCGCCTCGGCGGCGCGACGTGCGATCTCCTTATTGTCGGACTGGGCCAAACGCGCCAGGGCCGCCTGTCCCGCACGGCCGCTCCCGAAGCGCAGGAAGCGATAGTCGAAGGTGTCCGGCGCCGCCGCGCCGCGCTCCAGTCGGGCGACCTGGCTGGCGACCGACAGGCGGGCGGGGTCGGCGATGGGGGTGAACAGGCAGACGATGACGACGACCATCAGCACGGCGGCGAAGATATTGGTCCGCTCCAGGGGCTTCATCCAGTCGCCGCCGCGCCAGAAGGGCGGCAGGGCCGAAAAGCCGTAGCCACCCGCATAGACGGCTCCGACCAGGGCGCAGGCCGTGGCGATGATGCGCTCGGGCGTCAGGCCATATTGGCCGATGCGCAGAGACAGGCCCCAGAGGGCGATGACGATCAGCGGCGTCAGCAGGACCGAGGCGACGCGCACAGCGATCCTGAGCACGGCGGGCGGGCGGTTGTCGGGCTGACCGTCCTGATAGGCGGTGTTGATCAGGATGATCAGGGCGCCCGCCGCCGCCAGCACCAGGGCGCTGGCGTTGCCGGTGTTCCACAGCTTCTCCATGCCGGTGAAGGGCAGGGCCGCCAAGAAGCCGCCGACCAGCACGGTGATGACCAACAGCAGCCAAGACAGCAGCATCAGGGCCACCGACCGCACGCCTCGGATCAGGCCGGGCCGCACATCGGTCAACTGCACCGCCAGGGCGAAGGCGACGGCGACGATCGGCACGCTGAACCAGGCTTCACCCAACAGGTCGTTCAGGGTCTTGATGCCGATCAGGCTGAACAGGGCGCCGCCCAGGTGCAGCAACAGCCAGAAGGCCAGGGTGAAGCCGATGGACAGGGCCAGTTGCACGCCCGCCAACCACGCGGTGTCGAAATAGGCGGGATAGGTCGCGATCAGCCGCCGCTCGCGGTCGGCGGGCAGCACCAGATGGTGGCCGATGAACAGGGCCGCCGCCGCGAAGGGCATGAGAGGGAAGTCCAGGAAGGGCGGATTGGTCATCTCGCTGGCCGACTGACGCGCGATGTCGCTCCAACCCAACACGGCCAACAGGAGACCCGCCGCCAGGCCCCAGGCCATAAGCGTGATCAGCCGCAGCCGCCCGATCCCCGCCAGGAGGACGATGGGCAGATAAAGGGCGACAATCAGCATGGGGCCGAAGACTTCCGGCTGGGTCGCCGGCCAGACGTGAACGGCGGTTTCGCCGTCGGCGGCGTGGATCAGCCAGGCCAGGACCAACCCCTGGATCAGTCCGACCGCCAGCCGGGCCGCGGCCGTAACGCCCCAGCCCGTGCCGGACAGGCTGTCGCGGCCGGTCCGGTCGCGGTCGTCAGCGGGTGTCTCGGCCATGTCGCACTCCTCGTTCGGCCGAAGGGTGACTCAAGCCGTCAGGATTGGAAAGCCGACTTCAAGCCCGGCGTTGTTCGCCAGGCCCGATCCGGCGCGACGTCCTGGCCGGTTGGGGCAAGGCGGCGAAGACGAGGGGAAGGGCGTCGACGCCCTGAAGCCGATCGGGCGAGGTTGGTAAGCCGTCATGGGCGTTCCGGGACCGAAAGGCCGTTGCGCGCGGGCGTCGGCGTCCCCACTAATCCCCGGCATGAACGCGCCTTTCAAGACCTCCACCCCCGCCACGCCCGACGCTCCGTCTTGGGATCTGTCAGACCTCTATTCCGCCCGCGACGATGTGCGGGTGGCCGGGGATCTGGCCGCCGCCCAGGCCGTGGTCGATGACCTGAACGGGCTGGAGGGCGGGCTGGCCGCGGCGGCGGGCGACGCAGCGGCGCTGGGCGGCCTGTTGGACACGGCCATCGGCCTGTACGAGCGGGCGTCGGACCTGTTGGGGGCGTTGGGGGCCTATGCCTTCCTGGCCGCTTCGACGGCGCGCGACGATGCGGCGGCGCAAGGGTTCGAGGCCGATCTGCGCGAGAAGATCACCGCCATCGCCACGCCGACGGTCTGGCTGACGCTGGAGATCAACAGCATCGACGACGCCGCGCTGGAGGCGGCCCTGGCCGCCGATCCGAAGGCGGCGCGCTGGCGGCCGTGGCTGCGGCGGGTGCGGGCCATGAAGCCGCACGAACTGTCGCCCGAGCTGGAGCGGTTCATCGCCGAGCGCGCGCCCATCGCCGCCCAATGGCCGCGCCTGTTCGACGAGACCCTGGCGGCGCTGCGGGTCGAGGCGGGCAAGGAGACCCTGACCCTGTCGGAGGCTCTGAACCGGTTGTCGGACCCCAAGGCGGCGCGGCGCAAGTCGGCGGCCGAGGGCCTGAACATCGCGTTGGGCGCCGAGGCGCGGACGATGGCGTTGGTGATGAACACCGTCGCCGCCGACAAGGCGATGGAAGAGCGCTGGCGCGGCTTCAAACGCCCCGCCGACAGCCGCCACCTGGGCAATGAGGTCGACGGCGACGCGGTGGACGCGATGGCCGAGGCGGTGGCCGAAGCCTATCCGCGCCTGTCGCACCGCTATTACGCGCTCAAGGCCAAGGCGTTGGGCAAGGATCGGCTGGATCAGTGGGACCGCAACGCCCCGATCGAGACCACCGCCCCGCGCGCCTATGACTGGGATCAGGGCAAGGCGGTGGTGCTGGACAGTTTCGCCGACCTGGGCGGGGACTTCGCCGACCGGGCGCGGCTGTTCTTCGATCGGCCGTGGATCGACGGGCGGGCGCGGCCGGGCAAGCAGTCGGGGGCCTATTCCCACCCGGTGACGGCGGATCGGCACCCCTATGTCTTTCTGAACTGGATGGGCGAGCGGCGCGATGTGCTGACCCTGGCGCACGAACTGGGCCATGGGGTGCATCAGACCCTGGCGGCCGAACAGGGGACGTTGCTGGGCGACACGCCGCTGACGCTGGCCGAGACGGCGTCGATCTTCGCCGAGGGGCTGACGTTCGACCGGTTGCTGGCGACCTCGTCGAAGGCGGAGCAGCGCGGTCTGCTGGCCGGGCGGATCGAGGACGGGCTGAACACCGTGGTGCGTCAGATCGCCTTCCACCGCTTCGAGACCCGTTTCCATGACGAGCGCCGGTCGGGCGAGGTTTCGGTGGAGCGGATCGGCCAGATCTGGCTGGAGGAGATGGGGTCCAGCCTGGGTCCGGCGGTGACGCTGAACCCCGGATACGAGCACTGGTGGAGCTATGTCAGCCATTTCGTGCACACGCCCTTCTATGTTTACGCCTACGCCTTCGGCGACTTGCTGGTCTCGGCCCTGATGGAGGCGCGGCGGGCCGATCCTGAAGGGTTCACGCCGCTGTATCGCGAGCTTCTGGCCGCGGGCGGGACACGGACCTATGTCGAGGCGCTGAAGCCCTTCGGCCTGAACCCGCGCGATCCGGCCTTCTGGGCGGCGGGCTGCAAACGACTGGAACGGCTGGTCGATCAGTTCGAGGCCCGCGTCTGAACCATCGGCGGAGACCGGCGCATGGCCGTCGCCGGTTTCCATGCTAAACCCACGTTAAAAGGGTGGTGTGCGTCATGGTGCGAGTTCTGATTGCGGCGGCGACCGCCGGAGTGACCTTGATCGGCGGCCTGGCGTCGGCGCAGGAGGTGGAGCGCACACCGGTTCCCGACTGGGTCGAGCCGCTGCCTCTGACGAATGCGCCGACGACGCCCGACGACGCACCGATCCGTATGCTGGCGGTCGACGAACAGATCCGCCTGGACGCCGAGGGCGTGCACACCTTCTATCTGCGTCGCATCCAGGTGCAGACCCGTCAGGGCCTGCCCTATGTCAGCACCGTCAGCGCCGTCTGGACCCCCCCGCGCGAAAAGCTTGAGGTCCACGCGGTGCGCATCATTCGCGGAGATCAGGTGATCGACGCCCTGGAGGGGCAGACCTTCCAGACGCTGCGCCGCGAGGACAATCTGGAATCCTCCATGCTGGACGGTCGGCTGACCGCGACGCTGCAACCGCGCGACGTGCGGGTCGGCGACATCCTGGAGACGGCCTTCACCATCCACGACAACGGCGGGGTCCTGGCGCCGCATCGCGAAGCGCTGTCGCGACTGAGTTCCAGCCTGCCGGTCGTCTATTACCGGATGCGCGCCAGTTGGCCCGTCGACATGGCCTTGCACGCGGCGGCCACGTCGCCCTGGACGGATGTTCGTCCCCAGCGCCTGGGGCGTGACTGGGTGTTTCAGATCGAGGCGCGCGATCTGGCGCCCGAGCACCTGCCCGAAAATCTGCCCGGACGGTTCCAACTGACCCGGACGACCCAGATCACCGACATGGCCGACTGGAGCGCCGTCTCGACCCTGATGGCGCCGCTGTACGCCCGGGCCGAGACGCTGGAGCCGGATTCGCCGCTGACGGCCGAGATCGAACGCATCCGCGCCGCCCACGACACCGATGGCGCGCGCGCCGCCGCCGCCCTGCGTCTGGTTCAGGACGAGGTCCGCTATCTGGCCCTGTCGATGGGCGAGGGCGGCTATGTGCCGATGAGCGCGGACGAGGTCTGGCGCAGCCGATACGGCGACTGCAAGGGTAAGACCGTCCTGCTGCTGGCCCTGCTGCATGGCCTGGGCATCGAGGCCGAGGCGGCCATGGTCAGCACCGGCAATGGCGACGGTCTGCCCGAACGGCCGCCCGTCGTGGGCTGGTTCGACCATGTGATCGTCCGCGCGACCATCGACGGCCAGGTCTATTGGATGGACGGCGCCCGTGTCGGCGACCGGGACCTGGCCGAACTGGTCCCGCCGCCCTATCGCTGGGGCTTGCCGGTTCGGGCCGAGGCCGCGGCCTTCCTGCCGATCGAACAGCCGTCGCCCAGCCTGCCGAACGCCGAAACCGTGCTGGACGCCGACGCCTCGGCGGGGTTGGACGCGGAAACGCCGATCACGATGGACTTCGTCTATCGCGGCGATGCGGCGACCCAGATGCGCCAGCGGGTCGGTTCGATCCCGCGCGATCAACTCGAAACCCTGATGCGGGCGTCGATCGACGACGATTCCGGCGCCCTGAAGATGGAATCGTTCGACACTCGCTATGACGACGCGGCCAACGTCTTCCACCTGATCTTCCACGCCAAGGGACGGTTGAGCTGGGTCAATACGACGGGCGGCCGGGTCATGGGCGTGCCCGAGGCGGCGGTCACGATCCCCAATCAGCCCAAGCGCGAGGGCCTTTTGGCGCCCTATGCCGACCATCCCTACGCCCTGTACCACCCGTTCATGAACCGGGTGACGGTTCGCGTCCGCCTGCCCAATGGCGGCCAGGGCTTCAGCATCGAAAACGGCGATCAGGTGATCGAGGAGGGCGGCTATCGCATCGAACGTCGCGCTGTCCTGAACGACGGCGTGGCCGAGGTGACGCGCGTCATGACCAGTCTGGTCCCCGAGATTTCAGCGGAAGACATGGACCGCGCGCGCAAACGGTCGGAAAGCCTGGTCGACGCCGTCGCCCGCATCCGCGCGCCCGCCGCCTATGTCGCAACAGAGGCGGATCGCGCCCGGCTGGAACCCGGCGACGACGCCGTGTCCGAACTGATCGACCGCGCCGAGGCGTTGTGGGAATCCGGCGACAACGAGGGCGCCCTGGCCCTGTTGGACGCGGCCGTCGTCAAGGAGCCGGACAACGTCAAGGCGCGCCGGACGCGCGGCGACGTGCGGCTGGACCAGAACGATTTCGACGGCGCGCGCGAGGATTTCGATCACGCCGTCGAATGGGACCCGGTCGATGTCGAGGCCGCGGTCGGCCAGGGCCGGGTGGCGATGGCGCAAGGGCGTTACGCCGAGGCGCTGGTCAGTTTCACGGTGGCCCTGCGCCTGGACCCGACCGATGCGACAGCCCTTTCATCACGCGGCGCCTCTTATCACCAGATCGGACGTTGGGACCGGTCCTTGGCCGATTATCGCGCCCTGAAGACCGTCTTGCCCGACAATGACCTGGGCCTGTTCGGGGAGGCGCGCGCCCTGATCCGTCTGGACCGGGCCGACGAGGCGCGGACCCTGGCGCGAGCCAAGCTCGACGCCGACCCGACCAATCTTGTGGCCTTGACCATCCTGGCCGAGGTCGCCAAGCGCCAAAGCCGCTTCGATGAGGCGTTGGCGGCCATGGACGCGGGCCTGGCCTCATCGCCGGGCAGCTATAATGTGCTGAACCTGCGCGCCGAACTGCGCGCCCGATCCGGCGACGACGCTGGGGCCAAGGCGGATTTCGCGACCTTGCGCGCCATGTCGGGCGGAAATCCCGCCCTGATGAACAACGTCTGCTGGAACCAGGGCATCACCGGTTTCGACCTGGAGCAGGCCCTGGCCGATTGCGACCTCGCGGTCGCCACGGGCGAGGCCAGCATCATCGACAGCCGGGCGATGGTGCTGCTGCATCTGGGCCGTTACGAGGACGCCAAGGCCGCCTACGATCAGGCGCTTGCAGGTCAGCCGAACCAGTCGGCGTCTCTGTATGGACGGGGTCTGGCGCGGTTGGCGTTGGGCGACGCCGGCGGACGTGACGACCTGGATCAGGCCCGGCGGCTGGACGTGGACGTGATCGACGACTTCGCCGTCTTCGAGGCGCGCCACCCCGAGATCGGCCGATGACGCAGCGTCAATCGCGAGCGAGCGGGCTTGAGCCGACCGTCGACCCGGTTATAAGAACGGCCAAACGACTCTGAGGACGCCCGAGACCGCCATGGCCGCTTCCAAATCCACCGACGACTACGCCCGCGGCTCGCAGCAGATCGCCGAGCAGATCTCGACCTGGCATCTGTTCGTGGCCCTGGCCAAATGGGGGTCGTTGATCATCGGCGCGGTCGTGCTGTTCCTGACGCTGTGGTTCATGCCGAACGGCAGCTTCTTCTCGGGCTTTTTCGCGGCCGCCTTCATGCTGGCGGCGGGCTGGTTCTTCCTGCGCTCCAAGCCGACCGCTCACTGACGCCCGTGTCGCGGCCGCGGGCCGCGCATCGTCTTTGACGGCTCCCCGACAATCGGCCTAACGTCGCACCGTTCAGTTTGAACGGGGAGATTCGCTTGGCCGTCGCCGTCGCCGTCACCCGCGAACGCCGAGAGGGCGAAACTCGCTGCGCCGTCACGCCCGAGACGGTGAAGAAGCTGATCGCCATGGGCGCGACGGTCTCGGTCGAGACCGGGACGGGCCTGGGGTCCTCCATCCCCGACGCCGACTATGTCGCCGCCGGCGCGACCATCGCCAAGGACACCAAGGCCGCCCTGGCCCACGCCGACGTGCTGTTGAAGGTGCGCGGTCCGACGGCCCAGGAGATCAGCGGCTTGAAGCCCGGCGCGGTGGTGATCGCCATGCTGGACGCCTATCGGGAAAAGGACACGGTCGAGGCGTTGAAGAGCGCCGGGACCACCGCCTTCGCCATGGAATTCGTGCCGCGCATCACCCGCGCGCAGGTGATGGACGTGCTGTCGTCCCAGGCGAACCTGGCCGGTTACCGCGCGGTGATCGAGGCGGCCAACGCCTATGGCAAGGGCTTTCCGATGATGATGACGGCGGCGGGCACGGTGGCTCCGGCCAAGATCTTCGTCATGGGCGTCGGCGTGGCGGGTTTGCAGGCCATCGCCACGGCGCGGCGGCTGGGCGCCGTGGTCACCGCCACCGACGTGCGTCCGGCGACCAAGGAACAGGTCGAGAGCCTCGGCGCCAAATTCATCGCGGTGGAGGACGAGGAGTTCGCCAACGCCCAGACGGCGGGCGGCTATGCGAAAGAGATGTCGGCCGAATATCGCGCCAAACAGGCGGCCCTGACCGGCGAGCACATCAAGAAGCAGGACATCGTCATCACCACCGCCCTGATCCCCGGCCGCGCGGCGCCGGTGCTGGTCACGGCCGAGCACGTGGCCTCGATGAAGCCGGGTTCGGTGCTGGTCGACCTGGCCATCGAGAACGGCGGCAATGTGCAGGGCGCCAAGCTGAACGAGACGACGGTGACGGCCAATGGCGTGTCCATCGTCGCCCCCGCCAACCTGCCGGGCCGCATCGCCGCGGACGCCAGCGCCCTGTATGCGCGCAATCTGGTCGCCTTCCTCGATCTGATGGTGACGGACGGGGCCGTGGCGCTGGACCTGGAGGACGAGATCCTGAAGGCGGCGGTCGTCACCCACGGCGGGGCCGTGGTGCATGAGGGGGTGAGGGGATCAGCGTGACCATCAAGGGCAGGACATTCCTCGACGGCTTCTTTTCCGCCACCATCGCCTTGGGCGTGCTGATCGTGATCGCCTGGACAGGGCTTTGGCTGACCCAGGCGCTGGGCGGACCGGACTGGCGAATGCCGGTGAGGCTGCTGATGAGCGGCGGAACATTGATCGTGCTGGGCTATCTGCTGAAAGCCCTGATGACGGGAAGGCAAGCCTGATGGAACACGTCGATCCCACCGTCTTCCGCCTGGCCATCTTCGTGCTGGCGATCTTCGTCGGCTACTATGTCGTGTGGTCGGTGACGCCTGCGTTGCACACGCCGCTGATGGCGGTGACCAACGCTATCTCCAGCGTCATCATCGTCGGCGGCCTGCTGGCCGCGGCGGCCCTGTCGGGCGACAGCGCGGGGATGAACGGCTGGATCGCCAAGGGCGCGGGGGTGGCGGCTGTGACCCTGGCCAGCGTCAACATCTTCGGCGGCTTCATGGTCACCCGACGGATGCTGGCCATGTACAAGAAGAAGGAAAGGCCCAAGGCGGCTTCGGGCGCCGGATGAGCGCCGACGCCGCCCGCATCGCCGTCTTCGCCTCCTGGGCCGCCACCGGCGTGGGCCTGGGCCTGTGGGTCTGGGGCTGGGTCGGCGCCAAGACCGCCATTGAGAAGCTGCGCTATCAGGATTGCGGCGTGGTGCTGGTCTTTTCGGCCATCCTGGCGCGGGTGATCGTCCAGACCAAGGCGTGGACCGCCATTGACTGGCTGTTGCTGGTCCTGGGACCGATCTTCATCGCCGCCGCCCTGTGGCGTCTGACACGAACGACGGCGTCGAGGAGAGATTGATGAGCGCGTCGCAGACTCTGCTGGACCAGGCGTTGACCGCCATTCGCGAAGAGCGGCCGTCCGCACGCGCCATGGGAGTCGAACTCGTCGGGATCGTCGGGTCTATCACCAGGGGCGAAGCGCGCGCCGACAGCGATGTCGATGTCGTCTATGACGTGATCGGGCGGCCCACCTTGTTCGACCTTGGGGCGATTGTCGTGGAGTTGGAAGATCGACTCGGGCGGCGTGTCGACCTCATCGGACGCGAGGCGATGAAGCCCGATCGCTGGGCCTACATGGGCCGCGATCTCGTGGTGGCCTGATGGACGAGTCCGTTCGGATCAGGCTGACGGATATGCGGGATAACGCCGTCAAGGCGTTGGCGTTTCTTGATGTACGCGAGTCTTCGGATCTCGATGTCGATCCTCTCTACGCCTACGCCATCCTGCACGCCATTCAGATCGTCGGGGAAGCCGCGCGCAAGGTTCCAGACGACATACGCGATAAGGCGCCGTCGGTGGCGTGGCGGGCGTTGGCGGCCATGCGAAATCTCCTTGTCCACGACTACGGCAAGGTCAGTCTTCAAATCCTCGTGGATTACGGTGCGGAACGATTTTCCGCCTCTGATCGCCGATCTTGAACGCCTTCTGAGGGAGCAGGACACATGAACGCATCGATCGCGGCCCTGGCCTATCTGGCGGCGGGCGTCCTGTTCATCCTGTCGCTGCGAGGCCTGTCCAGCCCGGAAACCAGCCGACGGGGCAACACCTTCGGCATGATCGGCATGGCCCTGGCCGTCGGCGTCACCCTGTTGACGCTGGGGACCTCGGGCGCGCTGGACCCACTGACCCTGGGCCTGATCGGGGCGGGCGTGGTGGTCGGCGGCGGTATCGGCGCCCTGATCGCCAACCGCGTGGCCATGACCCAGATGCCGCAACTGGTGGCGGCCTTTCACAGCCTGGTCGGCCTGGCCGCCTGTCTGGTGGCCGTCGGCGCCGTTTATGCGCCGGTCGCCTTCGGCATTTCGGACGGGGCGGGCGGGATCAAGATCGCCTCGATCATCGAGCTGAGCCTGGGCGTCGCCATCGGCGCGGTGACCTTCACCGGCTCGGTCATCGCCTTCGCCAAGCTGAACGGCAACATGAGCGGGGCGCCGATCATCCTGCCGGCGCGCCATCTGATCAACATCGGCCTGGCCCTGGGCCTGGTGCTGTTGATCGGGGTGATGATCGGTTCGGGCGGCGCGGCGACCTGGGCCTTCTGGGGCGTGTTCGCCATCGCCCTGATCCTGGGCGCGACCCTGATCATCCCCATCGGCGGGGCCGATATGCCGGTGGTGGTCTCGATGCTGAACAGCTATTCCGGCTGGGCGGCGGCGGCGCTGGGCTTCACGCTGGAGAACATCGCCCTGATCATCACAGGGGCGCTGGTCGGATCGTCCGGCGCCATCCTCAGCTACATCATGTGCAAGGGGATGAACCGCAGCTTCTTCAGCGTCATCCTGGGCGGCTTCGGCGGCGAGACGGCGGCGGCGGGCGGCGGCGTGGTCGAGACCCGGCCGGTCAAACAGGGCAGCGCCGAAGACGCGGCCTTCATCATGAAGAACGCATCCAAGGTCATCATCGTGCCCGGCTACGGCATGGCCGTGGCCCAGGCCCAGCACGCGCTGCGCGAAATGGCCGACACGCTGAAGGAAGAGGGGGTCGAGGTGAAATACGCCATCCACCCCGTCGCCGGACGGATGCCGGGCCACATGAACGTGCTGCTGGCCGAGGCCAATGTACCCTATGACGAGGTGTTCGAGCTGGAGGACATCAACTCCGAATTCTCGACCGCCGACGTGGCCTTCGTCATCGGCGCCAACGACGTGACCAATCCGGCGGCCAAGACCGACCCGGCCTCGCCCATCTTCGGTATGCCCGTGCTGGATGTCGAAAAGGCCGGCACGGTGCTGTTCATCAAGCGCGGCATGGGCAGCGGCTATGCAGGCGTCGAGAACGAGCTGTTCTTCCGCGACAACACCATGATGCTGTTCGCCGACGCCAAGAAGATGGTCGAAGGGATCGTGAAGGCGCTGTGAGGCGCCGCTCCATCAGTTGGCGCAGGGTCGCCGTTCTCGCCGCGGGCGCCACTCTGGCGCTTTACGCCGTCGTGCTCACGGTGATGTTCGTCGAACAACGCCATCTGCTCTATTTCCCTACAGCGGTGGGCGCAGCGCCAGCCGTTGGCGGCCCGCAGATGCAGGTGGTGAGCATCGACACGGAGGACGGCGAACGTCTGGTGGCGTGGTGGTCGCCGCCACAGGCCGGTCGACCAACCTTCCTGTTCTTCGGCGGCAACGCCATGACCTTGGCTGGCGGTGACGGGCGATGGCGACGCATCGCGGCGCAGGGCGCGGGCGTCCTGGCGGTCGCCTACCGGGGCTATGATGGATCGACGGGAGAGCCGAGCGAGGCTGGTCTTCATAAGGACGCAAGCGCCGCGTGGCGTTGGCTGAGTTCACGTGTGCCCGCTGAGGACGTCGTGATCCATGGCTTCTCGCTGGGGACGGGAGTCGCGACGCAGTTGGCGGCCGAGCACAAGGCGCGAGCCTTGGTGCTTGAAGCGCCCTACACCTCGACGGCGGATGTTGCGGCGGTCGCCTATCCGTGGGTCCCGGTCCATCTGCTGATGCTCGATCAGTTTCGGTCGAAGGATCAGATCGGTCGAGTCCAGATGCCGGTGCTGATCGTGCATGGCGATGCGGACGAGGTGGTGCCCTATAGTCAGGGGCGTCGGCTGTACGATCTCGCCGGCCCGCCCAAGGCTTTCGTGCGAATGGTCGGCTCGAACCACAACACGCTCGTGAGCGATGGGGTTTATGCGCACATCTGGCGCTTTCTCGGCCTGCCGGACATCGGCAATACTGCGGTACGCGGTCACGCCGCCAAGGTCGAGGTGATAGGCGACAGCCCAAGTCCTGTCAGTCCACAATGACCGCCGACGACATCATCCGCCAGCTTGACCTCCGCCCCCATCCCGAGGGCGGCCACTATCGCGAGACCTTCCGTGATCCGCGCCTCATCGACGGGCGCGCGGCGTCGACGGCGATCCTGTTTCTGCTCAAGGCGGGAGAGCGGTCGCACTGGCATCGGGTCGATGCGGTCGAGGTCTGGCATTTCCACGCCGGGGCACCGCTGGCGCTGAGCATCGAGGGGCAGGGCGTGCTGACCCTGGGCGCTGATCTGACGGCGGGGCAGACGCCGCAGGGCGTGGTTCCGACGGGCGCATGGCAGGCGGCGGAGAGTCTGGGCGACTGGACCCTGGTCGGCTGCACCGTCGCGCCCGGCTTCGACTTCGCCGGATTCGAACTTGCGCCGCCGTGCTGGGCGCCGGACGGTTGGGGCGGCTGACAGGAGCGCGTCATGGCGTCCGAACCCAAGACGAAACCCACCGACGTCCCGGTCGATGACTTCATCGCCTCGGTCGAGCATCCGAGGCGCCGCGCCGACGCCGCGGTCGTCCGCGACCTGCTGACCGAGATCACCGGCGAGAAGCCCGTCATGTGGGGACCGTCGATCATCGGCTACGGCGGCTACAAGGGGCCGACGGGCGACTGGCCGATCATCGGCTTTTCGCCCCGCAAGGCGAATCTGGTGCTGTACATGATGAACGGTTTCGCCGGTTCTGCCGAGCTGCTGGACAGGCTGGGACCGCACAAGACCGGCGGATCGTGTCTGTATCTGACCACGCTGGACAAGGCGGACATGAGCGTCTTGCGGACCTTGGCCGAACAGTCGGTGGCGCATATGCGGGCGAAATATCCGGCCGCCTGATCAGGTTCGGCGTTCGGCGGCCAGGGTGCGGCGCTCCTCCGCCTGGGCGCCCTGACGTCGCAGGATGCGCATCACGGCTGGACGATCCGCGACGGCCAGGGCCGCGATCAGGCCGCCAGACGGACGTCCGCCGCCTCCCAGCCGCCGCGAGCCTCGTCCCACAGGGCGTCTTCATCGGTGTAGCGCATGGCCGAGGCAGCCGAGACGACATCGACCACCTGTTCCTCCAGCCGATCCCAGATCACGGCCAGATCGGCGCACCCCTCGGCCTCGCACGGCACGATCAGATAGCGGCTGGCGTTGACGGCGGCGGCGGGGGCGAAGCGGCTGGCCATGATGTGTCTCCGGTCTCGTCGGTGTTCCGATGAGTGGACAATGCTGCGGTGATACGCCAAAATCGGACGTATCATTTCGGAGGCGCGGATGCGGCACGACAAGGCGGCCATGGTCATCGAACTGGCGCGGCGTTTGGCGGCCTCGGCCGAGGGACTGACGCTGGACGAGATGGCGCGCGACATGAGCGTGGGCCGTCGCACGGCCGAACGGATGCGTGATGCGGTGCTGATGTTGTTCCCGCAGGTCGAGGAGGTGTCAGACCCGCCCAGCAAGCGGTGGCGCATCCGCGGCGGGCTGAACGGCTTTGAACAGGCGCCGACGGCGACCGAAATGCTGGAGCTGACCAAGGCGGCGCAAGGCTTGCGGGCGGCGGGCGAACCGGCGCGTGCGGCGGCGCTGGATGGGCTGGAGCGCAAGGTCAAGGCGGCCATGCGCTCGACGGTGCTGAACCGCATGGCGCCGGATCTGGAAGCCCTGGTCCGGGCCGAGACCATCGCCGTCCAGGCCGGGCCGCGCCCGACGGCCGACGAGGCCATGCTGGCCGAGATCCGCAATGCGATCCTGGCCCAGAAGCCGCTGGGCTTCCTGTATTCGCGGCCGGGGGCGGAGCCGCGTCGGCGCGGGGTCGTGCCGTGCGGCCTGATGTTCGGGCGGGCCAACTATCTGGTCGCCGCCGACCGCGAGACCGGCAAGATCCAGACCTTCCGCCTGGACCGGATGAGCGGCGTCGAGGCCCAGGACGGTCACGCCCCGCCCCCCGACGACTTCGATCTGGCGGCCTTCTCGACCAAGTCGTTCGGCATCTATCAGGATCAGGTCGAGGCGGTGGAGCTGCGGATCACGCCGCAAGGCGCCGCCGAGGCGCGCGGCTGGCGTTGGCACCCGACCCAGACCCTGACGGACCAGCCCGACGGATCGGTTCGGGTCCGTTTTGAGGCCTCGGGTATGCGCGAGCTGGCCTGGCACCTGTTCACCTGGGGCGACCAGGTCGAGATCATCGGGCCGGATCGGCTGAAGAGCGTCATGGCCGAGGAACTGGCGGCGGCCGAGCGTGCTCTGAAACGGTCGCAAGCCTGAGCGAAACTTAAGGTGACGGCGTTGCAGTCGGTCGGTAATGCGCGATCTCGACGAGGATTTTCGATGCGCCGCACCCTTTGCTCGATCTGGGCCGCCCTGGCCGTCGCCGTCGGTCTGAGTGCGGCGCCGGCCGTCGCGCGGGCCGAGACGCCCGAGGTCATCGCCAGCGTCGCCGTGACTCGCGACGGGGAGCGTTGGACGGTCGACTACGACCTGGCGCTGGGCCGTCCGGCCTTCGCCTTCGTGGTCTCGGCCCTGTCGCGGGAAGGACGCAGACCCTGGCGGCCCGGCCGCTGGACGGTGACGACGCCCGGCGTCGAGATCGCGCGGATCGGAAACTATGATGTGCTGAAAAGCACCGACGGTCGCGACCTGCCGCGTCGCATACGCATTCTTATGCGGCCTTTGGGCGGAGACCTGGAGGCCGAATATGCGCCGTCGCTGGTGTTCACCGACGGCGCGGTGGCGCTGTTCAGCGAACAGTTCGACCTGATCCCTCTGGAAGCGGCCGAGGCGGCGCGCGGCCTGCCGACCGATCTGAACGGGGTCGAACTGCCCGGCGGTCTGACACAGGTCACCTGGCGCGATCGGGCCGGACCCGTGCTGTTTCGGGGCGAGCGCCAGGTCTCGGTCACGGCGACGGACGCCGAAACCTATGTGCTGTTCGGCCGGGCCGACCTGACCCAGGGCAAGGCCATCGCCACCGTGGTCGATCCGAACCTGCCCGTCTGGCTGCGCGACGAGCTGGAAGGCTTCACGCCCCAGGTCATGGACTATTACGCCGCCCACGTCGGTCCGCGCCGCGGCGAGCGTCCGACCGTGATGGTCAGTTGGTCCGGCCCGACCGACAACCGGTCCAGCATGGCGGGCAGCGTACTGCCGAACCTGATCGTCATCGATTTCGAAGGCGAGGGGATTCTGGACGCCTCGCCCGAGGTTCTGGCGCGGGCGCGCTGGTTCCTGGGCCATGAGGCGGCGCATTTCTGGCTGGGCAGCCAGGGTCTGCGCTATGAGGTCGCGCGCGACGCCTGGATCACCGAAGGCGGCGCCGACCTCATGGCCGTGCGGGCGCTGTCGGCGATGGACCCGGCCTATGACGCGCGCGAAGAGTTGCAGCGCGAGGTCGACGACTGCATCGACCTGACCACCGGCAAGTCGATGGTGACGGCGGGAGAGCGTGGCGAACTGCGCACCAACTACGCCTGTGGTGCCGTGTTCTGGCTGGTGATGGAGGCCGTCGCCGAAAAGGATGTGTTCGGGGTTCTGGCGGACCTGATCGCGGACAATCCCGATGGGGTGCTGACCCGTCAGGAATGGTTGGATCATCTGGACCTGGTGTCGAACGATATGTCGCTGTCCTACGACCTCGACCGGTTGCTGGATCACGGCGCCGCCGATCCCGCGATCCTGATCGGCAGCCTGTTCCGGCGCGCGGGCGTGGACTTCCAGATGGTCGCCGGCCAGCCTGAGCTGAACTGAGCCTCGGCCCGCCCTCTAGCGAGCTTCGCGCATATGGAAGACGCGAGCGATGATGACGACGCCCGGGTCTACTCGATACTGCGCCACATAGCCGCTCGTTCCGAAAGGAATGATCAACTGGCGCAACCCATTGCCCATGAGGGCGCCGCGTTCAGGAAATAAGGCCAGGGCGGCGAGCGCCTCGATGATAGTGTCTGCGACGTTGAGTGCGGCTCTGGGATTGACGTCGAGCAGAAACGCGACAAGTCGCTCACGGTCGGCCGTCGCCTCTGGGGTCAGTATGATGCGGTGTTTCACCGCGAGGCGCCACCTCGACGCGGTATGCTGGCTCTGAAATCCGCCGACCAGTCCTCAAAACCGATGTGCTGACCGGTGCGGTCGTATCGTGCGAGACGATGTTCAGCCTCGGAGGTGTCGAATGCGGCCTCTATCAGCGCCTGATCCAGATGCCGAATGGCCAGGGCCTCGGGCGTGATCCCAGCCGCACGCGCGGCGGCCTTCAGGCGTGCAGCCATGTCTTCGCTGAGCATCAGGGTCAGGGCGCCGTCAGCCATGGCAAGAGCCTATCACGGCCTCAGCCCGTCGCGAAGGGATAGGGGCTGATCGACTTGGCCCAGTCGTCGACGGCCAGGGACCGGTCGATCGGCGGCGCGGCGCGCTCGGCGCAGGGATGGCGCGGGCACAGGCGACAGGCCGGGCCGATGGGCGTGACCTCGGGATTGGAAAGGTCCAGCCCGCGCGCCTGGATCAGGCGATGGGCGTGGCTGATCTCGCAGCCCAGGCCGACGGCCAGGTCCTGTCCCTCGGTGAAGGCGTCCCGGCCCTGGCGGTCGACGGTGCGGGCCAGGGTGAACCAGCGGCCCCCGTCCGGCGTCTCGACGATCTGGGTGACGACCCGGCCGGGCGTGCGAAACGCCGAATGCAGGCGCCAGCGCGGACAGGCCCCGCCGAAACGCGAGAAGGGAAAGGCGCCCGCCGCGAACCGCTTGGAGACATTGCCCGCCTGATCGACCCGCATCAGGAAGAAGGGCACGCCGCGCGCCGTGGGCCGCGACAATGTGGTCAGGCGATGCGCCGCCTGCTCGAACGAGACGCCGAACCGCGCCTGTAGTCGCGGCAGGTCATAGCCGCTCTCCTCGGCCAGGGCGTGGAAGGCGCCGTAGGGCATCAGCACGGCGGCGGCCAGGGCGTTGGTCAGGGCGACCTTGAGCAGGGCGCGCGCCGCCTCGGGCGGGGCGGCGGCCGTGATTACGGTCTCGATCTCGGCGGCGTGCTCGGCGGCGGCCAGTTGATAGGCGACGGCGAAGGCGCGCGAGGCGGGTCCCAAGGTCTCGGACAGCAATAGGCGGCGGCGGTGGGGGTCGAACCGACGGGTCCATTCCACCATCACCTCGGCGGGCAGGGTGCGCACGCTCAAACCGTGTCGGGTCGTCAGGCGGGCGCGGGCGCGAGCCTCGAACGGTTCGCCGGGCGTCTCGCTCTCCAGCGCCTCGGCCAGGGTCTCGCCCAGGAGGTCGAACTCCGAGAAGTGGTTCTTGCGTGCTTGCAGATATTCTCGCACCCAGTCGGCGGGGCTGTCGGGGTCGGGGGCGCCGCTGTCGCGCGCGCGGCGGTCGGCGAAGGCGCGGTACAGGCGCAGGAAGGCGTCGGACAGGGCGGGCTGGTCCTGGATCGCCTGGATCACCTCGTGGCGGGGCACGGCCAGGCCCTGAAACACCGGATCGGTCAGGGCCTCGCCCACGGCGGCCTCGGTGGCGTCGCCGCCCGCCGCCGTGAAGTCGCGCAGATCGACGTCATAGGTTTCGGCCAGGCGCAGCAGCAACTGCGCCGACAAGGGGCGTTGGTTGCGCTCGATATGGTTCAGATAGCTGGGCGAAACCCCCAGATCGGCGGCCATGGCCGTCTGGGTCAGAGCGAGTTGACGCCGCAGCCGCTTTAGTCGGCCGCCCAGGAACAGTTTGCGATCCGCCCCGCCGCTCATGCAGGGAAAATGTCACATTGTGACTCAATATGCAAAGTCATAATGTGACTAATAGACTTCGAAATTGACCCCGGCAGTCGTGAAAATCGTGACTTCGTGTGGTCTGATCCTGGGGCGAGGCGGCGTGGGCCGCTGATCAGGAGCGACCGCCATGACCACCTTCGCCGATCTGGTTCCCGCCCCCGCCGGGCGTTTTGACGGGATCGAGCGCCCCTATACGCCGCAAGAGGTTCTGCGGCTGCGCGGCTCCGTGCCGATCACCCACACCCTGGCCGAACGCGGCGCCAATCGGTTGTGGGAGCTTCTGCGCACGGAACCCTATATCAACGCCCTGGGCGCGGTGACCGGCAACCAGGCCATGCAGATGGTCCGCGCCGGGTTGAAAGCCATCTATCTGTCGGGCTGGCAGGTGGCGGCCGACGCCAATACGGCCGGGGCCATGTACCCGGATCAGTCCTTGTACCCGGCCAATGCGGCGCCGGAACTGTGTCGCCGCATCAACCGCACCCTGCAACGCGCCGATCAGATCGAACACGCCGAGGGCGGGACCAAGCGCGACTGGTTCGCGCCCATCGTCGCCGACGCCGAGGCCGGTTTCGGCGGGCCGTTGAACAGCTTCGAGATCATGAAGGCCTTCATCGAGGCGGGCGCCGCCGGCGTCCATTTCGAGGACCAGTTGGCGTCCGAGAAGAAGTGCGGCCACCTGGGCGGCAAGGTGCTGATCCCGACCCAGGCGCATGAGCGCAACCTGATCGCCGCCCGCCTGGCCGCCGACGTCATGGGCGCCCCGACCCTGACCGTGGCCCGCACCGACGCGGAAAGCGCCCAACTGATCACCTCCGACATCGACGAACGCGACCATCCCTTCATCGACCGCGAGAACCGCACGCCCGAAGGCTTCTATCGCCTGAAGCCCGGCACGGGGCTGGATCACTGCATCGCGCGCGGCCTGGCCTACGCCAAATACGCCGACGTTCTGTGGTGGGAGACCTCGCACCCCGATCTGGACGACGCCCGCCGCTTCGCCGAGGCGATCCAGAAGCGGCATCCGGGCAAGCTGATGGCCTACAACTGTTCGCCCTCGTTCAACTGGAAGGCCAGGCTGGACGACGAGACCATCGCCAAATTTCAGCGCGAGCTGGGGACCATGGGCTACAAATTCCAGTTCGTGACCCTGGCGGGCTTCCACAGCCTGAACAACGGTATGTTCGAACTGGCCAGCGGCTATCGCGACCGCGGCATGGCGGCCTACTCCGAGCTGCAACAGCGCGAATTCGCCAATGAGACCGCTGGGTACACCGCCACCCGCCACCAGCGCGAGGTCGGCACCGGCTATTTCGACGCCGTCGCCACCGTCATCTCGAACGGCCAGTCCTCGACGACGGCCCTGAAGGACTCCACCGAAACCGCCCAGTTCGCGGCGGCCTGAACAGACAAGGAGACACGATCATGCAGCCCCTGACCAACACCCAGGCCATCATCGACTTCTGCCTGGCGCCCTTGAGCCTGGACATGGGAACCGAGGCCGAACGCGAGGTGCGCCGCCGCATGGCCCACGTCATCGGCACCTTTCAGCGCAAGTCCGCCCAGCCCGTGGCCGTCGACTTCACCAATATGCCCAGCCAGGTCATCAACGAGGCCGCCCACGGCAACGAATAGGCGGCGTCAGGCCGCTGCGGACGCGCGATCCGATCCCGTTGGCTCGGTCACCAGCGCCAGCAGTTCCGAGGTGTCGAACGGCTTGGCGACATGGTGGTCGGCGCCCGCCGCCTGGCCCGCCGCCACGTGTTCGGGCAGGGCGTTGGCCGTCAGCATGACGATGCGGGCGCGGGGGCGACCCTCGGCGACCTCGTGCAGACGCAGCTCGCGCGTGGCGGTCAGGCCGTCCATCACCGGCATCTGCATATCCATGAGGACCAGGTCGAAGTCGCCATTGCGGAAGGCCTGAACCGCCTGGGCGCCATCCTCGACAGCGGTCAGGTCCACATCGGCGGCGGCCAGGACCAGTTCGACCACCTTGCGGTTGGTCGGATGATCGTCGGCCAGCAGGACGCGCAGACCGCGGCGCGTCACGGCGCCCGCCGTCGCCGCATCGCTCTCAACGGGCGCGGGCGCCGCGATCGCGCGCAGCGGCACGGTCAGGATGAAGGCCGAGCCTCCGCCCAACTCGCTTTCACAATCCAGATCGCCGCCCATCATCTCGGCCAACTGTCGGCAGATCGCCAGGCCCAGGCCGGTGCCGCCGAATTTGCGGGCGATGCCGCCATCGGCCTGTTCGAAGCGGGTGAACAGTCGCGCGCGCGTCTCGGGATCGAAGCCGATGCCGGTGTCTTCGACTGTGAAGCGCAAGGTCGGCGAGCCGTCGCGGGTCGGTCCCGCCTCGGCCCGCAGGGTCACGAAACCGCTCTCGGTGAATTTCACCGCATTGGACACCAGATTGGTCAGGATCTGTTTCAGACGCACCACGTCGCCCTGGACCCAGGTCCGCGCCTCGGCGGCGATATCGACGGTGAAGCCCAGACCCTTTTCCAGCGCCGAAGCCTCGTAAAGCTGACCGGCCTCATGGACCGCGCGCGCCAGATCGAACGGCTCCTCGGTCAGTTGCAGCCGGCCGGATTCGACCCGCGCCAGGTCCAGGATGTCGCTGAGCAGGGTCTGCAAGGTGCGGCTGGACGAGGACATCAGCTCCAGCATCTCGTGCTGGTCCTCGGTCAGTTCGGTGCGCTTCAACGCCTGAATCATGCCGATCACGCCGTTCAGGGGGGTGCGGATTTCATGGCTCATATTGGCCAGGAACTGGCTCTTGGACCGGTTCGCCTGTTCGGCCGCGTCTCTCGCCTCGGCCAGGGCCTGGGCGTCGCGTTTCAGATCGGTGATGTCATTGACCACGGTCACGATGCAGCCGTCGCGGGTATGACGATCCTGGACACGCAGCCAGCGGCCGTCGCCGATCTTCTGCTCGAACCCGTTGGTCGCGGCGCGACGCGCGGCCATGCGTTCGGCGATCCATTCCTCTTCGCGCCCGCGTGCGTGTTCGTACAAGTTCTGGCGGATGCCCTCACGCAGCAGTTCGATGAAGGGCATTCCCGGCTTGAGGATGGCGGTCAGTTCGGGGTTCACCTGCACATAGCGGGCGTTCCAAAGAATCAGCCGGTCGTCGGCGTTGTAGAAGCCCAGTCCATCGGGCATGGCGTCGATCGCTTCGCGCAGATGACGCATGGCGCTGGTGCGCCACCAATAGGCGGCGGCGGCGATGGCGCCGAGCGCCAGGCACAGGACCATCACCAGACCCACGGCCCAGGTCAGCATATCGTCGCGGCTCAGTCCCGTCGTCAGGGTGGCGGGCGTCTCCGTCGGCGAGATCCAAAAGCCGCTCATTGAGATGAGATACAGGGCCATCAGGCCGGCCCAGCCGCTGACGCCCGCGCTGACCGTCCCCCAAATCGTGCCGGTGGACTGGAAGCGCACGGCTTCGATGCTGAGGGCCAGATTGACGGCGAAGCCCAGGGCCAGGGTCTCCATGCCCCAATGGACCACGCCCGACGTTCGCAAGGACCCGACCGCCAGTACGTGCATACCCAGAAAGAACAGCGTGCGAACCAGGACCGCCGCCAGCACGCGGCTGGAGTTCAGGGCGGCGCCCGTCACACGGGCCGAAACATACAGGGCGGCGACAGCCATGATCAGGGCGTACGCCATGCCCATCGGGTCATAGGTCGCGACGACACCGGCGTCGAACGCCATCAGAGCGATGAATTGGGCGCCCCAGATGAACAGGCCGCCCACGATTGAAGCGGCGGTTTCCAGCCGCGCCGCCTCGCCGCCGCGCCCGTCCCAGCGCGTCAACCGCGCGCGATTGAACATGAGGCGGGCGAAGATGACGCCCAACAGGCACAGCACGGACGCCGGGATCAACGCCGCCAGGTCATGCTGATAAGCCAGGCTGATGGGCGCCCAATCCAAATCACGTCTCCGCTGATCAGGCTGGCACTCTTGTCGCAAAGAGGTGAAAAAAGCGTGCGAAGGGGCGCGGAGCGTCCAGCCTCGATGTCGCTTGCCCGGGTCGCGCCATGCCGTACGAACAGTCGCCGTCGCCTGTCGCGCCCGCCGCCGGATCGCGACTATGGACGGCCGGCGCCAGCGGCGGACTGGCGGTCCTGGTGCTGATCCTGGCGGCGGTGCTGCATCGCGAGGCGGCGCCGTTGTTGCTGAGCGGGGCGGGCGTGACGGCGGTCCTGACCTGGTTGCTCAACCGCAGCGCCGCGCCCGCATCGCCGCCCGCCGTCGAGGCGCAGACGCCCCCGGTGGTGGTCGAGGACGGAGAAGGGGTCTTGCTGGGAGCGGCCTTCGAAGCCCTGGAGGACCCGGTGCTGATCGTCGGCGGCGGCGAGGCGGACGACATCGCCGGTCGCCGCGTCTTGCTGGCCAATGCGGCGGCGCGGGATCTGCTGCGCCTGCAGACGCGCGGCGGACTGTTGCTGTCGGCGATCCGTGATCCCTCGGTGCTGGAGGCGGTGGACGAGGCTCTGTACGGCGGGCTTGACCGCGTCACCGACTATACGCCCGGCGGCGCGCGTGATCGGCGTTGGCGCGCCTTCAGCCGCCCCCTGCCGCCCAGCGGCGACGGCCAGCCCCTGGCCCTGCTGCGCCTGCGCGACGAGACTGATGCGCGGCGTATGGAGATGATGCGCGTCGACTTCCTGGCCAACGCCAGTCACGAACTGCGCACGCCGCTGGCCTCGCTCAGCGGTTTCATCGAGACGTTGAAGGGGCACGCCCGACACGACGATACGGCGCGGGAGAAATTCCTCGACATCATGTCCGCTCAGGCCGAGCGGATGGGGCGGCTGGTCGCCGATCTGCTGTCGCTCAGCCGCATCGAGCTGAACGAACACATTCCGCCGTCCGGTCGGGTCGATCTGGCCCGCGCCGCCGCAGACGTCATCGACGCGGTGACCCTGTTGGCCCAGGAGAAGGGCGTGACCGTGCGGTTGGACGGCGAAGCGGCGGGCGTCGCCGTTGTCGGAGATCGCGACGAGATCATTCAGGTGATCCAGAATCTGGTCGACAACGCCGTCAAATATTCGCCGCCCGGCGCGACGGTCGAACTGACCGTCCAGCGCGATGTCAGCGCCGAAACCATGGCCGCCGACCGGCCCGACGGCCTGGCCCGTTTGCCGCTGGTGACGCCGGATCGCGAGGGGGCGACGGCCTACGCCGCCGTCATCGTGCGTGACCGGGGACCGGGCATGGCGCGCGAGACCCTGCCGCGTCTGACCGAACGTTTCTATCGCGTCGAGGGCCAGAAGAGCGGACCCAAGGAGGGCACCGGCCTAGGCCTGGCCATCGTCAAACATATCGTCAACCGGCACCTGGGCGGTCTGGCGGTCGCCAGCGCGCCGGGGCAGGGAACGGCCTTCACCGCCTGGTTTCCCATGGCCAAGATCTCGGCGAAGGATGTGGAGACGGCGTTGGGGGAACCGCTCGCGCCGTAACAGAACTGTCACGGCCCCGTCTTATTCCGCTGACCAATCACGGGCAGTTATCGCCGCGAGTTGAACGGGCGAACCCGGCCGACTCGCGGTTTGGCGCGCGACGCCGTGGATTTTCATGACCTGGCTTCTTCCCCTGATCCTGTTGCTGGCCGGCGGCCTGGCCTATGCGGGCGGTCTTGCGCTCGCGCGCCGTCGCGGCCGGGATCAGCGCAGCCATTCGCGACCGAGCCAGCACGCGGCCCTGGCCCTGATCTGGACGGTGGTCCCGGCCCTGGTCGTGTTGGTGCTGGGTCAGATCGCCATGCCGACCGTGACCGCCGGACTGATCGAGGCGCGTGAGGCGCCGGCCGTCGCCGAACTGGAGCCTTTCCGTCGGGCCGCCTTCTATAGCGACGCCCGCCGCGTCGGCGCGGGCGAACAGGCCCAGCAGATATGGCCCGCGCCTCTGGCGCAGGAACTGACCACCACCGGCAAGCGCATCGTCTGGGTGCGCGACGGCCTGACCCTGGCCCTGGCCGCCGCCGTGGCGGCCGCGGCGCTGTTGGGCGGACTGTTCGCCTTCGCGCGCATCCGCCCAGGGTTTCGCGCCCGGAACAAGGTCGAGACCTGGATCGCCGTGGCCCTGTTCGCCTGTTCGGCCATCGCCGTTCTGACCACGGTCGGGATCATCGCCTCGCTGGTCTACGATTCCTGGCGCTTCTTCCAGTCGGTGCCGATCACCGAGTTCCTGTTCGGGACCAAATGGAGTCCCCAGATCGCCATCCGCGCCGATCAGGTGGGGTCGTCCGGCGCCTTTGGGGCCGTGCCGCTGTTCGCCGGAACCCTGCTGATCATGCTGATCGCCATGATCGTGGCCGGGCCGATCGGCCTGTTCTCGGCCATCTATCTGTCGGAGTACGCCGGGCCGAAGACGCGGGCGACGGTCAAGCCGCTGCTGGAGATTCTGGCGGGCGTGCCGACCGTGGTCTACGGCTTTTTCGCCGCCCTGACGGTGGGACCGGCGTTGAGGGTCTTCTTCAACACCATCGGCGGCTGGCTGATCGGCGGGCCGCTGGACGGCGTCGGCCAGTATCTGGCCCTGGTGCAGAACCAGATGGCCCTGACGGCCGGGGCGGTGATGGGCATCATGCTGATCCCCTTCGTCTCGTCCCTGTCGGATGACATCATCAACGCCGTGCCGCAGTCGCTGCGCGACGGTTCGCTGGCCATGGGGGCCACCAAGTCCGAGACCATCACCCGCGTGTTGATGCCCGCCGCCCTGCCGGGCGTGGCCGGGGCCTTCCTGCTGGCGGTGTCGCGGGCCATCGGCGAGACCATGATCGTGACCATGGCCGCCGGCCTGGCCGCCAACCTGACCCTCAACCCGTTGGACACGGTGACCACGGTGACGGTGCAGATCGTCACTCTGCTGACCGGCGACCAGGAGTTCAACAGCCCCAAGACCCTGGCCGCCTTCGGCCTGGGCTTGACCCTGTTCCTGGTGACGCTGAGCCTGAACATCGTCGCCCAACGCATCGTCGCCGCCTATCGGGAACAATATGACTGACGCCGCCGACATGAATGCGGCCGCGTCGACGCCGATGCGGGACCGTCTGGCCGCCGGGCTGAAGCGCCGCCATGCGCGCGAGGCGCGGTTCCGCTGGTACGGGCGGCTGGCCATCATCGCCGCCCTGGCCTTCTTGGCCCTGTTGCTGGGCCGGATCGTCAGCCAGGGCTATCACGCCTTCTACACCCACACCGCCGCCGTGCCGGTCTATCTGGACCCGGCGCGCATCGACCGCAGCTATCCGGCGGGCACCAATTTTGAGCAACTGACGGCCGAACAACTGTTGGCGCGCTGGGGCGTCGTTGACGATGCGCAAGGCTCCAAGGCCAAGGCCATGAAGAGCCTGTTCTCGTCCGAGCTGAAGTTCCGTCTCGCCGAACTGGTGATGAAGCGGCCCGGTCTGATCGGTCAGACCGTGCCGATAACGACGCCGTTTTCGGACGACGCCGACCTGTATCTGAAGGGTGAGATCAGCCGCGACGTGCCGTCGGATCAACGCCGCCTGACCGACCAGCAACTCGACTGGCTGGACCGGCTGAAGGCCGAGGGCGCCGTCTCGGCGCGCTTCAACAAGGCGCTGTTCCTGAACGGCGATTCCACCGAGCCGGAGCTGGCGGGGGTCCTGGGCGCGGTGGTCGGATCGGCCTTGATGCTGCTGGTCACGGCCGTGATCGCCATTCCGCTGGGCGTCGGCGCGGCCGTCTATCTGGAAGAGTTCGCGCCGCGCAACCGGCTCAGCGAACTGATCGAGGTCAACATCAACAACCTGGCCGCCGTGCCTTCGATCGTTTACGGCCTGTTGGGCCTGGCCCTGTTCATCAACTGGATGCACCTGCCGCGCGCCAGTCCGCTGGTCGGGGGGCTGGTGCTGGCCCTGATGGCGCTGCCCACCCTGATCATCGCCACCCGTTCGTCGCTGAAGGCGGTGCCGCCGTCGATCCGCGAAGCGGCCCTGGCCATGGGCGCCAGCCGCACCCAGGCGGTGTTCGGCCACGTCCTGCCCCTGGCCATGCCGGGCGTGATGACCGGCGCCATCATCTCCATGGCCCACGCCCTGGGCGAGACCGCGCCCCTGCTGCTGATCGGCATGATCAGCTTCGTGCCCGGCGTGCCGATGGCGATCGACCAACCGGCGGGCGCCCTGCCGTCGCTGATCTACATCTGGGAGAACGCCTCGGAGCGGGCGTTCCACGAACGCACGGCCGCCGCGATCATGGTGCTTCTGGCCTTCATGATCGTGATGAACATGGCCGCGATCATCCTGAGGCGGCGCTTCGAGCGCCGGTGGTGAGCCTATGAAGAACACAATCCATCGCGCCGCGGACGGCATGGAGGGCGGTGTCGCCGCGGCCTCGCGCGTGATCGCGCCGGTCAAGATCGCCGCCCGCGACGTCTCGGTCTTCTACGGCGAGAAACAGGCCCTGTTCGACGTCAGCCTGGATATCCCGGACAAGACGGTCACGGCCCTGATCGGGCCGTCCGGCTGCGGCAAGTCGACCTTCCTGCGGACCATGAACCGCATGAACGACACCATCCCCGACGCCCGCGTCACCGGCCGGATCGAGATGGACGGCCAGGACGTCAACGACCGTTCGGTCGATCCGGTGCTGTTGCGCGCCCAGGTGGGCATGGTGTTCCAGCGGCCCAATCCCTTTCCCAAGTCGATCTGGGAGAACGTCGCCTATGGTCCCAAGATCCACGGCCTGACCAGCTCGAAGTCCGAACTCGACGACGTGGTGCAGAGCGCCTTAAAGCGCGCCGGGCTGTGGGACGAGGTCGCCGACCGGCTGCAAGCCTCGGCCACCGGCTTGTCGGGCGGCCAGCAACAGCGCCTGGTCATCGCCCGCGCTATCGCCGTGAACCCGGAAGTCATCCTGATGGACGAGCCGTGCTCGGCCCTGGACCCCATCGCCACCGCCCGCATCGAGGAGCTGATCGACGAACTGCGCGAGCGGTTCTGCATCGTCATCGTCACCCATTCGATGGCCCAGGCGGCGCGGGTCAGCCAGCGTACGGCCTTCTTCCACATGGGGCGTCTGATCGAGACCGGCGACACCGAAGAGATCTTCACCAACCCGCGTGAGCGTCGCACGCTCGACTACATAACGGGTCGCTTCGGATGAACCAGCACACCGTCAAGGCCTATGGCGACGAGCTGAACCAGATCACGGCCGAGGTCGCCCGCATGGGCGGCCTGGCCGAGGCCCAGGTCGCCGACGCCATTGATTCCGTCGCCCGTCGCGACGTCGCCCTGGCCCGCGCCGTGATCGAGCGCGACGCCAAGCTGGACGCCTTTCACCGCGACATCGAACGCAAGGCCATCCGCCTGATCGCCCTGCGCCAGCCGGTGGCGTCGGACCTGCGCAAGACCCTGTCGGCCATGAAGCTGGCGGTCGATCTGGAGCGCACTGGCGATCTGGCCAAGAACATCGCCAAGCGCGGCCTGGTTCTGGCCGAGGGCGAGCCGATGCAGGTGCTGACCCGTTCGATCGAGCGGATGGGCAAACTGGTGTCCAACCGCCTGCGCGACGTGCTGGACGCCTACACCGCCTCGGAGGTCGACCGCGCCATCGCCGTCTGGACCTCGGACGACGAGGTGGACGAGCACTACAACAGCCTGTTTCGCGAACTGCTGACCTACATGATGGGCGACCCGCGCACGATCGGCGCCTGCACCCACCTGTTGTTCATGGCCAAGAACCTGGAGCGGATCGGCGACCACGCGACCAATATCGCCGAGACCATCCACTATGAGATCACCGGCGAAGAGATGACGGGCGAGCGCCCGCGCTTCACGCCGCGCCCCGGCGACGACGCGCCCACCCCGACCCTTCCGGTCGTCTGAACGAGAGCTTCGGAGATACAGCCGTGCAGCCCTACATCCTGGTGATGGAAGACGAGGACGCCCTGTCCACCCTGCTGCAATACAACCTGGAAAAGGAGGGCTACGACGTCACCGTGGCCGCCGACGGGGAAGAGGGCCTGGTCCAGGTCGACGAGCGGGTTCCCGATCTGGTCCTGTTGGACTGGATGCTGCCCAAGGTGTCGGGCATCGAGGTCTGCCGTCGCCTGCGCGGGCGGCCCGAGACGCGCAATCTGCCGATCATCATGCTGACGGCGCGCGGCGAGGAATCCGACCGTGTGCGCGGCCTGGACACCGGGGCCGACGACTATCTGACCAAGCCGTTCTCGATGGTCGAGCTGATCGCCCGTATGCGCGCGGTGCTGCGCCGCATCCGCCCGGGCCTGGCCGACGACCGCATCACTCACGGCGACATCGTCATCGACCGCGTCGCTCACCGCGTGCGCCGCGCGGGCCAGGAGGTGCATCTGGGACCGACCGAGTTCCGCCTGCTGGACCACCTGATGCAGCATCCGGGCCGGGTGTTCAGCCGCGAGCAGTTGCTGGACGCGGTGTGGGGCAGCGATGTCTATGTCGAGGCCCGCACCGTCGACGTGCACGTCGGCCGCCTGCGTAAGGCGTTGAACATCGACGGCACGGTCAACCCGATCCGCACGGTGCGCTCGGCGGGCTATTCGCTGGATTTGAACAACTAGACGCCAGTCCTGCTGCATGATGACGGCGGCGCCGTCTTCATGCCGGTCTGAGGGTCAGGCTTCGGCCGTCTCCAGCTCGACGGGGTCAATCTCATAGGCGGTCGAGCAGTATTCGCACGTCACGCGGATCTTGCCGTCGTCCTCGATCATGTCGGCGCGGTCCTGGGGCGAGAAGGCCTTCAGGGTCGAGGCGATGCGGTCGTGCGAGCAGCGGCATTCGGCGCGTAGGGCGCGGGCGTCCTCCAGCCGCACGCCGTCTTCGTGGAACAGGCGGAACAGCAGGGTCTCGGGCGTGATGGTCGGATCGAGGATTTCGTCGTCGGCCAGGGTCTGGAACAGGGCGCGGCTGCGATCCCAGGCCTCGACCGTGTCGCCGCGCGCGTCGTCGGCGGCGATGATCTGGATCATGGCCCCGCCCGCGCGCCAGGTTTCGCCCTCGGCGGTCGCGATGCGGCCGACGGCCAGACGGACCTTGGTCGGCACCTGTTCGGACTGTTCGAAGAAATGCTCGGCGCACAGGCTCAAGCTCTCGCCCTCGATCGGCGTCATGCCCTGGGTGCGTTCGAAGTCGGCGCCGCGATCCAGGGTCATGACGAAGACGCCCTTGCCCAGAAGCGTCTGCGCGCCCGGCCGAGCGAAACCGGCCGAGACGGCCGCGACCTCATCGGCGTCATAACGGCAGAAGCCGCGCAAGGTCCCGGAGGTGTCGTAATCGGCCACGACATAGCGCACCGGGCCATCGCCCTGGGCCTGGACGATCAGACGGCCCTCGAACTTCAGGCTGGAGCCGACCAGGGCCGCCAGGGCGCAAGCCTCGCCCAGCAGGGCGGCGACCGGCTCGGGATAGGCGTGGGCCGACAGGATCTCGTCGACGGCGGCGCCCAGGCGGACCAGGCGCCCGCGCACGGGCCAGCCTTCGATCTGGAAGGCGGCGGCCAGGTCATCGGTCAAGGGGCGAGCGTCGGTCACGAGGACTCCAGAGGACGGAAAATCGGAAGCGGCCTAGATAGGCGCCCGGCGCGTCCATGGTAAGGGGCGTGTGCGAACCGGAGGAACCGGGCGTCCGGCGCTCCGTTCCAGTCCCGAGCTGAAGGCCGAAGACGACATGACCAAGGCGCGACTGAAACCCCTGAACCAACAGGCCATGGTCATCACCGGGGCCACCTCCGGCATCGGCCTGGCCACGGCGCGACGCGCGGCGCGGGCCGGGACCTGCGTCTTCCTGATCGCGCGCGGCGAACAGGATCTGAAGCGTCTGACCGAGGAGCTTCAGGCCGAGGGCGCGCGCGCGGCCTATGCCGTCGCCGACGTGGCCGACTATGACGCCCTGGCCGAGGCGGCCGAGAAATGCCGCCGGTTGTTCGGCGGCTTCGACACCTGGGTCAACAACGCGGGGGTGTCGATCTACGGCCCGATCCGCGAGACGACGCTGGAAGACCAACGGCGGCTGTTCGAGACCAACTACTGGGGCGTGGTCAACGGGTCGCTGGTAGCCGCCGAACATCTGCGTGAGCGCCCCGAGGGCGGGGCCATCGTCAATGTCGCCTCGATCCTGTCCGACGCGCCGATCCCGGTTCAGGGGGTCTATTCGGCGTCCAAACACGCGGTGAAGGGGTTCACCAACGCCTTGCGCATGGAGCTGATGCGCGAGCAGGCGCCGATCACCCTCAGCCTGGTCAAGCCGGGCGCGGTCGACACCCCCTACAACCGGCACGCGCGGAACCTGACCGGCCAGGCGGTGCACAATCCCCAGCCCGTCTATGCGACCCACGTCGTGGCCGACACCATCCTGTATTGCGCCAGCCATCCGATCCGCGAGATCACCGTCGGCGGCGGCGGGCGGCTGATCGCCAGTTTCTACGCCTTCCTGCCGGGCGTGGCGGAACCACTTTTCGCCCGGTTCGCTCCGTCTCTGATGCGGGATCGTCATTCCGCCTACCAGCCGTTTGAAGACGGGCTTTACGACCCGACCGAGGACGGTCTCGATGAAGAGGTCCATTATCCGATGGTTCGACAGTTCAGTGTTCTGGCCGAGGCGCGCAAACACCCGGGCGTGACGGGCGGGGTCCTGGCCCTGGCGGCCCTGACGGCCATCGCGATCGTTCTGCTGAACCAGCGCGAAGGGCCGACGCGACTGGAGCGGATTCGCAGCCGATTCGATCCGCGCGGCTGGGTCGACGCCGACGACCTGCGCGACCGTTTCGGCGGCTTCGCCGACAGTCTGCGTCAAAGCCTCAGCGAGGCGGGCGACCGTGCCTCGGACCTCGGCGAGGAGGCGCGCGACCGTTCGGAACGGTGGTGGCGCGATACACGAAAATCTTCCCGCAAGGCACTTAAAAAACATGGCAAATTGATTCATCGCCATGCGGGTGGGGTCGGCGGCTACGCTAGGGAGCACGCCAAGGAGGGCGGCGCCCTGTTGGCCCTCGCCACCATCGCCGCAGCCGTGGGGGCGGCGGCTCTGGACGCCCGTCGGCCCGACAGTCGGCTGCGCGGGCTGAATCGTCAATGATTGATTGACCGCCAGACGGTTGCCGCGGCCGAGAGGCTGGGTCAGGTTGGGACGATGACCGCCCGATCCGCCTATGTCTTCGATTTCGATTCCACCCTCGTCCGCATCGAGACGCTGGAGGCCCTGGCCGACCTGGCCCTGGTCGGCGTGTCTGACGCCGCTGTCGTCCGCGCCGAGATTACGCGCCTGACCGATCAGGCCATGGCTGGCGAGATCGGCTTCGGCGAGGCGTTGAGGCGGCGTCTGGCGATGCTGCCGCTGACCCGCGCCCACGTCGACGCCCTGGCCGAGCGCATCCTGGACGAGGGCGCGCCGTCGGTGCGTCGGAACCGCCAGTGGTTTCTCGACAACGCCGACCGCGTGATTATCGTCTCGGGCGGGTTCCGCGAGGTGATCGCGCCGATCGCGGCCCGGCTGGGCGTCTCGCCCGAGCGCGTGCTGTGCAACGATCTGCGTTACGATTCCGAGGGCCGGGTGACGGGCGTCGACGAGCTGAACCCCCTGTCGCGCGCGGGCGGCAAGGTCGAGGCGATCCGCGCGCTGAACCTTTCCGGCCCGGTGATCATGGTCGGCGACGGATGGACCGACGCCGAGGTCAAACAGGCGGGCGCCGCCGACCGCTTCTACGCCTTCACCGAGATCGCGCGCCGCCCGCCGGTCATGGCCGTGGCCGACGCCGTGGCCGCCTCGATCGACGAACTGTTGCACGCCGAAGGCGAAAAGGGCCGGTTCAGCTATCCGCGCAGCCGCATCCGAATGCTGTTGCTGGAGAATGTCCATCCGGCCGCCGTCGAGCGACTGGAGGAGGCGGGCTATACAGTCGAGACCGAGACCGGGGCGTTGGATGAGGACGCCCTGATCGAACGCATCAAGGGCGTTCATGTGCTGGGTTTGCGCTCCAAGACCCAGGTGAGCGAGCCGGTTCTGGCCGCCGCCGACAAGCTGATGGCCATCGGCGCCTTTTGCATCGGCACCAATCAGATCGACCTGGCCGCCGCGGCCGCGCGCGGCGTGGCGGTGTTCAACGCGCCCTATTCGAACACCCGTTCGGTGGTGGAGCTGGCGATCGGCGTCATGATCGCCCTGATGCGCGACGTGGCCGACAAGTCGGCGGCCATGCACCGGGGCGCCTGGAACAAGTCGGCGACCGGGTCCAAGGAGCTGCGCGGCAAGACCCTGGGCATCGTCGGCTACGGCGCCATCGGCTCGCAACTGTCGGTCCTGGCCGAGGCGTTGGGAATGCGCGTCGTCTTCCACGACCTGACCGAGCGGCTGGCGCTGGGCAACGCTCGCCGCGCCAGTTCGCTGAACGCCCTGCTGGCCGACAGCGACGTGGTCAGTCTGCACGTCGATGGGCGCGGTGAGAACGCCGGTCTGATCGGTGCGGCGGAACTGGCCGTCATGAAGCCGGACGTCCTGTTGCTGAATCTGTCGCGCGGCCATGTCGTCGATATCGACGCCCTGGCCCGGGCGATTCGGGACGGACGGATTGGCGGCGCGGCGGTTGATGTCTTCCCGCAAGAGCCGCGCACCAACGCCGATCCGTTCGACAGTCCGTTGATGGGACTGCGCAACGTCATCCTGACCCCGCACATCGGCGGCTCGACCGAGGAGGCGCAAGAGGCCATCGCGGAGTTCGCGGCCGAGCGCCTGCTGAGCTATTTGAACCGCGGCGACACCACCTTCTGCGTCAATCTGCCGAATGTGCAACTGACCGAGGTCACGGGCGGGCACCGCATACTGCACATCCACCGCAACCAGCCCGGCGTGATGGCCGAGCTGAACCAGGCGCTAAGCGCCGCCGGGTTGAATATCCTGGGCCAGCACCTGAAGACCGACGAGCGTACGGGCTACGTCATCACCGACGTGGATCGCGATTACGACCCGGAGGCCCTCAAAGCCTTGAAAACTGTGGCCGGAACGCTGCGCTTCCGTATGCTGCATTGAAAGCTGACGTAACGGCATCTTGAACCTTGCGCAAACGGGCGCACACTGGTCTCCAACGGCCGCGAACCGTCGGCCTCGGGAGGAATTCAGATGTCTCGTTTTCTACGCTCGGCCGCTGCGGCCGCGCTGACCGTCGCCGCCGCCTGCGCCGTCGCGGGTTCGGCCAACGCCCAGAGCTATAGCCGCCTGGTCGTCTTTGGCGACAGCCTCAGCGACAACGGCAACCTGTACGCCGCGACCGGCAACACCACGCCGGTCTCGCCCATCTATTATCAGGGCCGGTTCTCGAACGGGCCGGTGTTCACCGAACTGCTGGGCTTCAACGCCGCGCGCTTCGCCGCGGGCGGCTCGGTGACCGGCAACATCAATCTGGCCTTCGGCGGCGCCCTGACCGGGGTCGCGGCCTCTCCGCTGGGAATGCGCTCGCAGCTTCAAGCCTATCTGGGCGCCGGCGGCCGGTTCGGCGCGGGCGATCTGGTCAGCGTCCTGGGCGGGGCCAACAACATCTTCCAGAACATCGCGGCGGCGGGCGGCTCGTCCAACCCGCAGGGGGCCATCAACCCGATCGTCACGGCGGCGGCCTCTGACGTCAACTTCATCGTCAACAGCGCGGCTTCGGGCGGCGCGGGCACGGTGCTGGTGACCAATCTGCCGAAGCTCAGCCTGACGCCGCAGTTCCGCGTCAGCCCGGCCGCGCCGCTGGCCGACTATGCGGTGTCGACCTTCAACAGCGCCCTGCTGACGGGTCTGACCGCCACCGCGGCCGCGAACCGCAACAGCAACATCATCATGATGGACATCTTCAAGATCGGAGACACCATCGTCGCCAATCCCGGCGCCTTCGGCCTGACCAACGTCACCGACGCCTGCTTCAACGGCGTGACGGTGTGCGCCACGCCGGCGACCTATTTCTACTATGACGGCGTCCATCCGACGGCGCGCGGGCATCAGATCCTGGCGGCCTTGGCCGACGACTACCTCTATTACGGCGACCAGGGCGCCCAGACCGCCTTGCAGGGCGAGACGGCCTTCCGTCACCGCGAGGACAGCCTGGACAACGCCTCGGAAGCCATGTCGGGCCGCCACGGCTGGGAAGCTGGAACCGGCATCACGGTGATGGGTCTGTATGATCAGACCGAGACCGATGCGCGCGGCGTGGTCGCGTCCGCCGAATCCCAGGGCCATGGCGCCCGCATCGCCCTGGAGAGCGGCACAGAGTCCCTGCGCTTCGGCCTGGCCGGAAGCTGGCGCGAGGCCGAGGTCGATGGCGGCGGTCATGACTTCACCCTGACCTCCATGGGACTGGACGCCTATGCGGGCTTCCGTTCGGGCAATGTGTTCGTCAACGCCGCCGCCGGCATTTCGAACGACGACTACAACGACATCGAGCGCGCCACGTCCCTGGCCCCGATCGTCCACAGCGCCTCGACCCAGGGCGTGTCCAAGGGCGCGCGTCTGCAAGCCGGGATGTGGTGGGACATGGGCGGCGGCCTGGCCATCTCGCCGCGCGCGGCCGTGACCTGGGTGTCGTCGGATGTCGACGGCTATTATGAGCAGGGCGTCGCCGCCCAGTATCAGTACGCCGACCGCACCGTCGAAGGGACCAGCGCCGAGCTGACCTTGCGCGCCGAAGGCGAGATGGGACCCTGGGGCTTCTACGCCGAGGGCGGCTATCGCGATGCTCTGGACGACAGCTCGGACGCCGTGCACGTCGGCATCGCGGGCAACACCGCCCGTGTCCTGGCCCGCGAGGTCGAAGAGCCGTTCGGCGGTCAGATCCTGGCCTCGGCCGGTCTGAGCGGCGACATGGGTCCGTTCAAGGTCGAGGTCGGCTATCGCGGCCGCTTCGGCGACCATGCCGACAGCCACATGGGCGCCGTGACCTTCAAGCTGCCGCTGTAAGCGACCGGCTTTCGAAAGACGGGAAGGGCGCGGTTTCGGCCGCGCCCTTTCTGCTGTTCGGTTCCCTGCCGCGACGATCCGCCGCTCCGCACGGCGATGGCGCGCCCCAAAGTCGCCCCATCCGTCCTTAGAACACCGGCTTCACCGATCCGGCGCCGCGCGCCCGAGCCGTTCGCGGGGGTCGATCCCCCGCTCATGCGAGCCGAAGCCGGAGACGCCGCCGAATGCGACGCCTGATGCCGTCCGCGAAAGCCTTCCTGGTGCATTCGGGCCAGACCGTCGCCCTGGCGGGCCTGGCCGTCATGGCCATGGCCGCCGCCCCCTATGCCGCCCCGACGGAGGCCGCCGTTCATATCGAGCCGGGTTCACTGCCGACCGCCGCCCCTGTTCAGGCCGTGGCCGAGGCCGCCGGACCGGTGATCCGCAAACTGGCCTTCGACGCGCCTGTGCGGGGCCACGCCGTCAACTCCGACTTCGGTCCGCGCAAGCTGGCGGGCGAGGCGCGGGCGCGGGCGCACGAGGGCGTGGACATCGCCGCTCCTACCGGCACGGGCGTCTTCGTCGCCGCCGAGGGCGAGGTGCTGCGCACCGGCTACGACCCCGCCGGATACGGCCGCTTCATCGAGGTGCGGCACCCCAACGGCATGACCAGCCTGTACGGCCACCTGAGCCGCATTGACGTGCACTCGGGTCAGGCGGTGACCGAGGGCGCGCGCATCGGCCTGGTCGGCTCGACCGGCTATTCGACCGGCCCGCACCTGCATTTCGAGGTGCGCCGCAACGGCCGCCACATCAATCCGACCAAGGTGCTGGGCCGCAGCTTCGATATCGCGGTGAAGATGCCGGGCTAGGCCCTGGTCCCCGCCCTGGCGCCAAGCCAACCGCCCGCGGCGATCAGGATCAGAGACGCCGCCACGATCCAGACCGGGTGCGGCAACATGAAGAAATTGGCGATCGTCAGGGCCGCCATGATCCCCGCTGTGATCCATCCGGCCAGCCTGCGCGCCGCAACCTTGGCCGCGACGAAGCCTGCGCCTGCCGCAGCGATGAAATAGACGACGATCAGTCCGATCTTGGCCCCCATGGGCGCATTCGCCATGGCCGCCTTGGCCGCCTCCGCATCGTTCGGGTCGGGCATGGGGATGGGGAACAGGGCGTGCAGGGCGAATTCGCCGCCCACCACCAGCGCCATGACGACCACCACGCCGACGACGACGCCCAGGATCAATTTGAACATTTCGGATGTCTCCCCAGAACCGGAACAGCGTCGCCCTGGCGCAGCGCGAGGTCAACCGTCGTTACGCGAACCGTTTCGGCTGGCGGCGTCCGCCGCCCGCTTGCTAGGCTGGCGCCAACGACAAGGGGAGTGCGTATGACGGCGGCTTTGACGCTGGAGTCCGTGAGCAAACGTTACGGCGAATTCCAGGCGGTGTCCGATCTCAGTTTCGCGGTTCCCAAGGGGTCGATCTGCGGCTTTCTGGGTCCGAACGGGGCGGGCAAGACCTCGACCATCCGCATGATCCTGGGTCTGCAACCGGCCACGTCGGGGCGCATCGAGATTCTGGGCGCGACCGACGGTCGTCGCGTGCGTGACCGTATCGGCTTCCTTCCCGAGGAGCGCGGTCTGTACAAGAAGATGACGCCGGTCGACGCCATCGCCTTCTTCGGCTCGCTCAAGGGGCTGCCCACGAGCGAAGGGCGACGCCGCGCCAGGGAGCAGTTGGAAGCCCAGGGCCTGGGCGATGCAGCCAACAAGAAGATGAAGGAGCTGTCCAAGGGGATGGCCCAGAAGGTCCAGTTGATCGCCTCGGTCGTGCACCGCCCCGAGTTCGTGATCCTGGACGAACCCTTCTCGGGTCTGGACCCGGTGAACCAGCAAGGGCTGGAGCAGATGATCCGCGGGCTGGCCGCCGACGGGGCGACGGTCCTGTTCTCGACTCATGTGATGCAGCACGCCGAGCGGCTGTGCGACAATGTCGTGCTGCTGGCGCGCGGCAAGAAGGCGTTCGAGGGCACGGTGGACCAGGCGCGGGCGACCTCGCCGCGCGTGCTGGACCTGACCGGCGCCATCTCGCCCGAAGCCGTGGCGGCCCTGCCGGGCGTGGCGGGCGTGGAGACGGTCGACGACGTCGACGGCGTGCGTTCGCTCAGGGCCACCCTGACGCGCGGCGCAGGCGGGCAGGAGGCGCTGAAGGCGGCCTTCCTGGGCGGGCTGGACGTGCGCGGATTCTCGCTGAAGGAGCCGACCCTGCACGACGCCTTCATCGCCTTGACCGGTGATCACCCCGACCAGGACCAGTCGATCGCGCGGGAGACGGCGAAATGATGCGCACCTTGCTGATCGCCCGGCGGGAATACGCCGCCTATGCCCGCACCGTCGGCTTCTGGCTGTCGCTGCTGGCCTTTCCGTTGTTTGCGGTGCTGGGCGGGGCGGCGCCGATCCTGATCCGCTCGTCCGAGCCTGTGCGGGCCGTGGCGGTGGTGGAGGAGGGGGCGAACGCCGCCGGCCTGGCCGCCGCCGTCAGGGACGCCCTGGGCCGCGACGCCG
>JAFLCT010000069.1 GCA_017302335.1 Caulobacterales bacterium | reverse complement strand
CCGTCGCCGCCTGGCGCGTCCTGTCGGAATCCGGTCCCGTCTTCGCTGTCATCGGCGACGCGGAGGTGGTGCGGGCGCACGGCGGCCCCGTGCGCGAAATCACCACGGCGGCCGACGCTCCTTTCGTCTTCGACCGCGCCCTGCCCGTCATCCATCGCCCCGTCCGCGCGCCGGTCACGCCCGGAGCGCCGAACCCGGCCAACGCCGGCGCCATCGCCGACTGGATCGAGGAGGCCGTCTCCCTGGCCCTTTCCGGCGAGGCGTCCGGCGTCGTCACCTGCCCCATCGCCAAGGCGCCGATGTACGCCTCGGGCTTTCGTTTCCCGGGCCATACCGAGTTCATCGCCGAACTGACCGCCGACGCGCCCTTCGCCGGGGAGCGCGGGCCGGTGATGATGCTGACCGCCCGCGACCTGCGCGCCTGCCTGGTCACCATCCACCTCGCCCTGGATCAGGTGGCCCAGACCCTGAGCGCCGATCGCGTCATCCGCACGGCCCAGGTGGTGGACGACGCCCTGCGTCGCGACTTCGCCATCGCCCGCCCCCGCCTGGCGCTGGCCGCCCTCAATCCCCACGCGGGCGAAGACGGCGCCCTGGGGATGCAGGAGATCGAGATGCTGCGCCCGGCGGCCCGTCGTCTGCGCGACATGGGGATCGACATCACCGACCCCCGCCCCGCCGACACCCTGTTCCACGACGAGGCGCGGCGGGACTATGACGCCGCCGTCTGCCTGTACCACGATCAGGCCCTGATCCCGGTCAAGACGCTGGACTTCTGGGGCGGGGTCAACGCCACCCTGGGGTTGCCGATCATCCGCACCTCGCCGGACCACGGCACCGGTTTCGACATCGCCGGTCAGGGCAAGGCCCGCCCCGACAGTCTGATCGCCGCCTTGCGCCTGGCCGACGAAATGGCCCAAAGCCGGGCGATGAGCCGCGCCCGATGACCCAACCCACCCTGCGCGAGACGCTGGACGCCCACGGTCTGTCGGCCAAGAAGTCCTTCGGCCAGCATTTCCTGCTCGACCTCAACGTCACGCGCAAGATCGTCCGCCTGGCCGGTCCGTTCGAGGGTCGCGCCGTGATCGAGGTCGGTCCCGGTCCCGGCGGCCTGACCCGCGCCCTGCTGGAATCCGACGCGGGCCGCGTGGTGCTGGTGGAAAAGGACCCCCGCTTCATCCCCCTGCTCAGCGAACTTGACGACGGCTCGGGCCGCCTGTCGATCGTCCAGGACGACGCCCTGAAGGTGAAGGAAGCCGACCTCGTCGACGGCCCGGCGCATCTGGTCTCCAACCTGCCCTACAATGTCGGCACGGCGCTGCTGATCAAATGGCTGACCGGGCCGTGGACGCCGCACGCCCTGACCCTGATGTTCCAGAAGGAGGTGGCCGAACGCATCGTGGCCGCGCCCGGAGACGACGCCTACGGCCGCCTGGCCGTCATCTCCCAGGCGGTGTGCGAGGCGAAACTGGTCATGCACCTGCCCGCCGCCGCCTTCACGCCGCCGCCCAAGGTGGCCTCGGCCGTCGTCCATCTGGTCCCGCGCGCCGACCGCCCGTCGCCGGACCTGCTGAAACGCCTGGAGCGCGTCACCGCCGCCGCCTTCGGTCAGCGCCGCAAGATGCTGCGCTCCAGCCTGAAACAACTGGGCGGCGCCGCCCTGTGCCAGGCCGCCGACATCGAACCGGACGCCAGAGCCGAGGTCATCGACCTGGCCGGTTTCCTGCGGCTGGCCGCCGCGCTGGACTGAACCCCCAGGCCGCCGTCGCGCCCTAGACCGCCTCCCTCAGCAGCGCGGCCTTGTAGGCGTCGACCCACAGGTTACGGCGGCGGCGGCTGCGCTCGGCGTGATAGATGTGCGCCAGTTCGGCGTAGGACCGGTCGAAATCGTCATTGACCAGGACGTAGTCGAAGTCGTCGCAGTGCTCGATCTCGCCCTTGGCGTTGGCGATGCGGCGTTCGATCACGTCATCGGCGTCCTGCGACCGGGTGATCAGGCGCCGCCGCAACTCCTCCAGACTGGGCGGCAGGATGAAGACCCGCACCGCGTCCTCCGGGCATTTGGCCGCGATGTCGCGCGCGCCCTGCCAGTCGATGTCGAACAGCACGTCGCGGCCCTCGGCCAGCGCACGGTCGATCGGCGCGCGCGGGCTGCCGTACAGATTGCCGTGCACGTCGGCCCATTCCAGAAAGGCGTCCTCGGCGATCAGCCGCTCGAACTCGGCCCGCTCGACGAAGTGATAGTCGCGGTCGGCCACCTCGCCCGGCCGAATGCCGCGCGTGGTCATCGAGATCGACAGCTCCAACCCCTTGTGGTCGGCCATCAGGCGACGGCACAGGCTGGTCTTGCCCGCGCCCGACGGGCTGGCGACGATCAGCATGACGCCCCGGCGGGGCGTGCGTTCATTCGACATTCTGCACCTGTTCACGCAACTGCTCGATGACCGCCTTCAGGTCCAGGCCCGTCGCGGTCAGCGGCGTCGTAGCCGATTTGGAGCAGAGGGTGTTCGCCTCGCGCATGAATTCCTGCATCAGGAAGTCGAGTTTTCGTCCGGCGGGGGGTTGCTGCAACAGGGTGCGGGCGCTGGCGACGTGGGCGGTCAGCCGATCCAGCTCTTCGCGCACGTCCGCCTTAGCCGCCAGGGCCGCCGCCTCCAGATAGATTCGCTCCTCCAGGCCCGGCGCGTCGGGCGCCAGTTCGGCCAGGCGGCGACCGAATCGTTCGCGGATCGCTTCGACCTGCGCCCCGGCTTCGCGCTCGGCGTCGGCGACCAGGGTTTCAATTCGGGCCACGAAGCCCTCGATCACCGGCGTCAGTTGCCGACCTTCGCGCTCCCGCGACGCCTTCAGCGCGTCCAGCGCCTTTTCGACATCGGCGGCGATGGCGGTCTCCAGCGCCGTTCGCGCCGTTTCGTCCTCGACCTCGTCGGGGATCTCCAGCACGCCGCGCAGCGACAACAGGCCGTCGGCCGTGGCCGGCGCCGCCCCGCCTTCGACCAGTTCATTGGCCAGTCGCAGATAGCGGTTCAGCACCTCGCCATTGACCGTCAACGCCGCCGCGCCCGCTTCGGCGCGTTTGGCCTGAACGCCGACGGTCGCTTGGCCGCGCGCGAACCGCGCCTGGGCCGCCGCCTTGGCCAGCGGCTCCAGGCGGTCAAAGCCGGGCGGCCCGCGGAATTTCACATCCAGATTGCGCCCGTTGACCGAGCGCGCCTCGACCGACCAGCTCCAGTCGCCCGAAGCGCCCTCCGCCCGGCCGAAGCCGGTCATGCCCGATATGCCGCTCACCCGCCGCGCGCCCCCGACCGAGCCGCCGCCGCGATGTCGTCGTTCGCCGCCGCCGGAGTCGCCGGGCGCAGCGGTCGAGACGGGGTCACCGTTCCCGGCGCCTGCATGGTGATGACGGCCTGGCCCGCATCGCCCTCGACGGACGTCTCGGGTTCGGCGGGCGCGGGGGGCAGACCGGCCTTCTGACGCTCGATCGCCCGCCAGCGCGCCACATTTTGCAGGTGTTCCTCATAGGTCGGGGCGAAGACGTGTCCGCCCGTGCCGTCGGCGACGAAGAACAGGTCGTTGGTGCGCGGCGGGTTCAGCACCGCCTTGATCGCCTCCTCACCCGGATTGGCGATGGGCGTCGGCGGCAGGCCGTCGATCAGATAGGTGTTCCACGCCGTCTCGCGCCGCAGTTCCGATTGCCGGATGCCGCGTCCCAACGGCCGCCCCTGGGTGATGCCGTAGACGATGGTCGGATCGCTCTCCAGCCGCATCCCGGTGCGCAGTCGGTTCGAGAACACCGCCGCCACGCGCGGCCGTTCGCGGGCGACGCCGGTCTCCTTTTCGACGATGGAGGCCAGGATCAGCGCTTCCTGCGGCGTGCGCACGACGGTGTTCGGTCCCCGCGCGGCCCACAGTTGCGCCAACCGCTCTTCGGCCTGGGTCTGCATCCGCCGGATCACCGAGGCGCGCGTCTCCCCGCGCGAGATCTCATAGGTCGAGGGCCACAGCGAGCCTTCCGGCGGCACGGGCGGCTCATCGCCGGTCAGCAACTCCTCCTTCATCAGGATGTCGACCGCCTGAGCCGAGGACCAGCCTTCCGGCAAGGTCACGAAATGGCGCACGACCCGCCCGTCGGTCAGCAGTCCCAGCACCGTCTTCAACGACGCCTTGGACGGCACCTCATATTCACCCGCGCGCAGCTTGCGGTCGGCGCCGGTGAAGGTCGCGGCCGCCTTGAACATATCGGTCGATTTGATCACCCCCGCCGCCTTCAGATTGGCGGCGATGGCCGACACGCCCGCCCCGCTGGGCAGGCTGACGATGGTCGACTCGCCTTGGCGCGCCACCGGACCCGGCCCGAAATAGACGCTCCAGCCGATGGCCAGGGCGGCGATAAGAAACAGGGTGACCGTCGCCGACGCCGTCAGCAACGCCACCGCCAGGCCCGAGCGCGGGCGCCCCTCGGCGCGGCTCATGCATCCACCTTCTTGAAGATCACCGAGGCGTTGGTGCCGCCAAAGCCGAACGAGTTGGACATGGCGACATCGATCTTCATCGGCTTGCCCTTGTGCGGGACCAGATCGATCGGCGTCTCATGTTCGGGATCGTCCAGGTTGATGGTCGGCGGCGCGATCTGGTCGCGAATCGCCAGCACGCAGAAGGCCGCCTCTATGGCCCCGGCCGCGCCCAACAGATGGCCGGTCATCGACTTGGTCGAGCTGACGGCCAGGTTTTTCGCATGGTCGCCGACCAGGCCCTCGATGGCCTTCAGCTCGATCCAGTCGGCCATGGTCGAGGTGCCGTGGGCGTTGACGTAGTCCAGGTCCGACGGCTGCATCCCGGCGCGTTTCAGCGCCATCTGCATGGCCCGGCGGCCGCCCTCTCCGTCCTCGGACGGGGCGGTGATGTGATAGGCGTCGCCGGTCAGGCCATAGCCCACCACCTCGGCGTAGATCTTGGCCCCGCGCGCCTTGGCGTGCTCGTACTCCTCCAGCACCAGAATGCCCGCGCCCTCGCCCATGACGAATCCGGCGTGGCCCCGGTCATAGGGCCGCGAGGCTTTCTCGGGCGTGTCGTTATAGGCGGTGCACAGGGCCTTGCAGGCCAGGAATCCGGCGATGCCGATCGGCACGATCGAGCCTTCGGCCCCGCCCGCCACCATCACGTCGGCGTCGTCCAGGGCGATCATCCGCGCCGCGTCGCCGATGGCGTGGGCGCCGGTGGCGCAGGCCGTGACCACCGAATGGTTCGGTCCTTTCAGGCCGTGCCGGATCGACACCTGGCCCGAGACCAGATTGATCAGCGACATGGGGATGAAGAAGGGGCTGACCCGGCGCGGTCCCTGTTCCTTCAGCACGATGGCCGTGTCGGCGATGGGACCCAGGCCGCCGATGCCTGAACCGATCATCACGCCGGTGCGCTCGCGGTCCTCGTCCGTCTCCGGCTTCCAGCCCGCGTCGGCCAGGGCCTCGTCGGCCGCGGCGATGCCATAGACGATGAAGTCGTCGACCCGCTTCCGGTCCTTGGCCGACATCACCTGTTCGGGATCGAAGTCGCCCGGGCCGCCGCCGCCGCGCCCGTCTATGGACGGGATCTCGCCCGCGATGGTGCAGCCATAGCCTTCGGTGTCGAAATTGGTGATCGGGCCGATGCCGGAGCGGCCCTCGACGATGCCCTTCCACGACTTTTCGACGCCCCAACCCAGCGGGGTCAAAAGGCCGATGCCGGTGACGACGACGCGGCGCATTCAGGCGCTCCTTCGCAGAATCCGTATGCAGAAAGACTAATGGCCGCCGGACCCGCCCGCTAGGGGCGCGCCACGGCGGCCATCAATGCCGTCCGAAAAATCAGGCGGGCTGAAATCAGCCGGCCGACTTCTCATCGATGAACTTCACCGCGTCGCCGACCGTCTGGATGTGCTCAGCGGCGTCATCGGGGATCTCGATGTCGAATTCTTCCTCGAAGGCCATGACCAGTTCGACGTTGTCGAGCGAGTCGGCGCCCAGGTCGTCGATGAAGCTGGCCTTTTCGGTGACCTTGTCAGGATCGGCGTCCAGGTGGTCGATGACGATCTTGCGGACGCGTTCCAGGGTGTCGGACATGGGAAGTCTCTGCCTTCTATGCCGCGATAGCGGCGGTTGTCTCAGTCAATGCCGTATGACGACGGCGCCGCTTGTGCAAGACCATAACGGGTCTCGACGTAGGCGGTTGCGACCGCCTTTAGCACAGCCGTTCCCTCGGGGAAGGGTCAGATCATGGCCATGCCGCCGTTCACGTGCAGGGTCTGGCCCGTGACATAGGCCGCCTCGTCCGACGCCAGATAGACGGCCGCCGCCGCGATCTCGTCGCCCGTGCCCAACCGTCCGGCCGGGATCTTGCCCAGGATGGCCTCGCGTTGCTGGTCGTTCAGCACGTCGGTCATGGGGCTGGCGATGAAGCCCGGCGCGATGCAATTCACGGTGATGCCGCGCGACCCGACCTCCTGGGCCAGCGATTTCGAGAAGCCGATCATCCCGGCCTTGGAGGCGGAATAGTTGGTCTGGCCCGGATTGCCGGTCACCCCGACCACCGAGGTCACGCCGATGATCCGCCCGGCCCGGCGCTTCATCATCCCCTTCACGGCGGCGCGCGACAGGCGGAAATAGCTTTCCAGATTGACCTTGATGACCTGATCGAAATCCTCGTCCTTCATCCGCATCAACAGGCCGTCCTTGGTGATGCCGGCGTTGGCGACCAGGATGTCCAGCGGCGCGCCCGCCGCCTCTTCGGCGGCGTTCACCAGGGTGTCGACCGATGCCGGGTCCGACAGATTGGCGGTGGCGAAATGGGCGCGCTCGCCCAGTTCGGCCTTGATCTCGGCCAGCACCGTCTGGCGCGTGCCCGACAGCACCACCGTCGCGCCCTGCCTATGCAGCGCTCGCGCCACGGCCCCGCCGATCCCGCCCGTCGCGCCGGTCACCAGCGCGGTCTTGCCTTCAAGATTGAACATCTCTGTCTCCTTCCGTCTCCCCTTGCGGGAGAAGGGAAATCAAAAACTCTTCGCGAACGCTTCCAGGTCCTCTGGCGCATTCAGCGCCAGGCTTTCGGCCTCCGGCGCGATCCGCTTGGCCATGCCGGTCAGCACCTTGCCCGAGCCGACCTCGGCGAAGCGGGTTACGCCCCCTTCTCCCGCCATCCATTCCATGCTCTCGCGCCAGCGCACCCGACCCGTCACCTGCTCGACCAGCAGGCGGCGGATCGTCTCGGGGTCTGTCTCGGGCCGCGCCGTCACATTGGCCACCACCGGCACGGCGGGCGCCGCGACCCGCGCATCGGCCAGGGCCGCCTCCATCTCATCGGCCGCCGACTGCATCAGCGGACAGTGGAAGGGGGCCGAGACGTTCAGCGGTATGGCCCGCGCGCCCAGCGCTTTGGCCGCCTCGATGGCCCGGTCCACCGCCGCCTTGTCGCCCGAGATGACGATGTTGCCCGCATTGTTGTCGTTGGCCACCACGCAGACGCCGACCTCGGACCCCGCCTTGGCCGCCGCCTCGGCCAGCGCCAGGTCCGTCTTCGGCCCGATCAGGGACGCCATGGCCCCCCGGCCCACGGGCACGGCCCGCTGCATCGCCTGACCGCGCAGCTTCAGCAGCCGCGCCGTATCCGCCAGGCTGATCGCTCCCGCCCCGCACAGGGCCGAATATTCGCCTAGCGAATGCCCGGCCACGAAGGCGGCCCGGGTCACGTCTGCGCCGAACTCGACCTTCAGCACCCGCATCGCCGCCATGGACACGGCCATCAGGGCCGGCTGGGCGTTCTCGGTCAGGGTCAGTTGATCCTCGGGTCCCTCGCGCATCAGTTGGAACAGCTTCTGGTTCAGGGCGTCGTCGACCTCGGCGAACACCTCGCGCGCGCTGGCGAAGGCGTCGGCCAGGCCGGCGCCCATGCCGACCGATTGGCTGCCCTGTCCGGGGAAGAGGAAGGCGAGGCTCATCAGGATCTCCGCAGTGGCGAGTGGCGAGTGGTCAGATACCGACCCCTCGACTCGTTCGCCAGCCGTTTAACACAACAGCGGCGGCGTCACTTGCCTCGCCACTCGCCGCTCGCCGCTCGGCGCTTTTTTCAGAACAGCCCCGCGATCTCCTTGCCCGCCAGCACCGCGAACAACAGGGCCGCCGCCGCCAGCAGTCCGTTCGACAGCCAGCCGTTGCGCCACTGCGGCGGCGTGCGGCCCGAGTTCAACAGCCAGATCAGCGTCCCCGCCAGGAACGGCATGAACAGGCTGCCCAGCACCCCATAGGCCACGATCAGGGCGAACGGCCGGTCCAGGAACAACAGCGCGATGGGCGGAAACGTCAGCCACAGCATATAGCCGCGCGCCGCCCGACTGTGCTGGCCGCGCGCCGCCTCGTCCGCCGTCCGGTCGGTCATATGCGCCCAGAAGTCGGCGAACAGCAGGCTGACCCCCTGCCACACCCCGATCAGACTGGTGAAACTGGTGGCCCAGAAGCCGATCAGGAACATCACGGACACCACAGGCCCGAACCGCTCGCGCAGCACCCGGTCCAGGTCCAGCAGGCCCCGGTCGCCGCCCGCCAGCGCCACGCCCCCGGCGTGCAGCAGCTCGGCCCCGACCACCAGCATGGCGATCACGAACACCCCGGTGACGACATAGGCCACGCGGTTGTCCAGCCGCATGGTCGCCATCCATTCCGGTCCCTTCCAGCCCTTGGCGTTCAGCCAATAGCCATAGGCGGCCATGGTGATGGTGCCGCCCACCCCGCCGATCAGACCCAGGGTGTAGAAGGCCGAACCCGGCGGCAACGTCGGCCACAGCCCGGTCAACAGCCGCGGAACATCCGGCGCCACGATCACGGCCAGCCCGACCACGGTGACGAACATCACCCCGACCAGGGCCGCCATCACCCTTTCGAACAGGCCATAGCCGCCGAACCAGACCAGCCCCAGCCCGATCAGGCCGTTGATCACGCCCCAGGTCTTCAGATCCAGCGCCGGAAACAGCGCCGCCAGCGGCAGGGCCGAGGCCGTCATCGCCGTGGCTCCGTAGACGAAGCCCCAGATCACCACATAGAGGGCGAAATAGGCCGTGGCCCAGTTCAGCTTCGCGCCCCTGGTCCCTATGGCGCCCGGCAGGCTGGACCAGCCGTCGAACAGGGTCCGGCCCGAGGCCAGCGTCCACCGCCCCGCCCCCTCGGCCAGCGCCGCCTTGACGACCGCCCCGACCACGGCCGCCCACAGCAGGGCGTAACCATATTTCGACCCGGCCACGAGCGTCGCCACCAGATCCCCCGCCCCCACCCCCGTGGCGGCGACGACAATGCCGGGTCCGATCAGGGAGAAGCGGGCGCGGGGGGCGGGTGTGGCGTCGGTCATGGGGTCAGCCTAGCCTCGACCGGGAGTGGAGTCAGGCGGCGTCTAGCTTGTCGCGCATCTGCATATGCGGCGTGCGGCCTGCGTCGTCGGACTTGCGGACCATCAGGTATAGGCCGCCGCCGACTCGTTCCCAGGCCATGCCCACGGCCCGGTCTTCCTCGGCCTCGTTCCAGCGATCGGCGCCCTTGTACTCGACCACGAATATCCGCCCGTCAGTCAGACGGGCCACGAAGTCGGGATAGGTCCGGTCCTTCGAGGTCTGCAACCAGAAGGACCCTGGATGCCGCGCCACATTACGAACCCAGGTCTCGACCTGTGGCATGGCGTCTAGAGCGAGGGCGCAGTCGGCCTCCTCGCCATCCCCAGTGCCGTCGAAAGCGGGGACCATCGGCAGGAAATGCTTGTTGAAACGCTTGCGGCCTCGATAGGGCCTGACGCCGTCATACATACCGTCCCGGAACACGAAGCCCTCGCTGGCCAGGGTTTCCACCGGCGCCCCCGGATCGATCAGCCAGCGACGCGCCTCGCGCTGACGCGCTACGGCCTTCAACTCGACCACCCGTATGCGTAGGCGTCGCGCCAATACGTGCTTCATCCGCATCAATCGGCTTAGAGACTGGCCGCGGTTCAGCACCCGTCGCACCGCTTCGCTTAGCCAGCCCAACGCATCGGCGTGGGAAATCGATTCGTCACGCACCAGCGGCGCCAGCAGGTTGACCAGAAGTTCGGGCGTCCAACCGTCCGGCGGCGGCGCGTCTCCGAACAGGTCGCGCTCGTCTTCCAGGAACCTTTGCACGACCTGTGACCGATCCACGTCGATCTCGAAACGCCGCACACGTTCGTCTAGGGCCTCCACCAGTCCAGGAACCTCGGCCGACTCGCCCGACAAGCGCCAGTCGACCAGGCCCATGATCTCGTCCAGGTCAAAGGCCAGTTCACCTTGCACGCGGGTCACCAGGCGCGGCACGGTGATCGTCTGGCCGATCTGGGATAGAGTCAGCCTTTGCACCGCCGCCTCGACCTGAGCCGTCACACCGGGCGCGGCGGCGACCAGGGTCGCGGCCAGCCCAGGCTTGGCCAGATCGGCCGCACGAATCGACAGTCCACCGTCCGGCGCGCTCGTCGCAGTCACACCAGCCTGGGCCAGTGCGGCGCGAACTTGCGGCGTGTCCGGCGCCTGCACAAAAGCCGGGAGCGTCGGTTCGCGTACGCCGAACAAGGCGTCCTCGCCCCATTCGATCTCCTGCGTCGCGTGCTCCAGAACATCGGGCAGTTCGGCGTCGTCGAACCCCATGTCGATCAGGGTGTCCTTCAGCGCCTCGGCCGCCTCGCGAAAACTGGGTTCCGACACATGGGCGTAGGCCTTGTTCAGGTCGCCCTGACCGCGCCGCTGGGCATAGGGCATCCGCAACACCCGCCCCAGCAACTGTTCGACCGCCGTCGCGCTGCGGATCGAGGACACCGAGCAGAACACATAGGCGAAGGGCGCATCCCACCCTTCTTTCAACGCCTCGACGGTGATGATGTGCTCGACCCGGCAAGCCGGGTCCAGCAAGTTGACCCCTTCCAGGCCCCGCTCGACGCCGGTCGCCACCACCACGCGATCTTCAGGAACCTTAAGGTCGTCGATCAGGTGCCGCCTCAACACCTCGACCGTCACCTCTCGGTCCTTGGGTTCCGCCTGATACAGGGCCAGAGGTCGAATATAGGCCGGGTCCTTTTCGGCCAGCGCCGCCAGCCTCTGCCGCTCGTGCATGGCGCCCACCACCGCCGCCTGCCAGTGCGCGTGCTCCTGCAACACGATGGGCAGTTTGATCATCGCTTCCTGCTTCAGCTCGGCTGCGGTGACGTTGAACAGGATGTTGGACCGGTCCTTGGGCGTGGCTGTGAATTCGACCACCGCCGCCGGATTGATCCGCCGCCGCATCTCGTCCGACAGGCCGGTGACGGCGTTGTGCGCCTCGTCCACCAGCATCAGCGGCCGATGCAGGTGCAGCAGATTGGCGAACGAGAACTTCACCTTGTCGTTCGCGTCACGCTCCAGATCCGGCAGCGACTGCAACGCCAGCCGGTCCAGCCGACTGAAATGCGGCTCCAAGTCCTCGTGGTGGGCATAGACCTTGCGCTTGTTGGTGTCGGTCACGCGCAAGGTCTGGATCGTACCGATCACGATACAGGCGTTCTGGGCCAAGTCCTGCGGCCGCAACTGGGCGTAGTCGGCGATGTCGAACACCCGCACCCGCCCGTCGAAGGCGGCGTCCAACGCCTGACGGTACGGATGTTTCGGGTCCCTCAGCGCACCGGCCGTCTGGCTCTGAATGATCTCCGACGGGACCAGCCACAACACCAGCGGATAGTCGCCGCCGATCCCCGCGTCGCGCCCGGCGGCGATGGCGTGCGCCGCCAGGATGGTCTTGCCGCCCCCGGTCGGCAGCCGCAGACAGACATAGGGCGTATCGTCCAGGCCCTTGGCCGCCTTGTACGGCTTGTAATAGCGGCCCAGCCGTTGTTTCAGCGTCGGCAGGCCATCCGGCTGCGGCGCATTGACGACGGTTTCGAACGCCGCCGCCGGATCGTGCTCCTGCGCCAGGGCCAGGAAATCCGAAAGGGCGCCCAGCGCCTGACGTTGATACGGCTTCAACAGCATCAGCGGCGCGCCCTCACGTCATAGGGGGTTTGTTTGAACACGATCCCCTCGGCTTCCAGGGTCGCGGCCGACAGGGCGCTGCGTTCGCCATAGACGACCAGCCGTCCCTCGAACCCCGGCGCCGCCTGGTTCAGGGCTTCGCGAATGAGGGCCAGGGTGGCGCGGGTCAGCACGTTTCCGCCCTGCGGCCGCTTGTCGCCCAGCACGCCGTTGTACAACAGGGCGACCGTCACGCCTTCGCGCACGCCCAGCAAGGGTCCGTCCGGCGCACGGTCGGGGGCATGGCCCGTTTCGGCGAACCACACGTGAGCCGCCAGATTGGCGAAGGCGATGCCGGGCGTCAACGCCCCATCCTCGCCGAACACCGCCTCGCCCAGTCGATAGAAACGGAAGCCGCCGCCGCCAGTCCACCCGATTGATTTCGAAATTCCGCCCTGTTCGCCTTCGATCACCTTCTTCAGGCGCGGCGCGCAATGGGTCACGGCATGGTCGCCGACCTCGATGCCGATGTAACGGCGCCCCATCTTGTGGGCGACGGCGGCGGTGGTGCCGGAGCCGAGGAAGGAGTCGAGGACGAGGTCGCCGGGATTGGTGGCGATGTGAATTATGCGCTCGATCAGGCGTTCGGGCTTTGGTGTTGACGTGACCCCCTGAAACTCCTCCAGGAATAGCTAGAGTCCGCCCAACGAAGGACGGACAAGAATGAAGCGATCAAGGTTCACGGAAGAGCAAATCATCGGGATCTTGCGGGAGCAGGAGGCCGG
>JAFLCT010000068.1 GCA_017302335.1 Caulobacterales bacterium | reverse complement strand
GTCGCGGCGGCCGGACGTGGCGGCGGCGCGGACTGGGCGGCAGGCGGAACCGGGCGCGGCTGTTGCTGGGTGTCGCGCGCCAGGCCCACCAATTCGCCGACCCCGGCGATCGTGCCGACCAGGGCGCCCATTTCGGCCGGGACGATGACCGTCTTCTGTTGCGGGCTGGTCGCCAGGGCGGCGAACGCCTCCACATATTTCTGCGCCACGAAATAGTTGATGGCGCTGACATCGCCGCGCGCGATGGCTTCGGACACCATGGCGGTGGCCTTGGCCTCGGCCTCGGCCTCGCGCTCACGAGCCTCGGCGTCGCGGAAAGCGGCCTCTCGACGCCCCTCGGCCTCCAGGATAGCGGCCTGTTTGGCGCCCTCGGCGCGGGTGATGGCGGCCTGTTTCTCGCCGTCGGCCTCGGTGACCACGGCGCGGCGTTCACGCTCGGCCTTCATCTGGCGGGCCATGGCGTTGGTGATGTCGGCCGGCGGGGTCAGATCCTTGATCTCGATGCGGTTGGCCTTGACGCCCCACGGCTCGGTCGCGGCGTCGATCACCTGGAGCAGCCGGGTGTTGATCGAGTCACGCTGGCTCAGCACCTCGTCCAGCTCCATCGAGCCGACCACGGTGCGCAGATTGGTCATGCACAACTGGGCGATGGCGTATTGCAGGTCATCGACGCGATAAGCCGCCGCCGCCGCGTTCATGACCTGGATGAAAACAATGCCGTCGACCTTGACCACGGCGTTGTCCTTGGTGATCACTTCTTGGGTTGGGACATCAAGAACCTGCTCCATCATGTTCATACGACGGCCAATTCTCTCCACGAATGGCGTCAGGACATGAATGCCGGGGGTCAGGGTCTTGGTGTATTTGCCGAACCGTTCGACCGTGAACTCGCGTCCCTGAGGCACGATCTTGACCACGCTGAACAACAGCACGATCGCCAGAACCAGAAGCGCGATGCCGAAAATGCCCATGGGGTTCTCCTCAATTTCCGCTTGAGTTTATCGCCCGCTCGGCGCCCGCGCCATCGAAACCGGACTGGCGGCGTCCGATGCCTCGACCAGGGCCGCCATGGCGATGATCCGGCGCGTCTCGTCCCAGTCCACCCGCCGCAGCGCCTCCTCGACGGACACGAAGGCCGCCTCTGCCGCGTCGTCGCCCGCCGTCGGTTCGCCGCCGATCCAGCGCGCCGCATAGTCGATCAGCACATAGTGCCGCCCATGTTCGGGAAACAGGCCGTCGACCACGTCGACCAGACCCAGGATCTCGGCCTCGACCCCCGTCTCCTCGCGCAGCTCCCGCAGGGCCGCGTCCACGGCCCGTTCGCCCGGCTCGATTCGACCGCCGGGCAGGCTCCACTCGCCCATGCGCGGTTCGCGTCCTCGCCGGATCAGCAACACCTGGCCATCGCGCAGACAAACCACGCCGACACAGGGGACCGGAAAGGGCGGGGACGAATCCATAGGCGCACCATAGCCTTCTCCCGCGCCATCCGGGATAAGACCTCATGACCCCGCCCTCTCCCGCCGCGCTGGATGCGTTGAAAGCCGCCCTCGGTCCTGGCGGCTGGACCGACGACCCGTCCGACATCGCGCCCTGGCTGACCGAGTGGCGCGGGCGCTGGAACGGCCACACGCCGCTGATGCTGACGCCCCGTTCGACGGACGGCGTCGCCCGTGCGGTGACGGTCTGCGCCGAACATGGCGTGGCGATCACCCCCCAGGGCGGCGACACCGGTCTGGTCGGCGGCCAGATTCCCTATGGCGAGGTGCTGCTGTCGACGCGCAAGCTGCGCGCCATTCGCGACGTCACGCCGATGGACGACGCCATGACGGTCGAGGCGGGCGTCACCCTGCTGGAGGCGCAACAGGCCGCCGCCGCCGCGGGCCGGTTCTTCCCGCTCAGCCTCGCGGCCGAGGGTACGGCGACTATAGGCGGCGTCATCTCGACCAACGCCGGCGGCGTCGCCGTGCTGCGCTACGGCATGATGCGCGACCTGGTGCTGGGTCTTGAGGCCGTCATGCCCGACGGCCGCGTCTTCAACGGCCTGAAACGGCTGCGCAAGGACAACACCGGCTATGACCTGAAGCAACTGCTGATCGGGGCCGAGGGCACGCTGGGCGTGGTCACCGCCGCGACGCTGAAGCTTTTTCCGGTGATGCGCGGCCGCGCCGTCGCCATGGTCGGTCTGGCCTCGGCGAAGGACGCCATCGAGCTGCTGGCCCGCGCCAAGGCCGAGACCGGCGGCGGGATCGAGGCGTTCGAACTGATGCGCCGCCTCGGCATGGAACTGGTGTTGAAACACATACCCGACACCCGCGAGCCGTTGGAGACCACGCCGCCCTGGTACGTCCTGATCGAAGCCGCCTCGGGCGAACCCGGCGGCGCCGAGGCCGCGCTGGAACGCCTGCTGGCCTCAGCCTTCGAGGAGGGTCTCATCACCGACGCCGCCGTGGCCCAAAACGACGCCCAGCGCGCCGCGATGTGGAAACTGCGTGAGGAACAGTCGGCCGGTCTCAAGCCCGAGGGCGGCGGCTGGAAGCACGACGTCTCGGTGCCGATCTCGCGCATCGCCGACTTTCTGGACGAGGCCGAGGCGGCGCTGGAGCGGTTCCACCCCGGCGTGCGGATCAGCGCCTTCGGCCACGTCGGCGACGGCAACCTGCACTACGACGTGCTGCGTCCGCCGGGTGAAGACGGCGCCGCCTTCCTGGCCCGCTGGGAGGACGGCTCGCGCCTGGTCCACGACATCGTCGCCCGCTACGACGGCTCCATCAGCGCCGAGCACGGCCTGGGCCGCCTGAAGACCGACGAGGCCCGGCGCTACAAGTCCGACCTCGAGGTCGAGATGATGCGCGCGGTGCGTCAGGCGCTGGACCCGAAGCGGATCATGAACCCGGGGGTGCTTTTTTAGCCCTTCCCCCCTCCGTCATCCCCAGGCTTGACCCGAAGATGACGGCAGCGTGGAGCAACGCCCCGCGACCATCCACCGGCTTCAAACCGTCGCCGAACCGGCCTACACCCCCCGCCATGCTGATCGTCCTGTCCCCGGCCAAGCGGCTGGATTTCGCCGAGCCGTCCATCGACCTGGCCGCCACCACGCCCCGGTTGCGCAACGACACCGCGACCTTGTTGAAGACCGCGCGCCGTCAGACCCAGGCCGAGCTGCGCCGCCTGATGGGCATCTCCGACGATCTGGCGAAGCTGAACCAGGCGCGCTTCAAGGCCTTCGATCCCGAGGCGACCGACATCGGCGTTCAGGCCGCCCTCGCCTTCGCCGGCGACGTCTATCAGGGGCTGGACGCCCGCGACCTGTCGCCCGCCGATCTCGAATGGGCGCAAGACCGGCTGCGCATCCTTTCGGGTCTCTATGGCCTGTTGCGTCCGCTCGACCGCATCCAGCCCTATCGGCTGGAGATGGGAACCCGCCTGAAGACCCGGCGCGGGGCCAGCCTGTACGATTTCTGGGGCGACCGCATTTCGAAACAGCTCAACGCCGACGCCGAGGGGCAGATCGAACCCGTCCTGATCAACCTGGCCAGCCAGGAGTATTTCGGCGCCGTCGACGCCCGAGCGTTGAAACTCCCCGTCATCACCTGCCAGTTCCGCCAAGCCAAGGACGGCGAGACCCGCATCGTCTCCTTCTTCGCCAAACGGGCGCGCGGAACCATGGCCCGCTGGATCATCGAGAATCGCATCGAACGATCCGAGCGCCTCAAGGAATTCGATCGCGACGGCTATGTCTTCGACCCGACCCGTTCCACCGAGACGGACTGGCTATTCACCCGATCGTGAAATTCCTGATCCGGCCTGTCGCCATCGCTTCCGCGAGCCGCTAGGCTGATTGGCGAACCGAGAAGACCCCGAGGCGACGACCCATGTTCCAATGGCCCAAGCGCGGCGACGCCGCCGACGACCAGACCCATCCCTTCCGCGACTATGGCGATCTGAAGGGCCAGGTGGCGGTCATCTCCGGCTCGACCTCGGGCATCGGCCTGGCCTTGGCGCGGGCGGTGGCGGCGCATGGCGGGGACGTGGTGCTGAACGGCCTGGGCGACCCGGCCGAGATCGAACGCACCCGCGCCGAGATGGAAGCCTCCTGCGGCGTGCGCGTGCGTTATCACGCCGCCGACATGACCAGAGGCGACGAGGTCGCCGACATGGTCGCCTATGCCAAACATCAGCTTGGGCGGCTGGACATCCTGGTCAACAATGCGGGCGTCCAACACGTCGAGGCGGTCGAGAAATTTCCGTCCGACCAGTGGGAACGGATCATCGCCATCAATCTGTCGTCGGTCTTCTACGCCACCCGCGCCGCCATCCCGATCATGAAGGCGCAGGGACGCGGCCGCGTCATCAACGTCGCCTCGGCCCACGGCCTGGTCGCCAGCCCGTTCAAGTCGGCCTATGTCGCCGCCAAGCACGGCGTCCTGGGCTTCACCAAGACCGTCGCCCTGGAGATCGCCCAGGACAACATCACCTGCAACGCCATCTGCCCCGGCTATGTCGAGACGCCCATCGTCGAAAAGCAGATCGCCGATCAGGCCCGCACGCGCGGCATGACCAGGGAACAGGTGATGAAGGACGTCATCCTGGGGTCTCAGCCGACCAAGAAATTCGTCACCACCGACCAGTTGGCGGGCCTGTTCCTGTACCTGGCCTCTGACCTCGGCGGCTCGGCCAACGGCGCCAGCTTCTCCATCGACGGCGGTTGGACGGCGCAATAGCCGACGCCAAGGGGGAATCGTGTCGAAGTCGAAGCCGCCGATCCCCGAACGTCGACCCGTCAGCCTGGCGTTGCAGGGCGGCGGCTCGCACGGCGCCTTTCAATGGGGGGTTCTGGACCGGTTGTTGGAAGACGGTCGGCTAGACATCCGCGCGGTCACCGCCGCCTCGGCCGGAGCCATGAACGGCGCCGCCCTGGTCAGCGGCCTGGCCGAGGGCGGCGCCGACGCCGCCCGCGAACGTCTGGACCTCCTGTGGCGCGAAGTGAACCAGTCCGGCGGGCGCAATGTCTTTGGCGACAGCGCCGTTTGGAACGCCGCCTTCAACCCCGGCTGGCTAAAGGGCGCGGATCTGTGGCGGCACGCCGAGACCATGGCCATGACGTTCAGCCCCTATCAGTTCAATCCGTTCAACCTGAACCCGTTGAAGCGGGCCTTGGACACGGCCATCGATTTCGAGGCGGTGCGCGGGTCGGATGTGCGGCTGTTCGTGGCGGCCACGGCGGTGCGGCAGGGCCGCTCACGCATCTTTCAGACCGAAGAGATCACCGATCAGGTCCTGATGGCCTCGGCCTGCCTGCCCCATCTGTTCCAGGCGGTGGAGATCGAGGGGGAACCCTATTGGGATGGCGGGTATCTGGCCAATCCGGCCCTGTGGCCGCTGTTCTACGCCGACACGCCGGACGACATCCTGCTGATGCCGCTCAATCCGTTTCGACGCGACGAGACCCCGCACGCGGCCGGCGAGATCATGGACCGGCTGAACGAGATCGTCTTCAACGCCCCCTTGGTGGCCGAGTTGCGCGCCGTCGCCTTCGTTCAGGACCTGATCGCCGAGGGCCGGTTGAAACCGAACGGGCCGGACGGCTATCGCAGGCTGCGTCTGCACGCGGTGGAGGCGGACCCTTGGCTGGGCGATCTGTCGCTCGGTTCGAAATTCGACACCGAATGGAGCTTCCTGACCCGGCTCAAGGATCGCGGGCGCGAGGCGGGCGAGCTATGGCTGGCGACCTGTTTCGACGCCGTCGGCGAGCGGTCGAGCGTCGATGTGAAGGCGCGTTTCCTCTAGCGGCGCCTCAGCCCACGAAGCCGGCCGCCCGTCTCAGCCGGTCATTGATGGCTTCGCCCAGCCCCGTCTGCGGGATAGGCGACACGGCGATGCCTTCAGGTTTTACGCGATCCGCTTCTCGCAACAGCCTGAAAAGGTTGGTCGCCGCCTCCTTAAGGTCGCCCGTCGCACTCAGGCTGAAGGCTGGGTCGCCGACGCCCGGGCCGAACCCCAGCAGGATCTCTCCCGGTCGCACGTCCACCGCCTCGATCCGCACCGGCGCGGCCGGCGCATAGTGCAGGGCCAGACGTCCCGGCGATCGATGCCCCTGGCCCCCGCCGTCGATCGGCCCAGCCACGGTCTCGATCTCCTCGCGCGTCACGGCGCCGGGCCGCAACAGCGCCAGCCGCCCGTCCAGCACCGAGACCACGGTCGATTCCACCCCCACGGCGCAGTCGCCGCCGTCCAGGGCCGCGGCGGCGGCGAACCCCGTCTCCTCCACGGCGTCGGCGAAGGTCGTCGGACTGGGCCGTCCCGACCGATTGGCCGAAGGCGCCACGATCGGCCGCCCGAAGGCCGCGATCACCGCCCGCGCCCGCGCATGGCCCGGCGCGCGCACCGCCACGCTGTCCAGCCCGGCCCGCGCCAGGTCGCAGACGGCCTGTCGATCCTTCACCGGCGCGACGATCGTCAATGGTCCCGGCCAGAAGGCGTCCGCCAGGCGCCGCGCACGGCCGTCGAATGCGGCGACGGTCTCGGCCTGGGCGGCGTCAGAGACATGAGCGATCAAGGGGTTGAAGCGCGGTCTTCCCTTCGCCTCGAAGATCGCCGCCACGGCCCGCGCATCACCCGCATCAGCGGCAAGGCCATAGACCGTCTCGGTCGGCAGGATCACCAGTCCGCCGCTCCGCAGTGCGGCGACCGCCTCCGCGTCGCTGTTTCCGTTCATCGTCGGGGCAGGAAGGGCAGCATACTGCGCAGCACGCCGTCACGGTCCACGAAATGGTGTTTCAACGCCGCCAACACGTGCAGGGCCAGCAGCACATAGAGCACCTTCATCCCCATCTCGTGGCGGTCCATGATCGTCCGCGCCATCTCGCGCCCGCCGCCGATTGGCAACAACGGCCAGTTGAACAGGCCCCAGAAACTGATGTCTCGCCCTCGCGCCGACATCGCCGCCCAGCCGCTGAGCGGCATGAAGATCAGCAGTGCGTAGAGACCGATATGCGTCACCCGCGCCGCTATCTTCTCCCACGGCTTCATCCCATCCGGCAAAGGCGCGACAGGGTTCATCAACCGCCAGACGATGCGGAACAGGGTCGCCAGCAGGATCGTGATCCCCAGCGCCTTGTGCGCCTCGACGAACTGGCGGGACATTTCCTGTCCCTCAGTCGCTTCATGCGCCGTGATCAGCAGCACTTGGGCCAGGATCGCCAGCGCGATCCCCCAGTGCAGGATCAGGGAAACGGTTGAATATCGATCACGCGGCTCGGCCATGACTTCCTTTCCGTGACGGCAGGGCGCCAACTTGGCGGATCAGGGGCGCGTCGCCAAGCGGTCTTGCGTCATGTCCCCGCCGCACGGCATTGATCGACCAGACATTGAAGAGAGTCCGATGACCTACCGCGCCCCGCTTCGCGACATCGCCTTCACCCTGCGTTCGGTCGCCGACGCCGACGCCTTGATGGGCGAATCCTTTCCCGACTTCGACGCCGACGTGCTGAACGCCGTGCTGGAGGCGGCGGGTCAGTTTTCAGAAGGCGTTCTAGCCCCGCTGAACCGCGTCGGCGATCAGAAGGGCGCGCTCTACGCCAACGGCGCGGTCACCGCCGCCCCCGGTTTCGCCGACGCCTATCGCCAGTTCGCCGAGGGCGGCTGGACCGGCCTGGCCGCCCCGGCCCATGTCGGCGGGCAGGCCCTGCCCAAGGCGCTGGAGCTAGCCGCCTATGAGACCGTTCATTCGGCCAACATGGCCTTCGGCCTGTGCCCCATGTTGTCGCTGGCCGCCATCGAGGCGCTGGAGGCCGTCGGCACAGACGCCCAGAAGCAAACCTGGCTGACCCGTCTGGTCAGCGGCGAATGGACCGGCGCCATGGTCCTGACCGAACCCCACGCGGGCACCGACCTGGGGTCCCTGACCGCCACGGCCACGCCGAACGCCGACGGGACCTACGCCCTGAACGGCCAGAAGATCTTCATCACCTGGGGCGACCACGACGCCACGGACAACATCGTCCACATGGTGTTGGCCCGCCTGCCCGACGCCCCGCCCGGGCCGAAAGGCATCAGTCTGTTCCTGGCCTCCAAATTCCTGCTGAACGCCGACGGCTCGCTGGGCGCGCGCAACGCCTTCCGTCCCGTCGGGATCGAGCACAAGCTGGGCATCCACGCCTCGCCCACCTGCGTCATGAGCTATGAGGGCGCCACGGCCGAACTGGTCGGCCGCCCGAACGAGGGCCTGGCGCATATGTTCGTGATGATGAACGCCGCCCGCCTGGCCGTCGGGGTCGAGGGCGTCGGCATCGCCGAACGCGCCTATCAGGGCGCCCTGGCCTACGCCCAGGAACGCCGTCAGGGCCGCAGCGTCTGGACCGGCGAGACGAACGCCCCGATCATCGACCATCCCGACGTGCGCCGTATGCTGTCGGTGATGAAGGCCAAGATCGCCGCCGCCCGCGCCCTCTGCCTGTCGACCGCCGTCGCCGCCGACCTGGCCCGCACGACGATCGATGAGGACCTGCGTCGCCGCTGGAAGGGCCGCGAGGACCTGTTCGTTCCCATCGCCAAGGCCTGGTCCACCGATGTTGGTTGCGAAGTCGCCTCGATGGGTCTCCAGGTGCACGGCGGCATGGGCTTCATCGAAGAGACCGGCGCGGCCCAGCACTATCGCGACGCCCGCATCGCCCCGATCTACGAAGGCACCAATGGGGTCCAGGCCATGGATCTGGTCGGCCGCAAGCTGTCACAGGACGGCGGCGCCGCGGCCAAGGCCCTGATCGCCGAAATGAAGACGACCTGCGGCGAGCTGAAGCGCCTGTATTCCGGCAAACCGGTCGAGCGCTTCGTCAACGCCGTCGAGGCGGTCGAGGACGCCACCCTGTGGCTGTTGGACGCCAAGACCGACCCGGCCCGCGCCGCTGATGTTCTGGCCGCCGCCGACGCCTATCTGAAACTGCTGGGCGATGTGGTCGGCGGCTGGCTGATGGCCAAGGGCGCGCTGGCCGCCAAGGCCCAGATGGAGACCGGCGTGGGCGATCCCGCCTGGCTGCAAGGCCGGATGGACCTGTACGAAGTCTATGCCGCCAACGTCCTGGGCCATGCCTCCAGCCGACTGGCCGCCATCGGTCAGGGCGGCGCCCTGTTGCAGCGGATGACGCCGGACGTTCTTGGCGCCTGAGCCTGGAACGTCCGCGTCACGGACCGTCGGCCGAACCGCCTAGGACCGGTCGGGGATCAGGATCGCCGCCAGCCAGCTCACCGTGCCGGTGACGATGGCCGCGCCGATTCCCGCCCACAGGCCATCGACGACGAAGCCTTTCAGAAGCATCGCCGTCAGTCCGATCGTCGCCGCATTCACGATCAGCAGGAACAGACCGAAGGTCACAACCGTCAGCGGGAAGGTCAGTATCGTCAGGATCGGCCGCACGATCGCATTGACCAGACCCAGCAGCACCGCCGCCCAGATCAACGACCACTGCCCCGTGAACCCTACGCCCGGCACGATGGCGGACGCCAGCCACAGGCCCAACGCCGTCACCACCGCCTGAACAATGAACCGCACCATCGGACCCCTCCGCTCTAGCGACTGATTCGGCCTTTCGACCCACGCACGGATGATAATCGCCTTCATCGACGAGAGAAGGAAGCGCGATCCCGCCGACGATGATACCGTTGCGACTCTCATGCCGATCCGCCGCCTTCCCCCCGAGACCGTCAACCGCATCGCCGCCGGAGAGGTGGTCGAGCGACCCGCCAGCGCGGTCAAGGAACTGGTCGAGAACGCACTGGACGCCGGCGCCGCCCGGGTCGAGATCCAGGCCGACGGCGGCGGTCTGTCGCGCATCCTGATCGCCGACGACGGCAAGGGCATTCCAGTCGAGGAGCTGCCTCTGGCGGTCGAACGCCACGCCACCTCGAAACTGGCGCCCGACGACGCGGGCGACGTGGACCTGCTGCGCATCCACACCCTGGGTTTCCGCGGCGAGGCCCTGCCTTCGATCGGCTCGGTCGCCCGCCTGACCATCACCGCTCGGTCGCCCGGCGAACCGGCCTACGCCGTCGCCGTGGAGGGCGGGGATCAACGCGCGATCGCCCCCGCCGCCTTCCCCGGACCGCACGGCGCCCGGGTCGAGGTGCGCGACCTCTTCTACGCCACCCCCGCCCGCCTCAAATTCATGAAATCCGAGCGGGCCGAATCCATGGCCATCTCGGAAGAGATCAAGCGTCAGGCCATGGCGCACGAGGCCGTGGCCTTCACCCTGGACCTCGACGGCAAGACGGTGCTGCGCCTGCCCGCCGAACAGCCCGGTCCCGAGGGCCGCTTGAAGCGGCTGGCCGCCCTGCTGGGCCGCGACTTCGAGGCCAACGCCCTGCTGATCGATCAGGAGCGGGACGGCGTGCGCCTGTCCGGCTATGCGGGCCTGCCGACCTATTCGCGCGGCAATGCGGCGCATCAGTATCTGTTCGTCAACGGCCGCCCAGTGAAGGACAGACTGCTCCAGGGCGCGCTGCGCGGCGCCTATGCCGATTTCCTGGCCCGCGACCGGCATCCGGCGGCGGCCCTGTTCCTGGACCTCGATCCGCTGTTGGTCGACGTCAACGTCCACCCAGCCAAGGCCGAAGTGCGGTTCCGCGATCCGGCCCTGGTGCGCGGCCTGATCGTCGGGGCCTTGCGGCACGCCCTGGCCGCCGCCGGGCACCGCGCCTCGACCACCGTCGCCGCCGACGCCCTGACGGGGTTCACGGCCCATGCCGGCGTCGCGTTCAGCCCGTCCTCGCCCTCCGCGCGCGGCTTCAGCGGCTGGACCGGCTGGGATCGGCCCGTCGCCGCCAATGGCGTTCTGCCCGGACTGAACGAGCAGTCCGCACGGGTCGAGACCGTCGCACCCGACCCGGCCGCCTGGCCCATCGCCCCGCCGCCGGACCCGATCGACTTCCCTCTCGGCGCCGCCCGCGCGCAGGTGCACGGAACCTATATCGTCGCCCAGACCCGCGACGGCGTCGTCGTCGTCGACCAGCACGCCGCCCATGAGCGCCTGGTCTATGAGCGGATGAAGGCCCAGATGGCGCAAGGGGCCGTGACCCGCCAGGCCCTGCTGACGCCAGAGGTGGTCGATCTGGACCCGGCCGAGACCGACCGCGTCCTGGCCCGCGCCGACGAACTGGCCGCGCTGGGCCTGGTCGTCGAGCCGTTCGGCGGCGGCGCGGTTCTGGTGCGCGAGACGCCCGCCCTGTTGGGCGATTGCGACGTACAGGGTCTGATCCGCGATATCGCCGACGACCTGGCCGAACACGGCGCGGCCCTGGCCCTGTCCGAGCGGCTGGGCGAGGTCTGCGGGACCATGGCCTGTCACGGCAGCGTCCGCGCCGGACGGGTTCTGTCGGCCGCCGAGATGAACGCCCTGTTGCGCCAGATGGAGGCCACGCCCCATTCCGGCCAGTGCAACCACGGCCGCCCCACCTATGTCGAGCTGAAGCTGGCCGATCTGGAGAAACTGTTCGGTCGGCGGTGAGCCAACGCCCCCTTCGTCAGGGCGGAACAGAATGTTCTTGATTTGTTCCAGTCGCGGCGTATGGTCCCGTCATGGCGAAACTGCCGATGAAGGGACGAGGGGCCAAATCCAACGCCAGCGGGCGGTATGAGGCGGCGCAGGTCGAAGCGTTCGACGACGGCTGGACCGCCGACGACGCGGAAACGCCCCCTCTCCGCACCACCCTGACGCCGGAGAAGGCGCGGACGATCATCGCCCGCAACACCAGCCCCGACGTCGGCTTCGACCGATCCATCAACCCCTACAAGGGCTGTGAACATGGCTGGCTTTACCACCTGGTTACACCGACATGACCGCTGCCCCGAAACTGACACCCGCCGCCCGGGGCCGTGGAGCCAAATCGAACCGCAGCGGCCGCTACGAAGCCACCCAGGTCGAGGCCTTCGATGACGGCTGGACCGCCGACGACGCCCCCGCTTCCATCCAGGTCGAGACGACGGTCGCCCCGCTCCGCTCCCGCACCATCATCAGCCGGAACCAGAGCCCCGACGTCGGCTTCGATCGTTCCATCAACACCTACACAGGTTGCGCCCATGGTTGTTCCTACTGCTACGCTCGCCCGTCCCATGCCTACATGGGCCTATCCCCGGGCCTGGATTTCGAGAGCCGGATCTTCTTCAAGCCCGACGCCGCGCGTCTCCTGGAACAGGAGCTGTCAGCACGCAAATACGTCTGCAAACGCATCCACATAGGTGGCAACACCGATCCCTATCAGCCGGTGGAGCGCGACCTGAAGATCACGCGCGGCGTGCTGGAGGTAATGCAGCGCTTCAGCCATCCCTTCAGCATCATCACCAAGTCGGTGCTGATCGCCCGCGACGCCGACATTCTTGGGGCCATGGGGCGCGAAGGACTGTGCTCGGCCTTCATCTCCATCACCACCCTGGACAGGGGCCTAGCCCGAGCGATGGAGCCCCGCGCCTCCACCCCGGCGAAACGGCTGGAGGCCGTCAGCCGCCTGGCCGACGCGGGCTGCCCGGTGGGCGTCGGCTTCGCCCCCGTTATCCCCGGTCTAAACGATCACGAGATGGAAGCAGTGCTGGAGGCCGCGAAGAAAGCCGGCGCCACGAGCGCCATGTATGTGACTCTGCGCCTGCCGCTGGAGATCAAGGACCTGTTCCGCGAATGGCTGGCGGACGCCCGCCCCGACCGCGCCCGGCGCGTCATGTCCCTGATCCGCCAAACCCGAGGCGGCCGCGACTACGATCCCGACTGGTCCCAGCGCATGAGGGGAACCGGCCCGGTCGCAGACCTGATCGCGTCCCGTTTCAAGGCGGCGGTGAGACGTTATAGTTTGGATAGTCCTCGCCGAACTCTCGACGAGAGCCGCTTTCGCGTTCCAGCCGATGCAAGAGCTCAACGAGATTTGTTCGAATAGCAAGCTTAGGCGCCGTGACGTGACCCCCGTTTCTCATCCAGCCATAACGAGAGTCCTTTGGTGATCTGAGCTGGGGTTGGTGGGGTTGGCAAGAGGCCGGTCAGCGCAGCCCCCAACCAGCGCAGCGGACCGGCCGATCTG
>JAFLCT010000067.1 GCA_017302335.1 Caulobacterales bacterium | reverse complement strand
TGGTGGAGCCGAGGGGAGTCGAACCCCTGACCTCGTCATTGCGAACGACGCGCTCTACCAACTGAGCTACGGCCCCCACGACCCGGCGTGATCCGGGAAAGGCGAGGGCGCGACATACGAAGGCGGTCGGTGGGTGTCAACGGGGGACGATGCGTCCGGGACGAAGCGGTGTACCTGAATCGCCGTCCGCGCTAGTCAGGGGCAAGAGACCGGGAGACCCGAATGGAATTCGCCGCCGCCGTAATCGACTTTATCTTCTTCGTGGCCAACGCCATTCTGACCTTGCTGGTCTGGGCCATCATCATTTCGGCGATCCTGAGTTGGCTGTTCGCCTTCGACGTCATCAACCACCGCAACCGGTTCGTGTCGCAACTGGCCTATGCGCTGGATCGGATCACCGGGCCGGTGCTGGCGCCGCTTCGCCGGTTCATCCCGCCGCTGGGCGGGATCGACGTGACGCCGATCGTCGCCCTGATCCTGATCCAGGGGATCCAGAATTTTCTGTTGCCGGCCGCCCATGTCGCGGCCCTGAACCTGGTCGCCGGCTGAGCGGCGGCGGGGACACGCCCGGCGGCAATCGGGAACAAGGACGCGACCCGCTCTTGCCTCCGCGCCGCAGCTTTCTAAGGTGCGCGTCCCGACAGGCCTCCCCGGCTGCAACAGACCGACCCGACGCATGAACCCGATCAAGACAGTCGCCGTCGTCGGCGCCGGCCAGATGGGCGTTGGCATCGCCCAGGCGGCGGCCATGGGCGGTTATGCGGTGCGGCTGTACGATGTCTCGACCGAGCGGCTGGCGGCGGCGGCGGCGGTGATCGGCGAATCCTTGGCGCGGCAGGCGTCGCGCGGCATGATCGAGGCGGCGGCGGCCGAGGCGGCCCTGGCTCGGATCGCCATGGTCCAATCCCTGTCCGAAGTCGGCCGCGCCGACCTGGTGATCGAGGCGGCGGTCGAGGACGAGGCGGTCAAGAAGGCGATCCTGGCCGATCTGGTCCCGCATCTGGGACCGGACACCCTTTTGGCGTCCAACACCTCGTCGATCTCGATCACGCGCCTGGCTTCGGCCACGGATCGGCCCGAACGTTTCATCGGCCTGCATTTCATGAAGCCCGCGCCGGTGATGAAGCTGGTGGAGATCATCCGCGGCATCGCCACCTCGGCGGCGACCTATGAGACGGCGGTGGCCTTCGCCGAATCCCTGGGCAAGACGACCACCAACGCCGAGGACTTTCCGGCCTTCATCGTCAACCGCATCCTGGTGCCGATGATCAACGAAGCCATCTACACCCTGTACGAGGGGGTCGGCGACGTGGCCTCGATCGACAAGGCGCTGAAGCTGGGGGCCAACCATCCGATGGGTCCGCTAGAGCTGGCGGACTTCATGGGGTTGGACGTGGTTCTGGCCATCATGAACGTGCTGCACGAGGGGCTGGCCGACAGCAAATATCGGCCCTGTCCGCTGCTGGTGAAATACGTCGAGGCGGGCTGGCTGGGGCGCAAGAGCGGGCGCGGCTTCTACGACTATTCCGGCGACACGCCGGTTCCGACGCGATAGGCTGGCGGCCGTGCTCAATCGTCGCTTCGACACGCCCGAGGATCTGCCCGGTCGACGGCCGGTGACCTGGCGGCCGTCGGGCGCGGCGCCGGCCCTGGCTGTCTTGGCGGGCGCCGCCTGGCCGCCTTTGCTGACCCTGGTTTTCTGGCCGCCGCGCAACTGGGCGCCGGGCTTGGACACCGATTGGCGGCTGGTCATGCTGGTCGTCGGGCTGATCGCCGTGCCGACCGGCATCTGGGCCTTGCGCGGCGAGCGTGAGCGCACCGGCCGCCCCGACACCCGCATGGGCATCGTCTGGCGCTTCATGCTGTTCGGCGGTCTGTTGGCGGCCGCCTTGCAGACGGCCATGACCCTGATCCTGGTGGTGCTGGGCTGGTTCGAGGCGGGAGATGTGGCCCAGGCCGTCGGCGCGACCGAGACCAAGCTGTTGATCTATGGTCTGGGCGGTCTGCCGATCGCCGTCATCCTGGGGGTCAGCTACGCCCTGTGGGCGGGGCTGTGCGTGGCCTTCATCGCCTTCATGCCGCGGCCGCCGACGGTAAGGGACCGGCTGGGGCTGATGGATCGAGACCGCGAACCGGCCGATCCGGGGTCGTCGGGACCGCGCCGCCGGTACTGAGGCGTGCGGAACGGCGCTTGCGTTCACGGTCGATAACGGTGAGGCTCGCCGTCTCGCAACACGGGGGGCGCGATGACCGACATCCAGGATTCCAGACCTTACCCCGTGGCGCTCAAGGACCGGGTGCGCAGCCTGGACGCCATGCGCGGCCTGGCCGTGCTGGGCATTCTGGCGGTCAATGTCGTCGCCTTCGCCTTTCCGTTCGGCGTCTATATGGACGCTGAGTTGGCGCCCCAGGCCCCTGGCGCCGTCGGGACCTATTGGGTCTGGGTGTCGGACACCTTCTTCCATTCGAAATTCATCACCCTGTTCACCATGCTGTTCGGGGCCTCGGTCTTCATGGTCGGGGGCGAGCGCAAGGACCCGGTTCGGGGACCGTTGATCCGGCGCAGGCTGCTGTGGTTGATCGGCATCGCCCTGATCCATGGTCTGTTGATCTGGTGGGGCGACGTGCTGCTGCTGTACGCCGTGACCGGCCTGCTGGTCATGCTGTGCCGGTCGATGTCGGGACGTAAGCTGATCTGGATCGGCCTTGGCGTGACGATCCTGCTGGCGTTGCTGGCGGCGCTGGGCGCGCTGGCGATGAATTTCGCGCCGCCGGAGATCCAGGCCTCCATTGCGGAGCAGAAGGCGTCCATGGGCGGCACGCCAGAGACGATCGCCGCCTCGATCGCCAATTACCGCAGCGGCTGGAGCGGTATGCTGCACGAGAATTTCGCCGCCTGGGTCCAGCTACAGGTCGCCAGCACCTTCTACATCATTCCCACCCTGGGTCTGATGTTGCTGGGCATGGGGTTGTTCAAGACGGGCTTCATGGCCGGCCGGGCGCCGACGGGGCTGTATCTGCTGTTGATCGTGCTGGGCGGCGGCGTGCTGGCCGCGACCGGCTGGTACGGTTGGCAAGAGGCTTTCGCGGCCGAGGGCCAAGCGCCGATGAACGGCCTGGTCGAGGCCCTGAACGCCTTCGCCTTCGTCATCACCCTGGCCTATATGAGCGTGATGATCCTGCTGGCCACGCGCGGGCCGAAGCTGATCGCGGCGGTGTTCGAGCCGGTCGGCCGGATGGCCTTCACCAACTATCTGACCCAGTCGCTGATCATGAGCACCATCTTCACCCAGCCCTGGGGACCGCGGCTGATGGGCCAGGTCGGATGGGAGGCCCTGCCCTTGCTCGTGGCCGGGGTCTGGGCCGCGCAACTTGTCTGGTCGCCGCTGTGGCTGTCGGTGTTCCGCATGGGACCGTTGGAATGGGTGTGGCGTTGCCTGACCTATGGGCGGCTGGTGCCGCTGCTGAAGGGACGTTGAGCGGGGCGGCGTCTCGGACTGGCGTTGCGATGGGACGGGCGATGGCCTAATCGCCCGGCATGACCGACAGCGTTTCTCCCCCCGCCACGCCTTCCAGGCCCGAAGCTCGAAGCCCGCGCGGCTTCGCCGACCGTCGCGGCCGCGACGTGGCGGCCGAGCGCCGCATCGTCGAAAAAGTGGCCGCCGTCTATGAGCGGTGGGGCTTCGAACCGCTGGAGACGCCGGCGTTTGAATACGCCGACGCCCTGGGCAAATTCCTGCCCGACGCCGATCGCCCGAACGAAGGCGTGTTCGCGCTTCAGGACGACGACGATCAGTGGATGGCCCTGCGCTATGACCACACCGCGCCCCTGGCCCGGTTCGCGGCGCAGAACTGGGAGACCCTGCCCAAACCCTATCGTCGCTACGCCTACGGCCCGGTGTGGCGCAACGAGAAGCCCGGTCCGGGCCGGTTCCGCGAATTCTGGCAGTGCGACGCCGACACCGTGGGGTCCGACCGGCCCGAGGCCGACGCCGAGATCGTGGCCATGGCGGTCGAGGGGCTGGAGGCGGCGGGCCTGCCGGCCGGTTCGGCGGTGGTCAAGATCAACAACCGGAAGCTCTTGGACGGCCTTCTGGCCCAGTCGGGCGTCAATGACGCGGCGCAGAAACTGGTGGTCATGCGCGCCATCGACAAGCTGGATCGTCTGGGCGAGGCGGGGGTGCGCGACCTCTTGGGCAAGGGGCGGTTGGACGATTCCGGCGCCTTCACCCCCGGCGCCGAACTGGCGGGACCGGCCATCGGCGCCATCATGGCTTTTCTGTCGGCGGGCGGGGGGTCGCGCGACGAGACGCTGGATCGGCTTTCGGCTGTGGTCGGCGGGTCCGAAGCGGGCGCGGCGGGCCTGGAGGAGCTGGCGCGGATCGATGCGGCGCTGAAGGCCCTGGGCGTGCCGCAGGATCAGGCGCGGTTCGATCCGGCGGTGGTGCGGGGTCTCGAATACTACACCGGTCCCGTCTATGAGGCCGAACTCCTGGCGCCGGGGTCGGTCAGCCTGGGTTCGATCGGCGGCGGCGGGCGCTATGACGACCTGATCGCGCGCTTCACCGGCGAGACCGTGCCCGCGACGGGGTTCTCGTTCGGGGTCAGCCGCCTGGCCTACGCCTTGAACGCGGCCAAGCTGATCGAGGGCGCCCAGACCGCCAGCGCGCGCGGGCCGGTGGTGGTCATCGCCTTCAGCCCCGACGACATGGCCCACTATCTGGCGGCGGCGGGCGAATTGCGCCGGGCCGGGATTCCGGCCGAGGTCTATCTGGGCAAGGCGGGCATGAAGGCGCAGATGAAATACGCCGACCGTCGCGCCGCCCCGGCCGCCGTCATCCTGGGCGGCGACGAGATCGCGGCCGGGCAGGTGACGATCAAGGATCTGGACGCCGGACGCGCCTTGGCGGCCGGAATCGCCGACAACGAGGCCTGGAAGGCCGAACGGCCGGGTCAGGTCGCCGTGGCGCGCGACGCCCTGGTCGCCACGGTACGCGGTATTATCGAAGCTTCTTCGAGTTTCCGGCGCACAAGCGCGTGACTTAACGCTGTTCAGTTGCGCGAAAGGCGGGTTTTCGCCTTCCGTTTGATTGACTTGAACGTCCGCCTCGGGCCATTTGCCCCCACTCGAGGGCCGCAGCGCTGATGCGCCGCGATTCTCGAAGGCGTTTCGGGGAGGAAACGTCCGCTCCGTCAGAGAGCGAGAAAGCCCGCCGCGATGTATCCCCCGCGGCGGGCTTTTTCGTGCCTGGAAGCCTGGGGCGGGCCGCCAAAAACAAGGGCCGGAGCGTCGCCGCTCCGGCCCTTGTCAGTCTGGTCGGAAACCGAGGATCAGGCCTCGGTCTTCTCTTCCTCGGCGGCGGCCTCGGCCGGAGCCTCTTCAGCGGCGGCTTCAGCGGCCGGGGCCTCTTCGGCGGCCGGGGCCTCTTCGACAGCCGGGGCCTCTTCGACAGCCGGGGCCGGGGCGGCCGCGGCGGCTTCGGCTTCTTCCTTGGCGCGGGCGGCGGCTTCGGCGGCCTCGACCTTGGCGGCGGCTTCGGCCTCGGCGCGGTCGGCTTCACGCTGGGCGCGTTCGGCGGCGCGTTCCTGAGCCTTCTTGCCCGGCTGAGCCTTGTTCGGGTTGTTGCCCTGGGTCCACTTGACCTTGGCGCCGAGGGTCTCGTCCTGGCTCAGGAAGCGGGCCACGCGGTCGGTCGGTTGGGCGCCCTTGCCCAGCCATTCGGCGATGCGCTCGACCTTCAGGGTGACGCGCGGGGTCGGGCCGTCCTTGGGCAGCATCGGGTTGTAGCTGCCGACGCGCTCCAGGAATTTGCCGTCGCGCGGCGAGTGCGAGTCTGCGACGACGATATAGTAGTAGGGGCGCTTCTTGGCGCCGCCGCGGGCCAGGCGAATCTTCAGCATTTTCAGTCTCTTTCTTTGGTCGAAATCATTTCTTGGGAGGGAAGCCCGGCAGGCCGGGGAGGCCGCCGGGCAGGTCAGGCGTCTGTCCGCCGCCCAGAGAACCCCCGCCAAGCGCCGCGAGGCGGTCCTGAAGGGCTTTCATCTGTTCGGGATCGGCGTCGGGCAGCTTGCCGCCGCCCATGGCTTTCAGCCGCGCCATGTCGGCGCCGCCGGGACCCCCGGCCATGCCGCCGAACATGGCGGCCATCTGCTGCATCTTCTTGGGTCCGCCGCGCGACATCATCTTGACCATGTCGGCCATCTGACGGTGCTGTTTCAGCAGGCGGTTGATGTCCTGCACCTCGACGCCGGCGCCGGCGGCGACGCGCTTCTTGCGGCTGGCGTTCAGCAGGTCGGGCTTCTTGCGCTCGGCCTTGGTCATCGAGCTGATGATGGCCTCCTGGCGGGCGATCATGCGGTCATCGACGCCGCTGTCGGCCATCTGGGCCTTCATCTTGGCCACGCCGGGCAAGAGACCCATGATGCCTTGAAGACCGCCCATCCGCTTCATCTGCTGAAGCTGATTGGCCAGGTCGTTCAGATCGAACTGGCCCTTGGCCAGTTTCTTGGCCATGGCCTCGGCCTTGGACTGGTCCAGGTCGGCGGCGGCCTTTTCGACCAGGGCCACGATGTCGCCCTGGCCCAGGATGCGCCCGGCCACGCGGCGGGCGTCGAACACGTCCAGCGCGTCGACCTTCTCGCCCGCGCCCAGATATTTGATCGGCAGGCCGGTGACCGCCCGCATCGACAGCATGGCCCCGCCGCGCCCGTCGCCGTCGGCGCGGGTCAGGACCAGACCGGTCAGCGGCAGACGGTCGTGGAAGGCGGCGGCGGTGCGCACCGCGTCCTGGCCGGTCAGGCTGTCGGCGACCAGCAGGGTCTCGACCGGCTTGGCGATGGCGGCGACCTCGGCCACCTCGTTCATCAGCCCCTCGTCCAGGGTGATGCGGCCGGCGGTGTCCAGGATCAGGACGTCGAAGCCCTGGAGCTTCGCGGATTGCAGGGCGCGTCGGGTGATCTGGACCGCGCTCTCGCCCGCCACGATCGGCAGGACGGCCACCTCGATCTGCTCGCCCAGTTTCGCGAGCTGCTCCATGGCCGCCGGACGCCGCGTGTCCAGCGAGGCCATCATGACCTTCTTGCGATCGAATTTCGTGAGCCGCAGGGCCAGCTTGGCCGAGGTGGTGGTCTTGCCCGAGCCTTGCAGGCCGGCCATCAGCACCACGGCCGGGGGCGTCGCGTTGGTGTTGAGGGCGACCGGCTCTTCGCCGCCCAGCATCTCGATCAGGCCGTCATAGACGATCTTGACCACCTGATCGGCAGGCTTGACCGAGCGGATGACCTCTTCGCCCGTGGCGCGCTCGGTGGCGAAGGCGATGAAGTCCTTGACGACCGGCAGGGCGACGTCGGCCTCCAGCAGGGCCACGCGCACCTCGCGCATCGCCTCGGCCACGTCCTTTTCGGACAGGGCGCCGCGACCGGTGATCCGGTCGAAGACGCCTGTCAGCCGCTCGTTCAGAGCCTCGAACATTCACAGTCCCACTACGCGCGCATAACGACCTCAGCCCCAGTGGACGTATGACGTCGACTGGGGTCCTCTCCATCCTCGTCCACATCCGTGTTGCGCTAACGCTCGGCTCGCGGAGCCTTGCTGCTTGAGCGCCCGGTGAGGGGTCGTGATGGTGGAGGCGCGAGGTTCACTTGCGCCGGAAGCGGCGGCTTATGGCGGAAAAGCGCGGCGAAGACAAGGCGGCGGGCGCCGAAGCGGCTTCAGCCGCAGACGGGACAGGCCGGATCGGCGGCGATCTCGACCGTGCGGCCGCGGCCGGTCAGGCCGTCGTGCAGCGTCAGCCGTCCGATCAGGGGACGGCCCGCATCGGCGACCAGCTTGATCGCCTCCAGGGCGCAGGCGGCGCCGACCAAACCGGCTAGGGCGCCGACGACGCCGACACGGGCGCAGGTCGCCGCGTCCGGCGGAACGTTCGGGACCAGACAGCGATAACAGGGGCGGCCTGTGAAGACGCCGACCTGGCCGTCCCAGCGCCCCAGGGCGCCCGAGACCAAGGGAACGCCCGCCGCCACGCAGGCGGCGTTGACGGCGAAACGGGTCGGAAAGTCGTCCGTGCCGTCGATCACCACGTCCCAACCGGCGACATGGTCGGCGGCGTTGGCCCCGGTCAGGCGCTCGGCGAAGGTCTGGACGGCGACGCCGGGGTTCAGGCCGCTCAGGCGTTCGGCCCCGGCCTCGATCTTCAGGCGGCCGATGTCGGAGGTGGCGAACAACACCTGACGCTGGAGGTTGGACAGGGCGACCGTATCGTCGTCGATCAGACCCAGGGTCCCGATCCCCGCAGCGGCCAGATACTGGGCCGCCGGGCCGCCGACGCCGCCCAGGCCGACGATCAGAACGCGCGCGCGCGCCAGCCTCTGCTGGCCGGGACCGCCGATCTCGGCCAGCACCAGATGGCGGGCATAACGTTCGACATCGTCGTCTGAGAAGGTCACCCGGCCTGATTAGCCCGCTCACGCGATCGGGTCGAGCTTCAGGCCGCCGCCGCTGGGGCGACGATGCAGCTCGCCAGCATATCCTCGGCCTCGGCGGCCGTGATCTCCGACAGGGAACGACCGTTAAGACGGCGTTCGACCGAGACCGGGGACAGGCCGCACAGCGACATGGGGTGTTCGAACCGACGCGCCTCGATCGGCAGGGTCGCCAGGATGTTCAGGTCGGTGTGCCTGAGGTCCGCACGCAAACGGGCCATCAACCGGTCCAGGTCCACGCGTCGGCCCTCGATCGCCTGAAGCACGCGGCCGCCGTGAAACAGCATGACGCCGGTGATGTGATCGCGGCGGTTGTTGCGCTCGGCCGCGCCCAGGATCTGAGCGATCGACAAGGTGGTCTGGCCTACGGAGCCGACGGTCGCGCTGACGAAGACCGCACGGTAAAGCTCGATCATTCCAAATACTCGAATACTGTGATAGGGTTTTGCCGGATGTAACGGGTTACATGGTCAAAAATTTGCTCAACAAAATGTTTGTGCAACAATGATCTAAGCGCCGTCTAGGCGAATTACGGCGCTCTCGTGTCGCGGCGGCCGCGCCATCCCAGGACCGAGCGGATTTCAGGCGACAGGGTTCGCCAAAGGCGCTGGAATACGGGGCTAAGGAGTCGCCCCATGACCCGTCCCCTGATGCGCCCCTTGATGGGCGTCGTTTGTCTCGCCGCGACCACGGCCCTGACCGCCCCGCCGGTCCTGGCGCAAGAGGCCGCGCCCGTGGTGGCGGCCGAACGCGCCTTCGCCGCCGACGGCCTGGCCCTGGGGATCGACCGGTCGTTCCATAAATGGTCGGCGCCCGATGCGATCCTGATCGCCGGAGGCCAGGTGCTGAACGCGCGCGCGGCCTATCCGGGGACGACGGATCTCGACCCGGCGGCGCCGACCCTGGTCTGGTGGCCGAACTGGGCCGGGGTCGCCAAGTCGGGCGACATGGGCTTCACCACCGGCGGGGTCGAGCGCGGCGGCGAGCGGCGCGGCCATTATTTCACGATCTGGAAGCGCCAGGCCGATGGCGCATGGCGATGGGTCTATGACGGCGGTTCGGGCGCGAGTTCCGCAGAGGTCCCGCCCGCTTCATCCGAACCGATGATCCTTGCGACCGCGACGGTCGGCTCCGACAGCCCCGAGGCGGCGATGGCCGAGGTGCGGGCCGCTGAGGCCGCCCTGGCCGTGGCGGCAGCGACCGATTCCCGTTCGGCGCATCTGGCGGTCCTGGCCGAAGACGGCCGCCTGTATGTGGCCCCGCGTCCGCCCGCGATCGGTCGAGACGCCTATGCGGACGCCCTGTCGGGCTGGCCGCCGGTTTTCGCTTTCGGGCCGACGATGGGCGGCGGGGCTTCGGATGCGGGCGACCTGGCCTGGACCTGGGGCGAGGCGACCTGGCAGGGGGCGGGCGGGGCGGCGCGCGCCGGCCACTATGTGCGGCTGTGGCAGAAACGGCCCGAGGGTTGGAAACTGGCCTTCGCCCAACTGATCGCGGCCCCGCCGCCGCAACCGGCCGCCCCGGCGAGCTGACCCCGCCTTAAAACCAGCGTGATCTGTGGTATAAGCCGCGCCTCCCGCCCACCGCATACGGATCGCCGCCTTGAGCGTCACGCTCGACCTGTCTCGCGCCCAGCCCGCCGCCAAGGCCCCCGTCAACCTGACCGGTCTGACGCGCGAAGGGCTGCGCCTGGCCCTGATCGAGGCCGGGATCTGCCCGCCCGAAAAGGCCAAGATGCGCGCGTCCCAGGTGTGGCGCTGGATCCATCACTATGGCGTCGTCGACTTCGCCCTGATGAGCGACGTGGCCAAGGAGACGCGGGCCAGGCTGGCCGAAGCCTTCACCCTGGCCCGGCCCGAGATCGTCGAGCGCCAGGTCTCCAAGGACGGCACGCGCAAATGGCTGATCCGCACCGCGCCGGGCATAGAGATCGAGACCGTCTACATCCCCGATGTGGGCCGGGCCGGCGCCCTGTGCGTCTCGTCCCAGGTGGGCTGCACCCTGAATTGCACCTTCTGCCACACCGGCACCCAGAAGCTGGTGCGCAACCTGACCGCCGCCGAGATCGTGGCCCAGGTGCAGGTCGCCCGCGACGATCTGGGCGAATGGCCGTCGCCCAAGGAAGACCGCCGCCTGTCGAACATCGTCTTCATGGGCATGGGTGAGCCGCTGTACAATCTGGACCACGTCGCCGACGCCATCGACATCATTTCGGACAATGAGGGCATCGCCCTGTCGCGACGCCGGATCACCGTCTCGACCTCGGGCGTCGTTCCGCAACTGGACGCCCTGGGAACCCGCACGGCGGCCATGCTGGCCATCAGCCTGCACGCCACCAACGACGCCCTGCGCGACGTTCTGGTGCCGCTGAACAAGAAATATCCGCTGGACCAGTTGATGGCGGCGATCCGGGCCTATCCGGGCCTGTCGAACGCGCGCCGGGTGACGTTCGAATACGTCATGCTGAAGGGCGTCAACGACAGCCCCGAAGAGGCGCGCGCCCTGCTGAACCTGATCAAGGGCGTACCGGCCAAGATCAATCTGATCCCGTTCAACCCCTGGCCGGGCACGGACTATGAGTGTTCGGACTGGAAGACGATCGAACGCTTCGCCGCCATCCTGAACAAGGCCGGCTACGCCAGCCCGATCCGCACCCCGCGCGGCCGCGACATCCTGGCCGCCTGCGGCCAGTTGAAGTCCGAAAGCGAAAAGCTGCGCGCCAGCGCAGTGCGCAAGGCCGAACAGGCCGCAGCCGGGGCGGACGAGGCGGCCTGAAGCCGCACCCCCCGCTTACAATCGGTCACACAGTGTGGCCCTGGCGCGCTTGCGGATTGGGGCGGGATTCGGGCAAGCGGTCAGAATGGATATGTCGGCGCTCAACGATGTTCTGAGCAGCCCCGAGGTGCAGGCTTTCGCCAGCGGGTTTCCCGTCATGGTGCTGCATCTGGGGGTGACCCTGGGTCTTCTGATCCTGGGGGCGCTGATCTACGCCCTGCTGACGCCGTGGCGCGAAATCGCCCTGATCCGCGACGGCAACCCGGCCGCGGCCGTGGCCTTCGCCGGCGTGTTGTTGGGACTGGCGATCCCCTTGGCGGTCAGTCTGTCGGTCTCGACCTCGGTGCGCGACGTGGCCCTGTGGGGGGTGGCGACCCTGGTGCTGCAACTGCTGGCCTTCCGCATCGTCGACCTGATCCTGACCGGCCTGCCCCAGCGTATTCAGGATGGCGAGATTTCGGCCGCGGTGCTGCTGGTCGGGGCCAAGTTGGCGACGGCGCTGATCCTGTCCGCCGCCCTGACGGGTTAAGGCCGTGCGCCGGGTCCTGGGGCTGCCGGACTGGGCCGTCTATGCCGTCGTGGTGGGGGGGCTGCTGATCTTCTCCCTGGTCCGGCGCGAGAACGCCGACGCGCCGCCCGCGCCCGCACCGCCCGACGAGATGGAGGGCGCCCTGCTGGGTCCGGTGACGCCGTTCGATCCCTCGGTCACCGTTCATGCGCCGGACACGCCGTTCCAGCCCGCCTCGGGCACGGCCTTCTCGATCGCGCGCGACGGGCGCTGGGTGACCGCGCGACACGTGGTCGAAGGCTGTCGTCGCCCGGCCCTGGTGGTCGGCGGCGGCCGGGCCGTGGCGGCTGATGTGCGCCTGGCGCCGCGCGCCGATGTGGCGGTTCTGATCACCCAGGGCGGGCCGCCCGCCTTGCCGGTCGCTGCGTCGGCGCCGTTGCGACGCGGACAGCGCGCCTTCCATCCTGGCTTTCCCCAGGGACGGCCGGGCGAGGTGGCCTCGCGGCTGCTGGGCCGCGAAACGTTGAAGGTCACTGGGCGCGGCGCCCGCGACGAGCCGGTTCTGGCCTGGGCCGAGGTGGGCCGTACGGCGGGCCTGAACGGCACGCTCTCGGGCCTGTCGGGGGCGCCGGTGCTGGACCGCCAGGGCCAGGTCGTGGGCGTGACCCTGGCCGAAAGCCCGCGTCGGGGCCGGGTCTACACCACCGCGCCCGACACCTTCGGTCCGGCGATCCGGGGCCAGCAGCAGGCCGACGAGGTCCTGCTGGACGAGCCGATCACGGTCGACAACTACGGTCTGGTCGCCGATTCCATGCGCCGGGACCTGCGGGTCGCCCAGGTGGTCTGTCTATCGGTTTGAACGGGCCTTCCCAGCGGGGGACCTGAACCGAAACCGCCCGCTCCGGCGAACCGAAACGGGCGGCGGTCGTTCACGGCGTCGATCGGATCAGCGCAGCGTGGCGCTGTCCAGGTTCAGGGCCGACAGGGGCACGACCTCGACGTTGGGATAGGCGGCGCGAAGCTGGTCCAGGAAGACCTGGGCGTCGCCGACCACCACCACGCTGGCGCGGTCGGCCGGGATGTGTTCGCGCACGGCCGCCTGGATGGCCTCGGGCGTCACCGCGTTCACATCGGCGGCGTAGCTGGCCAGGCGGGACAGCGGCAGGTCGTAGAGCGCCAGGTTGGCGACCAGCGATCCCAGACCGTCGACCGTCTCCAGCGTGCGGCCGAAGTCGCCGGTCAGCGTGGCCTTGCGCGGGGCCATGTCGGCGGCCGTGACCGGCTCGTCCGACAAGCGGCGGACCTGTTGCAGCATCAGGTCGATGACTTGGGGCACGGCGTCGTTGCGGGTCTGGGCCGAGGCGGTCAGCACGCCTTCGTCCTCGCGCGCCGACAGGCCGGAATAGGCGCCGTAGCTGAGACCGCGCTTGATGCGGATCTCCTGGCTGAGACGGGCCGAGAAGCCGCCGCCCAGAACGGCGTTGCCGACCAGCAGGGGGTAGTAGTCCTGATCGCTGCGGGCGATGCCGCGCAGGGCGGTGATGACGGCGGCCTGGCCTGCGCCCGGCTGGTCGATGACGATGATGCGCGGCGGCAGG
>JAFLCT010000066.1 GCA_017302335.1 Caulobacterales bacterium | reverse complement strand
TGAGAAAAAGTTGCGCACAATTCGAGTCAAGGTGCGATCTCTCACCAAGAAGTCGTGTATGCGGCTGGATCCGGCGGGCGGCAGGTGTTTCCGGTGGCCGAAGCGCTGGCGGAGCGCGGCGTGCCCTTCATCTTCTCCACCGGCTACGGCGAGGCGGGGCTGCCTGACGCATGGCGCGGCCGCCCGACCTTGCAGAAACCCTTCACCGAGGATGCGGTGCAGACGGCGATCCGCGCCGCCCTGGGCGCCTAGCGCCTCAGATCCTTCAATACGGCGCGCGCGGCGTTGTGGCCCGGCGCGCCCGTGACGCCGCCGCCGGGGTGCGCGCCCGCCCCGCACAGATACAGGCCCGGAACCGGCATCCGGTGATCGGCGTGGCCCAGCACCGGCCGGGCGCTGAACAACTGATCCAGGGTGAGGCGGCCGTGGAAAATGTCGCCGCCGACCAGGCCGAAGCGCCGCTCCAGGTCGCGAGGTCCCAACGCCAGCCGCCCCACGACCGAAGCCTTGAAGCCCGGCGCATGGCGGTCGACCGTATCGACCATCAGATCGGCCACCGTCTCGCGATGCTCATCGGCCAGGTCCGGCGACACGTGTTGGCAGAACAGGCTGGCGACGTGCCCTCCAGCCGGGGCTAGGCTGTCGTCCAGGGTCGAGGGGATCAGCATTTCGACTATGGGGCTGGACGACCAACCGTTCAGCCGCGCCTCGGCATGGGCGCGGTCCATATAGGCCAGGCTGGGCGCGATGATGATCCCCGCCGTCAGATGGTCGCCCTGCTCCGGCAGGGTCGTGAACCGAGGCAGTTCAGACAGGGCGACATTCATGCGGAAGGTGCCCGAGCCGGAGGCGTAGCGGCGCATCCGCTCGGTGAAATCGGCCGAGACGGCGGCGGGGTCCACCAGGCGGTCAAACAACAGACGGGGGTGCAGATTCGACACCACGGCGCGGGCGCGGATGGTCTGGCCGTCCTCGGTCACCGCGCCGACCGCCCTGCCCTTTTGCGTCAACACCTCGGCGACGGGCGCGTCCAGGCGGATGTCGACGCCCTGTTCGGCGCAGGCTTTCGCCATGCTCTGGGTGATGGCGCCCATGCCGCCGATGGCGTGGCCCCATGCGCCCTTCTTGCCGTTCACCTCGCCGAAGACGTGGTGCAGCAGCACATAGGCCGAGCCGGGGGTGTAGGGGCTGGCGTAGTTGCCGACCACGCTGTCGAAGCCGAACAGGGCCTTGATCGGATCGCTCTCGAACCAGCCGTCCAGCCAGTCGCCCGCCGACTTGGCGAACAGGTCCAAAAGGTCGCGCCGTCCCTGCACGTCCAGATTCGCCGCCTGCCGACCCAGTCGCCCCGCCGACAAGAGTTCCGGCAAGGCCGACAGCCAGCCGCCCTCGGTCATGTTGGGGGGCGCGCGCAGGACCCAGTCGCGCAGCACGGCGGCCCCGACTTCCAGCCGCCGCTCGTATTCCGGCAGGCGTTCGGCGTCGCGGGGAGAGAATTTGGCGACCTCGCCTTGAGTGCGCCTTTCGCCGGCCAGCAGATAGCGACCGTCCTCCAGAGGCAGGAAGTTCGCCATCTTCCGCTCGACTACGCGCAGTCCGTGTCGCGCCAGATCCATGTCGGCGATGACGCGCGGGTTCAGCAGGCTGACGGTGTAGCTTGCGGTCGAGTTGCGGAAGCCGGGATGAAATTCCTCGGTCACCGCCGCCCCGCCGACGACGCCGCGTCGTTCCAGCACCGTCACCTTCAGCCCGGCGCGCGCCAGATAGAAGGCGCAGACCAGCCCGTTGTGCCCGCCGCCCAGGACGACGACATCGGTCATCATCGGCGCGTTCATGAAATCAGGCCGCAGGCTCGGACCGGCTCATGCGCTCGCCCAGTTCGATCAACGCCTGGCCCTTGTCCATCATGATCTGGCCGCAGCGTTGGGTGTTGGCGCTGAGATCCGCCTCCGTCAGGCCCGCCACGAAACCATTGAAACGCTCCAGCCAATCCGTCTGAGCGTCCCGGCCCTCAAGCTTGCCCAGGAAATAAAAGACGCCGATGGCCCCGCTTGCGGAGTGTTCGGGCTGGGCGGCCAGTACGCTGTAGATCGCCATACAGTGCAGATCGGCGGTCTCTTCGGCGGTCAACGACCGTTCCGCCTTCGACTGCGCCATGGCTGGCGCATGGGCCGAGACCGACAAGGCCAGCACGGCCGACAGGGCGAGGATGGTCTTTCTCATCAGGCTTCCCCTTCAGCAGAGATCGTGGCCAGGACGGCGCCCTCGGGCGCCTGATCGCCAACCGCGACGCCAATCGAATCGACCACACCGTCGAAGGGCGCGGTCAGGGCGTGCTCCATCTTCATGGCTTCGAGCACGACGATGGACTGACCTTTCGTGACGGTCTCGCCCGATCGGGCCGACACCGCCACGATCTTGCCCGGCATGGGCGCGCGCAGGGCGCCGTCGGAAGCGGCGCCGGTCCCAGCCGACGTTCGCGCCCTATAGGCAGAGACTGGCACGGCCTCCCCACGATCGAAGAGCACGAACTGATCGCCCACTTCGGCCCAGCCAAGGGTCAGATCTCCGGCCTCGATCCGGCGCTCGGGCCAGTCGCGGCGGACATTGATCTCGTGTCCAGTCTCGCCGACCCGCCATGACCAGTCATTGGTGCGCGCCGAAAAGGCGGGGGCCGACACATGGCGGCCGCCCACGTCGGCATGATAACGCGCCACGGGGGCGGCGTTCATGCGGAAGCCAGCCGAATCCTCCAATGCGCCCCACGGCGACCAGACGTCGTCCGACCGCACCGGACGTTCTTCGAAAAGCGCTTCGGCGACGCAGGCGACTGCAGCGAGGTCAAGCAGGGGGTCGGGCCGCCGCTGAAGCCGCGCCTCCTCGGCCGCGATAAAGCCGGTATCGACGTCGCCAGCGATGAAGCGCGGTTGGCGCAGGCAACGCGCGAGAAAGCCGGCGTTTGTCTTCACAGGGAAGACTTCAACCTCCTCAGCGGCGTCCGCCAGCGCTGCGGCGGCGTCTTCCCGCGTATCGGCATGGACGATCAGCTTGGCGATCATCGGATCATAGAATTGGCTGACTTCGCCGCCTTCGCTCACGCCGGTGTCGACGCGGATGTCGTCGGGCAGCACGAAATGCTCCAGCCTGCCGATCGAGGGCAGGAAGCCGTTCGCCGGATCCTCCGCATACAGCCGCGCCTCCATGGCCCAGCCGTTCAGCGCAATCTGATCCTGCTTCAGCGGCAGGGGTTCGCCTGCGGCCACGCGGAATTGCCATTCGACCAGATCGACGCCGGTGACGGCCTCGGTCACCGGGTGTTCGACCTGTAGCCGGGTGTTCATCTCCATGAACCAGATGCGGTCGGGTTTCAGCCCATCGGACGCGTCGGCGATGAACTCCACCGTGCCGGCGCCGACATAGTTCACTGCCTGGGCCGCGCGGACGGCGGCGGACGTGACGGCGGCGCGGGCCGCCTCGTCCATACCGGGGGCCGGAGCCTCCTCGATCACCTTCTGGTGGCGGCGTTGCAGCGAGCAGTCGCGTTCGAACAGGTGAACGACGTTTCCGTGGTCGTCGCCGAACACCTGAACCTCGATGTGGCGCGGACGGGTGATGTAGCTTTCGATCAGCACGCGCGGGTCGCCGAACGACGACTGGCCCTCACGCTGAGCCGAGGCCAGGCCGTCGGCGAAATCTTCGGCCCGATCGACGCGCTTCATGCCCTTGCCGCCGCCGCCGGCCACGGCTTTGATCAACACCGGATAGCCGATGCGGGCGGCCTCGGCCGTCAGGTGTTCGGTCGACTGGTCCGCGCCCTGATAGCCAGGCGTGACCGGCACTCCGGCCTGCTCCATTAGAGTCTTCGCCGCGTCCTTCAGGCCCATGGCGCGGATGGCGGCGGGCGGCGGCCCGATCCAGATCAGACCGGCCGCCATGACCGCCTCGGCGAAGTCGGCGTTCTCGGACAGGAAGCCATAGCCGGGGTGGATCGCCTCGGCGCCCGTCTGTCTGGCGGCGGCCAGCACCTTGGCGCCGTCCAGATAGGACTCTCGCGCCGGAGCCGGGCCGATCAATACGGCCTCGTCGGCCTGGCGCATATGCAGGGCGTCGGCGTCGGCCTCGGAATAGACGGCGATGGTGCGAATTCCCATCCGCTTGGCGGTGCGGAAAACACGACAGGCGATCTCGCCGCGATTGGCGACCAGGACGGATTTGAACATGGGCCACCGTTAGCCGCTCGGCGGGATCGGGGGAAGGCGTCCCGTCAAGCGTGCAACACCGTGGCGATGTGAGGCGAGGGCGGCTATGAGAGCGGGTCGCATCTGCCCGGAGGCTATTCCTTGTCGCGTAATCCGCTTCCTCGCCCGCTCCGGGTGATCCGCAAACGTTTGCGGAATTTTTTCCCGCGGGAGATGGAACCGGTCGCGCCGGGCCTGCCGCCGCCGGATCCGACCTTGCCGCTACATGAACGCCTCACAGGCTTGGAGCGACTGTTGCATTCAACCTTCGCGGAAATTTCGGAGATCAAGCTGATACTGGCGGCGCATACCCGGCCGCCCACCTCGATTTGGCAAAACAAGCCCGTGCCCGTCGAGGGGGCGCCGGGCGCGGCCGTCTTCTCAACGTCCACCATCTGCCGCCAAGACAGCTTCGAACAACCGTATTTCGCCTATTGGGCGCAACGGATCGGCCAAGGGCTGCGTTATCATCGGAAGCTTTGGGAGTTCGTTTTTATCCTACAGGCTCTATGGGAACGTGGGGCCGTGCGGCCGGGTGCTCGTGGACTCGGCTTTGGCGTAGGCTCGGAACCGTTGGCCGCCTTCTTTGCTTCTCAGGGGGTCATGATCACGGCCACTGACATGGCGCCTGACGACGCCGCCGAGGCCGGGTGGGTCGAAACCAATCAGCACGCCGCCAGCAAGGCCGCTCTTGCCTATCCGACGATCTGCCCGCCAGAGCTGTTCGAGACCAATGTCGAGTTCCGACCCTGCGACATGAACGCCATCCCCGATGACATGACCGGCTATGATTTCTGCTGGTCGGCCTGCGCCTTTGAACATCTGGGTTCGATAGAAGCGGGACTGACCTTCGTCGAGCGGTCGTTGGACACGCTAAAGCCGGGAGGCTGGGCCATTCATACCACCGAATACAACATGGGTTCGAACGACCGAACCGTGGAACACGGGGGGACAGTCCTGTTCCGCAAGCGAGATTTCGAAGAATTAGCGCGGCGACTGACTGAGAAAGGCCACCATGTGGCCCCCTTCGATCTGACCCCTGGCGAAGGCCCGGTGGACCGTTACTTGGATATAGCGCCTTATCGGGCGGAACCTCATGTCGTTCTAGCCCTTTGGGGCCACCAGACGACCTCCATCGGGGTGATCGTGCAGAAGGCCGGCGGCTGACGCCTACTCGGCCCAGCGCGGTTTGCGCTTGTCCAGGAAGGCGCGGACGCCCTCACGGCCCTCTTCGGAGACGCGGGCGCGGGCGATGCGTTTGGCCGTGTCTTCCATCAGACCATGATCGACGCGCTTGCCGGCCACGTCGTGGACCAGCCGCTTGGCCTCGCCCATGGCGCCTGGCGCATTGCCTGACAGGCTGTCGGTCAGCATGGAGATGAACTCATCCACCGAACCTTCCGGCAGAACCAGATCGATCAGACCCGCATGGGCGGCGTAATCGGCGTCGAAGATGTTGGCGGTCAGGAATAGTTGACGGGCGCGGCGCGCGCCGACCGCTTCGATCACATAGGGGGCGATGGTCGCCGGGATCAGACCCAGTTTGACCTCCGAGAAGGCGAACCGGCTTCCTTCGACGGCCACGGCCATGTCGCACGCGGCGACCAGACCCGCCCCGCCGCCCATGGCCGCGCCCTCGACGACGGCCACCGTCAGGGTCGGAACATCGTGCAGGGCCTTGAGCATGGCGGCCAGACCCATGGCGTCGTCGCGATTGTCGGCTTCGCTCCAGTCAGCGGCGTCACGCATCCAGCCCAGGTCGGCGCCGGCGCTGAAGGTTCCGCCCGCCCCACGGATGAAGACCGCCCGCAAATGATCGGCTCCGTGCAGGGTCTCGAACGCCTCATGCAGGGCGCCGATGGTCGCCGCGTCGAAGGCGTTCTTCTTGTGCGGCCGGTTGATGGTGATGAAGACCACGCCATCAGGCGTCGCTTCGACGTGCACCAGATTGTCGTCGGCGTCCGGCGCCGGGTCCGCCACCAGCGGATGGACGATGCGATTGATCTCAGCCGCCTCGGCGTCGGTGATGTCCAGGGCGTTCAGGTCGGTTTCAGACTTGCGGTCAGACACGGGTAGCTCTCCATCACATTCTGAATATGCCGAACGGCGTTTCAGGTATCGGTGCGTTCAGGCTGGCCGAAATCGCCAGACCCAGAACGTCGCGCGTCTGGACCGGGTCGATGACGCCGTCGTCCCACAGGCGGGCGGTGGCGTAATAGGGATTGCCCTCATCCTCGTATTTCTGGCGGATCGGGGCCTTGAAGGCCTCGGCCTGGTCCTCGGTCCAGGCATCCGCGTCGCGGTGGACGGTGGCCAGGACGCTGGCGGCCTGTTCGCCGCCCATCACGCTGATGCGGCTGTTCGGCCAGGTGAACAGGAAACGCGGCGAATAGGCCCGGCCGCACATCCCGTAGTTTCCAGCGCCGAAACTGCCGCCGATCAGGATGGTGAATTTCGGAACCTCGGCCGAGGCGACGGCGGTGACCAGCTTGGCCCCGTTCTTGGCGATGCCCTCGGCCTCATAGCGGCCGCCGACCATGAAGCCGGAGATGTTTTGCAGGAAGATCAGCGGAATCTTGCGCTTGCACGCCAGTTGAATGAAGTGCGCGCCCTTCAACGCGCTCTCCGAGAACAACACGCCGTTGTTGGCCAGGATGGCGACCGGATAGCCCCAGATGCGGGCGAAGCCGCAGACTAGGGTCGTGCCGTAAAGCGCCTTGAACTCGTCGAACTCGGAGCCGTCGACGATGCGGCCGATGACCTCACGCACGTCATAGGGCGCGCGCACGTCGTCGGGGATGATCCCATACAGGTCCTCGGCGTCCAGCGCGGGGGCCTTCGGCTCGCGGATGTCCATGGCGATCGTCTTGACGGTGTTCAGATCGGCGACGATGGATCGAACGATCTCCAGTGCGTGCTCGTCATTCTCGGCGACATGATCGACCACGCCGGACTTGCGGCCATGGGTTTCGGCCCCGCCCAGCTCTTCGGCCGAGATGACCTCGCCGGTGGCGGCCTTCACCAGCGGCGGTCCCGCCAGGAAGATGGTGCCCTGATTGCGCACGATCACCGTCTCGTCCGACATGGCCGGCACATAGGCGCCGCCGGCGGTGCACGATCCCATGACGCAGGCGATCTGGGGGATGTCCCGGGCGCTCATCCGCGCCTGGTTGAAGAAGATGCGGCCGAAATGGTCGCGATCCGGGAAGACCTCGGCCTGGTGCGGCAGGTTGGCCCCGCCGGAATCGACCAGATAGACGCACGGCAGACGGTTCTGTTCGGCGATCTCTTGCGCCCGCAGATGCTTCTTCACCGTCATGGGGAAGTAGGCGCCGCCTTTCACCGTCGGGTCGTTGGCGACGATCATCACCTCACGACCTGACACTCGACCGACGCCGCAGATCATGCCCGCGCCCGGCGCTTCGTCGCCATACATACCGTTGGCGGCCAACTGACCGATCTCCAGGAAGGGCGAACCGGGGTCCAAAAGGCGTTCGACCCGGTCGCGCGGCAACAGTTTGCCGCGGCTGACATGGCGCTCGCGCGACTTTTCCGACCCGCCCAGGGCCGCCTTGGCCACGTGATCACGCAGTTGGTCGCGCAATTGGCGGTTATGAGCGGCCAACGCCTTGAACCGGGCGCTGGTCTTATCGACGGAAGAGGTCAGCTTTGGCATGGCTTTCCCTTACCGGCGAGGATGCACGGGGGGAAGGGCGCGGCGCGGGGTTCGGCGCCGCGCCGATCGTCACAGTTTCGGCGCCCGACCGGCCGCGTCCTGGACTTCCTGGGCCTGACGCCTTTGCGTGGCGTCCTGACTGCTTCGGCTCGCGATCTCGGTCTGCCGCTGCGTGACGCGCGGGTCCAGCATGATGACCTGCAAGGTCTTGGTTAGGGCCGGATTGGCTTCGGCCCGATCCACATTGACCGTGACCGTCAGACCGCACTGGTCCTTGAGGTCATAGGGGCAGCCGCGCGCCAACGGGTCCTCCAGGCTAGTCACAGATGCGCCGTCAAGGCGACGAACGGACTTATGGGTTTCCCTGGGGGCGCCGCCGTAATCGGTCCGAACCAAGGTTCCGTACTTACCGCCAAGCTGGCGCAGGACGGCGTCGAAGGCCGGCTCCTGACCCGGCTCATATTGCAGGATGCGGTTGACCTCGACGACCTGCTCCTGGCCCGACACGCCCATCAGGCGCACGCTGAACTGCTCACCCTCGCGCTCGCCGACGATCGAACGATAACCGTCGGACCGGGGGGCGGTCATCTCCACCACCAGTCGGGGATCGGAGCAGGCCACGGCCTTGAACGCATCATCCACCGCCATGCCCAAGGTCACGCCCGCCACATCGACGCCAGTCTTCGGCCGCGCGTTGATGGCCCGACAATCGAGACGTTCAGCCGCCGCCGTGCCCGCGCCAGACGCCTCAGCCGATGCGGCGTCAGCGCCGCTTTCGCCGTTCGCGGCGGGCGGAGCCTCATCCTTGGAACCACAGGCGCCGAGCGCCAGAACCATCAGGGGGACGACAACAATCTTTTTCATGACAACCACTTCCTCCAGTCACGACGTCTTAAAGCCGAGTGTCGGCGACCCATGGTTGATTGCAAGATGCAAATTCGCACTCGGCCGCGAGATTGTTCAGCGGGCGGATACGGGCTGACGTCGTCCGACCCGTCTCCATCCATGGCGGAATCTGGCATAACAACCGTATGGCCATGACTGGGCAACACACACTCGAGGCCGCGCTGGCCCGTGTCTTCGAAGGCCGGATGATCGACCGCGCCAGTTGGTTCGCCCTGACTGGCGGCGAGACCCTGTTTCATGCGGGTGATCCGTCGGACGCCCTGTATCTGGTGCGTACGGGTCGTTTGGGGGTGTTCCGGCATGAACCGGGTCAGCCCAGTCAACTGATCGGCGTGGTCCGCGCCGGCGAGCCGGTCGGGGAGATGGCCATGCTGGCCGGCGCGCCGCATACGGCCAGCGTCGTGGCCCTTCGGGACAGCGAGATCCTGGCCATGCCGCGCGACGCCTTCTTCGAGGCGGCGCGAAGCGAGCCGGACCTGATGGTCGAGCTGTCGCGGCTGATGATCCAGCGCGCACGCGAACGCCGCCTGGGGGCCACGGAACCCAGCGTCTTCGGGTTCGTCAGCGCACGCCAACGACCGATTCGGGCCTTCGTCGAGCGTGTGGCGGCGGCGGTCCAGGCCATGGGGTTCAGTTGCGGAATCATCGACCATTCGGCCCTCAGTTCGGCCAAGGAGTGGTTCTCGCGCGTCGAAGACAGCCACGACTACGTCCTCTATGTCGCGGAATCGGACGAGCCGACCTGGGCCGCCTTGTGCGCGCGCCAGGTGGACCGGTTGTTCGTGGTCGGCGATCCACGATTGTCTCCCCCGCCGACGACGCCGCGACGCGCCGGCCCGGATGACGCCCACCGCCGCCCGGATCTCATCCTGTTGCGCGACGCGCGTATGGCCAAGCCGAGCAACACCCGTGTCTGGCTCGAAGCTCTGGACCCCGCGCGGTGGTTCCACTGCGTCGACGACGTGGCTGAGGACGCCGTTCGGATCGCCAGATTGGTCAGCGGCACGGCGGTCGGGGTCGTCTTCTCGGGCGGCGCCGCGCGCGCCTATGCCCACATCGGCGTGGTCCAGGCCCTGCGCGAAGCGCGGGTGCCGTTCGACTTCGTCGGCGGCGCCTCTATGGGGGCGGTGATCGCCGCGGGTCCGGCCCTGGGCTGGAGCGATGACGAGTTGGATTGCCGAATCCGCAAGGCTTTCGTGGAATCCGACCCCCTGTCGGACCTGGCCTTCCCCATCGTCGCCATGACCCGCGCCAAGAAGGTCGAACGTCTGTTGCAGGACGCCTATGGGGAGGTCGGGATCGAGGATATGCCCCTGCCCTTCTTCTGCGTCTCCTCCAACCTGACGAGCGGGCACATCAAGATTCACCGCCGGGGTCTGCTGCGTGAGGCCATGCGGGCCTCGATCTCCATTCCCGGCGTCATGCCGCCGGTGGTGATGGACGGCCAGGTGCTGGTGGATGGGGCGGTGCTGAAGAATTTCCCCACCGATGTGATGCGCCAATTGAATGCGGGACCGATCGTCGGGTCAGACGTGAGCCAGGCGCGCGGGGTCGATCCGGCCTCTCTGCACAATCCATCCTGGGTGCGCTGGATCCTGTCCGGGGCCTGGAAGAAGGGACCGCCGATCGTGTCGATCCTGATGCGCTCCGCGACCCTGGTCACCGACGCCGAGCTGGACGGCTCGCGCGCCATGACCGACCTGCTGATCCTGCCCATGCCCGAGAATATGGATATCCGGGATTGGAAATCCTACGACGGGCCGGTGGAGGCGGGATATGCGGCGGCCGTGGCGGCCGTGTCGACCCTGGGCGGGCCGGTCCATCTGATGCGCCGTCAAAGACGGTTCAGCGACGTCGTGCGACCAGAAACAGACGCGGAAACGGCAACAGAGTCACCCCGTCCGCCCGCATAGGGAACGCCTGGGAAAGCGCATCGCCCAGCGCGTCCTCGAACGCCGCGCTGAGCGTCGGATCGTCGGCCAGAGCGGTCAGATAGGGCCGAAGCGCCGTGCCGCGCACCCATTCCAGGACCGCATCCTCGCCGGTCAGGGCGTGCAGGTAGGTGGCGGACCAGACGTCGACAGTCTCGCACGCCCCGGCCGTCAGTTCGTAGTAGCGGGCGGGATCGAGCAACAGCGGCGTACGCTCGACGCCCGCCAACGCCTCGGTCCACGGCCCTTGCCCCGCCGTCTCGCGCAGCAGGGCGTGATGGCGCGTCGCATGGCCCAGGGGCATCTGCACCGCCAGCACGCCGCCGGGCGCCAGGGCCTGGACCAGGCGTGGAAATAGGGCTTCGTGGTCCCGCGTCCATTGCAGCGAGGCGTTGGCGAAGATCAGATCAACGGGACGGTCGGGGACCCAGTCGGCGATGTCGCCCTGAACCCAGTCGACCCCGGCATCCAGGGCGCGGGCGCGCTCCAGCATGGCCGGGCTGGAATCCAGGCCGTAGACAGCCGCGCCCCGATGGCGTCGCCGCAACAGGGCCGCGTGATGGCCGGGACCGCAACCCAGGTCCCAGATCTCATGCGGGTCCAGGTCGTCGGGCAGACGCAACATCAGGTCCAGGGCGGCGCGGTCGCGCTCGGCCTCGAAACGGGCGTACTGGTCGGGGTTCCATTGCGTGCGCGCGGGATCGGTCATGGCGGCCAGCCTATACGATCGGGGATGGTACCGCCTCTCAGGCTTGAACTGAGGACCTCCGGCTCCACAAACCGGCGCTCTAACCAACTGAGCTAAGGCGGCGCTGTCCGCGCGAGAGGCGCTCTCTACCGGGGTTGCCTCGCGCGATCAAGCGCGACGCGCGCATATGACGTCGTCACAAAAGAAAACGCCCCGAACCGAAGTCCGGGGCGTGATCCATAGTCAGGTCGAAGACCCTATCACCCCTCGGTGCGGAACCGGGTGGTGAAGGTCACACGCGAACCGACCGCCACACCGTCCACTTGACGCGGATTGAGGCGGGCGCTGCGAGCGCCGCGGATCGCTTCCTGAGCGAAGCCGGCCCCAGAGGGGTTTTCCGACACCACGTTGCAGTCCGAAACGCGGCCGTCGGGGTTCACCAGGCAGTTCAGCGTCACCGAACCTTCCTCGATGCCGCGCGATTGAGCGCGTTCGGGGAAGTCGCCGGCGGGACGACGCGACCAGTTGGGTTGCGTGATCGTCGACGGACGCGGCGGAGCCGGAGGCGCCGGGGGCGGCGGCGGACCGGGGACGATGACGGGCGGACCGGTGTATTCGACGCGGTCTTCCTTCTTCGTCGGCTCGATCGGCAGCGTGACCGGCGGCGGCGGCGCGTTCGGCGAAACGACAGGTTCACGAACCTGAAGCTTGGGCGGCGGCGGCGTGTCCGGCGGCGGCGGCGGCGGCGGCGGCGGCGGAGGCGGCGGAATCGGCTCCACCAGCTCCACATCGACCGAGTCGTCCGAGTAGTCGAACACCTGCAGCTTGAACTTGGCCTGCTGGAGATAGAACAGCAGGATGGCGAACAGGATGCAGACGAGCAGCAGGCTCAAGGCCCAGGTCGAGGGCTTGACGCCCATGAAACCCTTGCCGCGCGGCGCGTCGTAACGAGAGCGGTGGTATTCAATGTCGGTCATTGCTCACCTTCTCCCTATTCCGTCGACGTGTCTTCGCCGACCAGGGCCACGGAATAGAAGCCGTTGTCCTGGAGAGCGTTCATGACCTGCATGAAGTCGCCGTAGCGCGTCTGCTGGTCGGCCCGGATGAAGATCCGCTCGTCCGCCGGATTGCGCCGGCCGATCTGCGAGGTCAGTTCCGAACCCATGGATCCCACGTCGGTCCGAAAGTCGCCGATGTAAACATCGCCGTCATTCTGGATCGAGATGAAGATGGGCTTCGGCGGGTTTTGCGCCGGTTCCGCGACGGCCCTGGGAAGCTTCACCTCCACCGACACGGTGGCCAAAGGCGCGGCCACCATGAAGATGATGAGGAGAACGAGCATGATGTCCACGAACGGCGTGACGTTGATCTCGCTGTTCGCTTCGACGTGATACTTCCCGCCGCCTCCACTATCGAGTTTGGCGGCCATGCCCCTTACGCCCCCTTGTCGAGCTGACGCGAGATCGCGTTCGTCAGTTCGGCGCTGAAGCCGTCAGAGCGGGTGCCGTAGGCCGAGATGCGGGTGTTGAAGTAGTTGTAGAAGATAACCGCCGGGATGGCCGCGAACAGGCCGATACCGGTCGCCAGCAGGGCCTCGGCGATGCCGGGGGCCACGACGGCCAGGTTGGTCGTGTTCGATTCGGCGATGCCGATGAAGGAGTTCATGATCCCGTACACGGTGCCGAACAGACCCACGAACGGGCCGGTCGAACCGACCGAGGCCAGGAACTGCTGACCGCCCGACAGGCGCTTGGCCAGGCCCGCCTGAACGGCGGCGACGGCGTTCTGAGCACGCATCAGAGCCGAGTCGCGGTGATCGCCGGTAACCGACAGGCCCGCCTGACGCGACAGTTCGATTTCCTCGGTGGCGGCGGCGGCCATGTCGGCCAGCGGATTGCCGTCGAACTCATCCGAGGTGGCGACCCGACGCATATCCGCGATGGTGCGGGCGCCGCGGAAGGCTTCCAGGAAGCGGTCGGTCGAACGGTTCAGCGCGCCGAACTCGAACATTTTGATCAGCAGCAAGGTCCAGGAGAAGATCGAGGCCAGCAGCAGGCCGATCATGACGACCTTCACGACCAGGGTCGCGCCCATGAACATAGAGATCGGGGTGATGCCGCCTTCGCCGTGACCGCCCGTAGCGGCGTCGCCGACGGTGGCCGGGTCTTCATTGGAGGCGGCCGGAGCGGCGGCCGGAGCGGCCGGGGTCGCGGCCGGAGCGGCGGTGGTTGCGGCGGCCGGGGCCGGAGC
>JAFLCT010000065.1 GCA_017302335.1 Caulobacterales bacterium | reverse complement strand
CGAAATGGTCGACCGCGCGGTCAAACTCTCCGCAGAGAAATATTGCTCCGCGTCCATCATGCTCGGAAAGACGGCCGTGATCACCCACCGTCCGACAGGTCCGAGACCCGCAAACCCACCACCCAGCCTATGGCCCACAGACCGATCACGGCGAACAGGGCGCCGACGATCCAGCGGCCGCCGGGCAGGCCCAGGCCCTCGATCCCGCCCCCGGTCAGGCCGATCACCGCATCGCCCCAGATTCCGCCCAGACCCGTGGCCAGGGGCCAGGCGGCGGGCGCCGTCGGCGACGACAGGGCGGCGGCCAGGACCAGCACCCCCACCACGGCCGTCAGGGCCTTCAGGGGCGTCGGCTTCAGCCGTTGCTGAAGCGCGTCGCCCAGGGCCGAAGCCAGGCCGAAAGCGCCCGTCAACAGGGCCGCGATCCAGGCGGTCAGACCCAGCGACTGCATGGCGATGTCGGCGAAGACGGCGCCCGATCCGCCCAGCCAGTTGGTCGGCGCCTGGGTCGAGGCGGCGTTCAGACTGGGATCGGCCGGGTTCCACGAGGCCATGGCGACCAGCAGCAGGGCCGCCAGCAGGGCCTGGAGCATCCCCCGGAAACGCACCACGATCGGCGCGCCCCAAAGGATGCGGGCGCTGAGCCAGGCCTGGCGGCCGAGGACGAGGGCGGCGGACATGGAGGCGGCGTCTCCGAAACGGACGGAATTCGCCGCCATCCTCGCCCGCACAGGGTTAAGGGGTTGTTCACCACGCAGCGATTGACGGGCGGGTCGGGCGGTGCAACCCCAGGGTGATGAAACGCGCGCTTTTCGTCTTGTTCGCCGTCCTGGCTCTGACAGCCTGCAACGACCGCCCGACCCCTTCGGGGTTCGAGGTGGGCGGCCACCCCTATCAGTGGAACATGATAGGCTTTCCCGGTCAGGGCCGCCTTGTGCTGTCGCGCATGGAAGGGCCAAACCGGGGCAGGGCGGTTTTAGAAGTCATTTGCACGGATCCCGGATACGGCGGTCTGACGCTGAATTTCGGAGATCTAACGGACGGCTCCCTTTCCCTGACTGCTGGCGGCAAGGTTTTCGCTCTGGACGCAAAACGCAAAGAATCTCACGGCCGGATCAGTTTGGGCGGTCAGGGGTATATTCCCGACGGGTGGTATGAAGCCTTGGGCGCCGCTGAGCAGGTCGTCATTACGCACGGGCGCGACCATTGGGCTTTTGACGGTCCAGGGAAGAACCTGACACGGCATTTCGCCCGTTACTGCCGCCGGAAGTCCTGACCGCGTCGAGCTGTCCACTGGACGCGCGCGCCTCGCGGCGCGAAGAATGCAGCATGACCGTCACCGAACGCTACGACATCGTCATCGCCGGGGCCGGACTGGCGGGGGCCAGTTTCGGTCTCGCCGCGGCCCAGGGCGGGCTGAAGGTGGTGATGATCGACCCCCAGCCGTTCGACGCCCAACTGGCGCCCAGTTTCGACGGGCGGTCCACCGCCATCGCCTTCGCCACCTTCCGTATGCTGGACGCCATCGGCGTGGGCGCGTCCATGCGGCCCCACGCCTGCCGCATGGACCGCATCCTGGTCACCGACGGCCGCCGCCCCGGCGCCGCCAGCCGCGCGCCCTCGTCCGCCTTCCTGCGTTTCGACGCCGACGAGATCGCCGACCGAACCGACGGCGAGCCGCTGGGCTATATGGTCGAGAACCGCCGCATCCGCGCCGCCCTGGCCGAGGCGGTGGCCCGCACGGGGCTGGAGGTGCGCGCGCCCGCCACCGTCGCGGCGGTCGAGACCGAGGCGGGTGTGGCGACGGTGATCCTGGGCGACGGATCGCGGCTGCGCGCCCCGCTCGTCGTCGGGGCCGAGGGTCGCGGGTCGCGGGTCCGGGCCTCGGCCGGGATCAACACCCTGGGCTGGGGCTACGACCAGTCGGGGGTGGTGGCGACGGTGGCCATGGCGCGCGACCACGGCAATGTGGCGCATGAGTATTTCCTGCCCGACGGTCCCTTCGCCATCCTGCCGCTGACCGATCAGCGCGCCAGCCTGGTCTGGACCGAGAGCACGCGCCGGGCCGAAGCCCTGAAGGCCGCGTCCGACGAGGCCTTCCACGCCCATCTGATGCGGCGGTTCGGCGATTTCCTGGGCGAGGTGACGGTTCAGGGTCCGCGTTTCGTCTATCCGCTGTCCCTGTCGCTGGCCGAACGGCTGACGACGCACCGCATCGCCCTGATCGGCGACGCCGCCCACGGCGTGCATCCCGTGGCGGGCCAGGGGCTGAACCTGGGGCTGAAGGACGCCGCCGCCCTGGCCGAGGTTTTGATCCAGGCCGCCCGCAACGGCGAGGACATCGGGTCCGAGACCGTGCTGGACCGCTACGCCCGCTGGCGCCGGTTCGACAACATCGCCCTGGCGGCGGGTTTCGACGCCTTCGTGCGGGTGTTCTCCAACGATCTGCCGCCCGTGCGGTTGGCGCGCGACCTGGGCATGGCGGCGGTCAACCGCATCGCCCCCCTGCGCCGCGCCTTCATGCACGAGGCCGGCGGGGCGACAGGCGACCTGCCGCGGCTGTTGAAGGGCGAACCGGTCTGACGACCGCTCAGTCCAGCGTCCGCGCCTCTTCCGGCAGCATGATCGGCACGCCGTCGCGGACCGGATAGGCCAGTTTGGCCCCCTTGGAGATCAGTTCGTTGGTCGTCCGATCCCAGGTCAGCCGCCCGCGCGTGACCGGACAGACCAGCATCTCCAAAAGGCGCGGATCGACGGTGATCGGGGTGTTGAAGGCGTCGCTCATGCGGTCTTCTTAGCGGCCCAAGACCCGGCGCGCCACTCGGCGCCGATCATTGCAGGCGGGCGTCGTCGTCCGATCCCGCCGCGTCGATGCGCAACAGGGTGGTCAGAACCAGGGCGCGATCCTCCACGGCGACGGCCTCCAACAGGGCCTGTTTCTCGGCCGCCTCGAACGGCAGGGCCATGGCCAGGCTGTTGATCAGGGCCTCGCTGGGCGCAGCCTGGGCCGCCTCCCAGTCGATCTCCAGCGCCCGGTGCTCCAGATAGGCCTTCAGGGCCTCCAGAAAGGGACCGCGTTCGAAGCTCCCCACATCGGCGGACGCCAGGTCCGCCTCGAAGGGCTGGAACAGGGCGCGCACCTGGCGATAGGGCGCGGCGCTGGGGAGTTCGGACACGATGCCGAAGCGACTGATCCCCGTCAGGGTGATCAGATAGCGGCCGTCTGACGTCTCGGCGAAACTGGTGATCCGCCCCGCACAGCCCACCGGCGACAGGGCGGGCGTGGCCCTGAGACCGCCCATCGGCTGGATCATGCCGATGATCCGGTCGCCCGCCATGGCGTCATCGACCATATTCAAATAACGCGGTTCGAAGATGTTCAAGGGCAGTTGCCCCCGCGGCAGGACGATGGCTCCGGCCAGGGGAAAGACCGGTATGACCTGGGGCAGGTCCGATCCTTTCACATAGCCTTGAGGCAAGTCTTTCTCCCTGGTCTGACGCTCACGTCGCGGACGCTCGCGGCTTGAGACCGTTTTCCTTATGCGAACAGTATGGAGGACAAACGACGGCGGCCGTCGCGCGCCACGTCGCTCATCGCTCCGGCGGCCTCGAACACGGTCAGCAGTTGCTTGCGCGCGGCCTGGTCGTTCCAGTCGCGGTCGGCGGCGACGATGGCCAATAGGCTGTCCGCAGCCCCCTTCAAGTCTCCCGAAGCGGCCTGGGCCTGCGCCAGGTCGAAGCGGGCCTGGTGGTCGTTCGGATTGGCCTTGACCCTCGCTTCCAGCTCGGCCGAAGCGCCGACAGGCGCCGAAGAGGCCAGGGCCAGTTGGGCGCGCACGCTCTGAACCGCCGGTTCCTTGGAATCCTCGGGCGCCATGGCGATGGTCTGGCGCGCCTGATCGGCGTCGCCGCCCGCCAGATAGACCCGCGCCATGCCGGCGACGGCCTTTTCATTGTCCGGTTCGATCGACAGCACATGAGCGAAGGCCTGGGCCGCGCCGCCCATGTCGTTGAGCGCCAGAGATTCCTCGCCCAGCGACAACAGTTGCTCGACGTCGGCGTTGACGCCCGATCCGCCCGTCAGCTTGTCGATGAAGGCCTTCAACTGGCTGTCCGGCACCGCGCCCTGGAAGCCGTCCACCGGCTGGCCGTCGACGAAGGCGTAGACCGTCGGGATCGACTGGACCCGCAGTTGCTGGGCGTAGGCCGGGTTCTTGTCGATGTCGATCTTGACCAGTTTCACCGCGCCTTGCGCCGCGCGCACGGCCTTCTCCAGCGCCGGGGTCAGTTGGCGACAGGGTCCGCACCAGGTGGCCCAGAAGTCGACGATGACCGGCTGGGTCTTGGACGCCTCGACCACGTCGGCCATGAAGCCGGCGTCCGAGCCTTCCTTGATCAGGTCTTCGAGCGGGCGGGTCGGGTCGGCGAAGGTCATGAAGGCTCCTATCGGACGATAACGCGGTAGCGCCTAAATGGTCGCGCGCGCGTCGCTTCTCAAGCCGGGTCGGCGACGAAGTCGATCACGCGCGGCTCACGCTCGATCGCCTTCAGAAAGGCGCGCAGGGCCGCCTGGTCCAGCGCCGTGGTCGCGGTGTTGGTCAGGGGGTGGAAGTTGACGACGTCCGCCTCCCACAATCGCCGGTCCAGCACGAAGCCGACACGCCGTTCCGCATCGTTGATCAGGCCCAGGGCGGTGACCGAACCCGGCCGCACGCCCAGCGTTTCCCACATCAGGCCCTCATTGCCGAACGACAGCCGATCCGAGCCGATGACCCTGGGCGCCGCCTTCAAATCGATGACCGTGTCCTGCCGGGCCGAGATCAGCCACAATCGGCCCTTCTTGTCCTTCAGGAACAGGTTCTTGGTGTGGGCGCCGGGCATGGCGGCCTTCAGCTCCAGCCCTTCCTCGACCCGGAATACGGCCGGATGATCCGTCGTCGTCTGGGCGATCCCCCGCTCGGCCATCCAGGCCAGCAGACGGTCGCGGTCATAGGGCGGGGTGAAGGGGGTCATCGGGGTCTTTGACGCGGGCGCGGCGGCGGGGCTAGGGAAGAGGTCCGTTCGTCGATACCGCCCGGAGCGCCGCGTTGGAACTGGAATGCTATCCCATGATCTCCCAGCCGCCGGACCTGGCGCCCGGTCGGCAGTCGCGCGACTGGATGGACGCCTTCGCCAGTCGCCATCCCTATCGCTGCCTGCCGTTGAACATGGCCAACACCACGGGCTGGGAGATCCTGTGCCCCTACGCCTTCACCGCGGAATGGACCGGCGGTCCCAGCCAGGATGACATCAGCATCAAACCCGACCGGCCGGTGCCGGACCTGAAATCCTTCGTCGTCTCGCATTTCTCGCGCGGGGTGCTGACCATGCATCCCCAGTATCTGTTCCGCACGCCGCCGGGCTGGGACCTGATGGTTTCCGGCTCGCCCAATCACGTGAAGGACGGCATCCAGCCCCTAGTCGGCCTGGTCGAGACCGACTGGCTGCCCTTCCCCTTCACCATGAACTGGATCTTCACCCGGCCCGGACGAATTCGTTTCGAAAAGGGCGAACCTTTTTGTTTCATTCTGCCCGTTGAACACAAGAAAGTCGAGCAGATGCAGCCGGTTATCCGGTCGCTGGAGTCGAACCCCGTCATGCATGGCCAGTTCGAGGCCTGGAACCGCCAACGCACCGATTTCAACAAGCGCCTGGCCGGCGGCGATCCCGATGCGGCGAAGGAAGCGTGGCAACGTTTTTATTTCAAGGGCGAACTGCCCGAGGACATGGGCGCCGCCCCGGACACCCACGTCAACAAGCGCCGCATGAAAACGCCCCGGCTGGGCTAAGCCCGGCCGACCCCTTGCGCCCTAGCGCCCGCGTCGCGGATGTTCGCTGTTGAACACCGTCACGCCGGGTCGGCGCCGAGCAACCTTACATCGCGCGCGCGACGCGGCCCCGCAGGTTCTCGATCACCTCGCGGGCGTCAAAGGCGTCGGGGTCTCCCGCCGGCTTGGCGCCCCGACCCATGACGATCTCGGCCGAGGCCTCATAGCGGTCGATGCGCTGGACATTGATGTCGCGACCCCAGAACGGGTCCCATCGGCTCCAATACCCCCCGCTGTAGAAACGCCAGTAGGGACTCCAGACAGGGTAGAGACCGCCGTAACTGGGGGCGAACGGATCGGCCGAGTAACGGCTGTCCCGTTGCGTCGCGCGATTGGCGGTCGAGAACCAGTCGTAACCGCTCTGCGTCGTCAGTTCGGCGGCGCGCAGCAGCAGCGACATCTCGACCTGCTCGCGCGAGGTCACCGAATTGCCGGCGAAGGTCACGCGATAGCGATCCCCTTCCACCCGCTGTTCGGCATAGCCGTAGCGGCTGCCCGGTCCCATGGGCTGATAGGGGGTCGCCGTGGCGCAGGCGCTCAGGGCCGTGGCGGCCAGGGCCAGGACGAGCGCGGGGCGGACGAACGAACGGCGGGCAGACAAGGGTCGGGCGAAGGGCGACATGGCGGTCTCCTGTACGGCCAGGACCAGAAACAAAGATTTCAAATGGACCGGCGGCCGACAGCCGCAGCTCCACCTGACAGCAAGTCTTTATAATCCCGACGCAATCAACGCCAGCCAGATGCAAACACGTCCCCGTGAGCCAGGCTGACGGACCACAGCCTAGGCGTACGGACGCCAAGCGTCCATGTCGTTCATCGCACGATGCCGACGGCGGGATCAGTTATCGGCGTCAGCCGCGTCCTCGTTCGCTTCACGGGACGCCTGGTCCAGGGCGTATTGGGCGACCAGGCCATAGGTGACCATCTGCTCCGGGTCGTTCTGCGCCCAGGCGCCATTGGCGGCCATGGCCACGCCGGTCGTGACGGCCCGTTCGACCCCGACACCGATCTTCTCGTCGGCCAGGGCGTCGGCGATCTCACCCTCGATATCGGCTCCTTCCAGCGCTTCGGCGACCAGGGCCTCGATGTCCATCTCGGCCAGGGCCGAGGCGGCGACGACGCCCGCCTGTTCGCTGACCGTGGCGGTGAAGGCCGCGACATCGGGCGCGTACTCGGCCCACAGGGTCTTGATGCGGACCTCGCGCTGGGTTTCGGTCAGGCTTGCATCCTGGGCGATGGTCTCGGCGCGCTCGCCAAAGGCTTCCATCCGCGCCTCGAAGGACGCCGCCGCCTTCTCGATGGCGGTTTCGGCCTGGGTCTTCTCATCCGCCGCGACGGCGGCCGAAACCGGCAGAACGGCCAGGGCGGCGGCCAGGGACAGGGCGCGGATCATCGAACAGCCTCCGGTGTTGCGGACAGGCGAACACCGTCTGTCGAACCAGACGCCTCGACAAGTGAAATCGCGGTAAGGCGGATCAGGCCGAGGGGACGGCCGGGGCGGCTTCGGTCTCGGGCGCCGGTTCAGCGGAGGCGGGGGCGGCTTCCTCCGCCGCCAGGGCGTTTCCGCGCGCCACGGCCTGGTCGACGGCGCTGCGAATGAAGGCGGGCAGTTCGCGCACGAAACGGACGCCCCGCGCCGCTTCGGTCAGCAGCTCTTCCCGCTTGTCGGCGTTTTCCGGCCGGTCGGCGTTCGCCAGCAGGAAGGCGCTCATGCGGTCGGCCAGAGCGTCGGCCTGAGGCTGGTATTTGGCGACGACGGCGTCGGCTTCCTCTTGCGTGGTCGTCTTGACCAGCTCGTCCTGCATGACCCTCATGGCGGCGCTGAAGGCGGCCGCCTCGGTCTCGATGGCCTGCTCCTCGGCCGACTTGGCCGGGGCGGGGGTTTCAGGCGCAGAGGCTTCAGGCGCGGCGGGCGCCGGCGTCTCCTGCGCCAGGGCGGGCGAGGTCAGGACGGCGAAGGCGGCGGTCAGGATCAGGCGGCGCATGAGCGACTCCATAAACAGACGAACAGTCTATCAGCCCGCCGATCGCACGTCGCGGCGGGCCAGCACGCGCAGACGCAGGGCGTTCAGCTTGATGAAGCCCTCGGCGTCGCGGTGGTCATAGGCCTGAACGCCCTCCTCGAAGGTCACCAGGTCCTGATCGTACAGGCTGTCGGGGCTTTCGCGGCCGATCACCGTGACATTGCCCTTGTACAGCTTGACCCGCACGGTTCCGTTCACGCGCTGCTGGCTGTGATCGATGGCCGCTTGCAACATCTCGCGCTCGGGGCTGAACCAGAAGCCGTTGTAGATCAGATGAGCGTATTTGACGGCCAGCTCGTCCTTCAGGTGCATGGCTCCGCCGTCTAGGGTGATGGACTCGATCCCGCGATGGGCGGCCAGCAGGATGGTTCCGCCGGGGGTCTCATAGACGCCGCGCGACTTCATGCCGACGAAGCGGTTCTCGACCAGATCCAGACGGCCGACGCCGTTGTCGTGGCCCAGACGGTTCAGCTCGGTCAGCAGGGCGGCCGGCGACAGGCGCAAACCGTTGATCGACACGGGGTCGCCCTTTTCGAAACCGATCTCGATTTCCGTCGGCCGGTTCGGCGCATCCTCGGGGCTGAGGGTGCGCTGGTGCACGAATTCGGGAGCCTCGACGGCCGGGTCTTCCAGCACCTTGCCCTCGGACGAAGAGTGCAGAAGGTTGGCGTCGACCGAGAACGGCGCCTCGCCGCGCTTGTCCTTGGAGATCGGGATCTGGTGCTTCTCGGCGAAGTCCAGCAGGGCTTCACGTGAGCGGAACTCCCATTCCCGCCACGGCGCGATCACCCGGATGTCCGGCTCCAGGGCGTAATAGCCCAGTTCGAACCGCACCTGATCGTTGCCCTTGCCGGTGGCCCCGTGACAGACGGCGTCGGCGCCCATCTGGCGGGCGATCTCGATCTGGCGTTTGGCGATCAGCGGCCGGGCGATCGAGGTGCCCAGCAGATACTGGCCCTCGTAAACCGCATTGGCCCGGAACATCGGGAAGACATAGTCTCGCACGAACTCTTCGCGCAGATCGTCGATGAAGATGTTCTCGGGCTTGATGCCCAGCTTCAGCGCCTTCTCGCGCGCCGGTCCCAACTCCTCGCCCTGGCCCAGGTCGGCGGTGAAGGTGATGACCTCGGCGCCGTATTCGGTTTGCAGCCATTTCAGGATGATCGAAGTGTCCAGCCCGCCGGAATAGGCGAGGACGACCTTTTTCGGGGAGGCTTTCGACATGGCGGTATCCTTGGGCGAACGCGGGGAGGCGTCGCGCTTAAAAGGCCAGACGCCCCCTGATGCAAGGGCAGGATTGAGGCAGGGGCCGGATCAGGGCCGCATCAGGCGGCGGAACAGGTCGTCCAACTGCTCCAGGGCGTCGTAGCGGATGGTCAGATCGCCCTTGCCGCCCCTGTAGGTCAGGGCGACCTTCAGGCCCAGGGCGTCGGACAGGTCCTGCTCCAGGGCGGCCAGGTCGGCGTTGGCGGCGCCGGTCGCGGCCGATTTCGCCTTGGCGGCCTTCGGACCCTCGGCCGAGCGCCGGGCCAGGGCCTCGGTCTGGCGCACGTTCAGCCCGTCCTTCAGCACCGCTTCGGCCAGGGCCGAAGGGTCGCGCGCGGTGATCAGGGCGCGGGCGTGACCGGCCGACAGACGCCCGTCGGACACGTGTTCCAACACCGCCTCGGGCAGTTGCAACAGGCGGATGGTGTTGGCCACGTGGCTGCGGCTCTTGCCCACCACCCCGGCCAGGGCGTCCTGGGTGCGGCCGAAACGCTCCATCAAAAGACCGTAGGCCTGAGCTTCCTCGACCGGATTTAGGTCAGCGCGCTGGACGTTTTCGATGATGGCGACTTCCAGCACCTCGCGGTCGTCCATCTCGCGGACCACGATGGGAACCTGGGTCAGGCGCGCCTGTTGCGCGGCCCGCCAGCGGCGTTCCCCGGCGATGATCTGCCAGACGCCGTCCTCACCCGGTTGGGGGCGGACCAGGATGGGCTGGAGCACGCCCTTGTCGCGGATCGAGGCGGCCAGCTCCTCCAGCTCCTCGCGCGCGAAGGCCTTGCGCGGCTGATCCGGGTTGGGTTTCAGGCTCTCGATCGGCGCAAGCTGAACGCCTGCGCCGGGCGCCGCGGCGCCCTCGGCCGCCACCGGCTCGCCCAAAAGGGCCGACAGACCGCGACCCAGACCTCTTTGACGTTCAGACAATTCAGCGTTTCCGTTTCATTCAGGCGGCGCGACGCAGGCGCTCGCGGGCCACCACCTCGCGGGCCAGCCGCAGATAGGCCTGGCTGCCCGCGCATTTCAGATCGTAGATCAACGCCGGCTTGCCGAAGGACGGCGCCTCGGACACCCGCACGTTGCGGGGAATGACGGCGTCATAGACCTTGTCGCCGAAATGGCTGCGCACATCGTTGGCGACCTGGCCCGACAGGGCGTTGCGTCGGTCGTACATGGTTAGGACCAGGCCCTGGATCTCCAGCGCCGGATTCAGGCTCTGACGCACCATGTCGATGGTCCGCATCAACTGGGTCAGGCCCTCCAGGGCGAAGAACTCGCATTGCAGCGGCACCAGAACCGCATCCGACGCCGCCATGGCGTTCAGCGTCAGCAGATTCAGCGACGGCGGGCAGTCGATCAGGACATAGTCATACCCGGTCTGACCCGAACGGGCGTGCGCCTCCAGGGCGTCGCGCAGGCGGTACGAGCGCCGATCGGCCTGGCTTAGCTCGATCTCCACCCCCGACATATCGGCGTCGGCGGGCACGATGGCCAGGCCCGGCACGGCCGTCTCGACCGCCGCGTCGGCGATGGAGCGCCCGTCGACGACGACGTCATAGATGGTCACCCGCCGCGTTTCACGTGGAACGCCCAGACCGGTGGAGGCATTGCCCTGGGGGTCCATGTCGACGATCAGCACCCGCTCGCCGATAGCGGCCAGGGCGGTGCCCAGGTTGATGGCCGTGGTGGTCTTGCCCACCCCGCCCTTCTGGTTCGAAACGGCCAGGACCCGCATGGGTTTTCGTTCAGCGGACACGACGCACACTCCCGACCTTGACGACGCGGCCCCGGGGATCGCTCAGCGACGGGACCCATTCGCTCTCGAAACGCCAGGATTTCCGGGCCTCGGTCAACTCCGTCTCGACGCTCTCTCCCTTCAGGAACAGGCCTTGTGCACCGCGATCGAAATAGGGCTGTGCATAACCCAGCAGCTTGTCCATCGCGGCCACGGCGCGGGCGGTGACGACGTCGACCGTCACCGTCTGCGCCTCCGCCCGGCCCCAGATCACCGTCGCGGGCAGGTCCAGCTCGTCGACCACGGTCTGAAGAAAACGGCAACGCTTGCCCAGGCTGTCGATCAGCCAGACGTGCGCATCCGGCCGTCCCTTCAATAGTATGGCCAGGACCACGCCGGGAAAGCCCGCCCCCGCGCCCAGATCGGCCCAGGTCAGGGCGTCCGGCGCGTGATCCAGCAGTTGGGCGCTGTCCAGCACATGACGGCTCCAATAGTCGGGCATCGTCGCCGGGCCGACCAGGTTCATGTGCTCGTTCGCCTCGGCCAGCCTGTGACGGAAGGTCTCCAGGTCGGCGACGGCGGCGTCGGACGCGCCGGTCTGGGTCTGGAACTGGGCGGCGTCCATCAGGCGGCGTCGCGGCGTTTCACATGGCCCAACAGGGCCGTCAGGGCGCCCGGCGTCATGCCTTCGATGCGGTTGGCCTGGCCCAGGGTCTGGGGCCGGACCAGGCTCAGCTTCTCGCGCAGTTCGTGCGACAGGCCGGCGATGGCGGCGTAGTCGATGTCGGTCGGCAGGCTCAGCGCCTCCTCCTTGGCCAAGGCCGCGATGTCGGCGGCCTGGCGGTCCAGATAACCGGCGTAGCCCGCCTCGATCTCGACCTGTTCGCGCACGGCCGCGCTCCAGTCGGCGATGGCGGGATAGGTCCCCTCGAACACCGTCAGGTCGACGCCCGGATAGGCCAGAAGGTCGCGGATCGACCGACGCTGGCCGTCGTTGTTGACCGCCACGCCGAGACTTTGCGCCTCTTTCGGCGTGAAGCGCGTGTCGCGGGCCAGAGCCGAGGCCGCCGCCAGGGCCGTCGCCTTGGCCTCATAGGCCGCGCGGCGTCCCAAACCGACCAGTCCGGCATTGACGCCCAGCGGAGTCAGCCGTTGATCGGCGTTGTCGGCGCGCAAGGTCAGACGGTATTCGGCCCGGCTGGTGAACATACGGTATGGCTCGGTCACACCCCGTGTGACCAGGTCGTCGATCATCACGCCGATATAGGCCTGGTCGCGCCCCAGGATCAGCGGATCGCCGCCGCCCGCCGCCCGCGCGGCGTTGGTCCCGGCGATCAGCCCCTGGGCGCCCGCCTCCTCATAGCCGGTGGTGCCGTTGATCTGACCGGCCAGCCACAGGCCGGGCAGGCGTTTGACCTCCAGCCCCGGCGTCAGTTCGCGCGGATCGACATAGTCGTATTCGATGGCGTAGCCGAAGCGGAACACCTGAACCGCCTCCAGCCCCGGAATGGTGCGCAGGAAGGCCATCTGCGTCGCCTCGCCCACCGAGGTCGAAACGCCGTTCGGATAGACAGTCGGGTCGTCCAGCCCCTCCGGCTCCAGGAAGATCTGGTGGCTGGTCTTGTCGGCGAAACGCACGACCTTGTCCTCGATCGAGGGGCAGTAGCGCGGCCCGCGGCCGGACAGGCGACCGCCATAGACGGCGCTCTCGCTCAAGGCTCCGGCGATGATGGCGTGGGTTTCCTCGGTGGTGTGGGTGACGCCGCAAGCGATCTGGGGAACCGTGATCCGATCGGTCAGGAAGCTGAAGGGCACGGGTTCGTCGTCGGCCGCCTGCATCTCCAGCCGCTCCCAGGCGATGGTCCGGCCGTCAAGCCGCGCCGGGGTGCCGGTCTTCAGACGGCCCATCGTCAGGCCGGTTCCATACAGGTCCGCCGCCAGACCGGTGGAGGGCGCGTCGCCTTCGCGTCCGGCCGCCCGCCGCTCGTCGCCGCGATGGATGACGCCGTTCAGGAAGGTGCCCGTCGTCAGGACCACGGCTCCGGCGGTCAGGCGACGCCCGTCGGACAGTTCGACCCCGGCCACGCGGCCGCCGTCGCGGATCAGGCCCTCGGCCGTGCCCTCGACCAGGGTCAGGTTAGGGGTCGCCGCTATTTCGGCCTGCATGGCCTGGCGATAGAGTTTCCGGTCGATCTGACTGCGCGGTCCGCGCACGGCGGCGCCCTTGGACCGGTTCAGCAGGCGAAACTGGATGCCCGCCTGATCGGCCAGGCGGCCCATGACGCCGTCCAGGGCGTCGATCTCGCGCACCAGATGGCCCTTGCCCAGGCCGCCGATGGCCGGGTTGCAGCTCATCTCGCCGATGGTCGCCAGCTTCTGGGTCAACAGGGCGGTGCGTGCGCCCAGACGCGCCGAGGCCGCCGCGGCCTCGCAGCCGGCGTGTCCGCCGCCGATGACGATGACGTCGAAGGTGCTCATGGCGCGCACATAGGCGAAACGGGCCGAAAACGCCACCTGGGGCGATGTTTCACGTGAAACAAAGAGACGGTCGGGGAGAGGGCGAGCGGAGGGAGCCAGGTGAGCGGGCCGTCACATGGGCGGCCGCCCCTGCACTTACGTTTCCCCCTCGTTACTTGCCGATGCAGAAGCTGGCGAAGACCTCGCCCAGGATCTCTTCCACCCCGATGCCGCCGGTGACCCGAGATAAGGCATCGATGGCGCGGCGCAGGTCGTCGCCCGCCATTTCCGGCGCGCGGTCCAGCACGGCCCGCCCTGCCCGCACGGCCTCCAGCGCCTCGGTCAGTCGGCGACGGTGGCGTTCGTGGGTCACGGCCGGGAAGTCGGCGCCGGACAGGTCGCGCGCCAGACGGGCCGCGATCCAGTCATGCAGCGCGGACAGCCCCTGCCCTGCCTCGGTGCTGACGGTCAGGGTCTCGAACCCCTCGACCGGATCGGCCCGGCCCAGATCGGCCTTGTTCAGAACCACCAGATCGCCGGGGCGCGCATGGTCGGCCGCCGCTCCCGCCGGATCGCCCGGCGCACGCACCCACAGCCTCAG
>JAFLCT010000064.1 GCA_017302335.1 Caulobacterales bacterium | reverse complement strand
CGCCGCCATCGACCAGTCGATTCAGCCTTTGGGGGGCGAACAGGGCGTCCAGCGTCACGTCGGCGGCCACCTCGGCCGCCGCGCCCGCGTCGAACGGGCGGCCGGTTCGGGCCTGCATCAGTTCGATCGAGGACTGGGCGTCGTTGTCGCCCGACTGCTGGGCGTCCAGCAACGCCACCAGCGACGGCGTCAGGGTCAGCTCCGCCGGGTCCAGGGTGGCGATCAGGGCGGCCAGGGCCGCGCGCTGGTCGGCGGCGGGCACGGGCGCGGCGACCTGGCGACCGGTCCCGGCGACCGGATAGCCGTAGTCGACGCCGCCGATCAGCTTGGCGGCCGCATCGACCTGATAGCGGTGATACAGCCAGATCGGGACCAGTCGTCGGCGCAGGTCATTGACCGGCAGACCCGGCGACAGATTGTCCAGGCCGAAACGGTCCAGGGCGATGCGTCGCACCTGCATCAGGTGTTTCAGTTCGGCGACCGGATCGGCGCCGTTGTCCCACAGACTGCCCCAGGGTTGGGCGTCGGAGGCCGAGCGGGCGTCGGCGTCAGAGACGAACCGCAGACGCGCCGCGCCCTCGGCGGTTCGACGCTCACGTTCAGCGGGAGACGCATCGCCGTACAGCCAGTCGATGGCGAACCGGTCCCAGTCGCCCACGCCGACGCCATAGGCGTGCGAGAAGTCCATGCGGTCGCCGTCCAGTTCGATCACCGGCACCGGATAGTCCATCACCGAGGTGCGATCCTGGGTCGAAGCGGCGAAATTGTGCAGCAGGCCGATGGCGTGGCCGACCTCGTGCGCCGACAACTGGCGCATCCGGGCCAGGGCGATGCGTTGCGGATCGTCCTGGGCGCCCGTGCCGGTGCGCGCCGCGCCGGTCAGCCCCTCAAAGATCAGCATATCCTGGCGCACGCGCAGCGACCCCAGCAGGACCGAACCCTTGACGATCTCGCCGGTGCGCGGATCGACCACGCTCTGGCCATAGGACCAACTGCGGGTCGAGCGATTGACCCAGTTGATGACGTTGTAGCGGGCGTCCAGCGGATCGATCCCTTCGGGCAGGACCTCGACCCGGAAGGCGTCGACATAGCCCGCCCGGTCGAACGCTTCGGTCCACCAGCGCGCGCCCTCGACCAGGGCGCTGCGGATCGGCTCCGGCGCGGCGCGATCGACGTAGAAGACGATCGGCCTGACCACGGTCGAGCGGGCGGCCGTCGGGTCTGTCTTCACCAGACGGAACCGGTGGGCCAGCCGTTGCACCACGGGTTCGTCCAACGGCGCCGAGAAGTCATAGAACAGCGAGTTCATCGCCCCGGTGCGCGGGTCGAAACGGCGCGCCTGATAGCCGTCGTCCGGCAGCCGGATGAAGGAATGGCGCACGGTGAAGGTGATCAGGCGGGCGTCCGGCGCGATGCGGCTGACCTCGCCGCCTGGCTGATCGACGGCGAAGGTCAGCCGGGCCTCCAACTCGACGTTGTCAGGAAAGGCGCGGGAGGCGGCGGGGTCGACCAGGGTCAGATCGGCGACGGGACGCAACGTCCCCTGCCCCGCCCCGCGCAACCCTTCGACCAGGCCGTGGGCGTCACGGGTCAGAAAGCCAGCCAGATCGACCACGGCGCCGCCGCCCGGCAGGGTCTCGACCGGTTCGCCGGCCCAGACGGTGGAGGTCAGAAAGGCGTCACGCGCGGCGGCCTGTTCGTCGGCTCCGCCAGCGGGCGCGCGATACTGCACATTCTCGAATTCGGCCACGATCTTCTTGCCGACCTTGCGGAAGACCAGGATCTGGGTCGGGCCGATCTGGGCGCGGTCCTGTCCGGTGACGGCCGAGCCGACGCCGGTCTTCAAGGCCGTGTGGTGGATGACGCGGGCCATGACCCCGTCGGCGCCCGGCGCGGGCAGATCCATCAGCACGCGCCCGCCCGCCGTATCGACGCGGATCGGCAAAAGACCATCTATGCGTTGGGGGGCGACGATCGCGGGCGCGGACGCGGGATCGGCGCTGCTGGCCGTCGCCATCGTGGCGCAACCGCCCAGGGCCAGGATCATCGCGGCCGTCGCCGCCGTGGTCGTCAAACGCATCGCACATCCCCCTCGGACCCGACGGATAAGGGCGGACAGTCAGGAGCGCGTCAACCCGGCCCACGCCGGGACGGACGATCAGACCAGGGCGGCGTCGATGGCCGAGGCCACGGCTTCGATTGTGCCCATGCCGTCGACCTCGGTCAGCTTGCCCTGAGCTTCGTAATAGGGAAGCAGCGGCGCGGTCTGGCGGTTGTAGGCGTCCAGGCGGACCTTGAACGAGGCGGGGTTGTCGTCGGGACGGCCCTGTTCGGCGAACCGCTTGGCGATACGCTCGGTCAGGGCGGCGTCATCGACCTTCAGCCGGACGACGGCGTCGATGCGGGCGCCGCGACGCGCCAGCATGGCGTCCAGCGCCTCGGCCTGGGCCACGGTGCGCGGGAAACCGTCGAAGATGGCGCCGCCAGCGGTCTCGGCCTCGGTCAGACGGGCCTCGATCAGGGCGATGACGATCTCGTCGGTGACCAGATCGCCGCGCGCCAGCACGTCCTTGACCTTCAGCCCCAGCTCCGAGCCGGAGGCGATGGCGGCGCGCAGCATATCCCCGGTCGACAACTGGACCATGCCGCGCTGCTCGACCAGGCGCTTGGCCTGGGTGCCCTTGCCCGCCGCAGGCGGGCCGAACAGGATCAGGTTCACGCCCCGCCCTCCCCTAAGCGACGCTGATCAGCGACGAACCGGCGCGACGGCCCGGCCACGGCCGCGCAGCTTCGCCTTCTTGATCAGACCCTCATACTGGTGCGCCAGCAGGTGGGACTGGATCTGGGCCACGGTGTCCATGGTCACCGAGACGACGATCAGGATCGAGGTGCCGCCGAAATACAGGCTGTTGCCGAAGTTGGCGACGATGATCTCGGGCAGCAGACAGACGGCGGTGATGTAGGCCGCGCCGATCACCGTCAGACGGGTCAGGACATGGTCCAGATACTCGGCCGTACGCTTGCCAGGACGGATGCCGGGCAGGAAGCCGCCGTATTTGCGCAGGTTCTCGGCCGTGTCCTCGGGATTGAAGGTGATCGAGGTGTAGAAGAAGCAGAAGAAGACGATCAGCACGGCGTACAGGGCCGTGAACAGCGGCTGGCCGTGCTGAAGCTGGCCGGTCACCAGCGGCAGCCAGCTCATCCAGTCCGGCAGGTTCGCATTGGCCGTCATCTGGGCGACCGTGGCCGGCAGCAGCAGCAGCGACGAGGCGAAGATCGGCGGAATGACCCCGGCGGTGTTCACCTTCAGCGGCAGGAACGAACGCTCCCCGCCAGCCATGCGGTTGCCTTCCTGGCGTTTCGGATACTGGATCAGCAACCGACGCTGGGCGCGCTCCATGAAGACGATGAAGACGACCACGGCGGTCATCATGGCCACGATGAACAACAGGGCGAAGGCCGACATCTGTCCCTGTTGGGCCAGGCCCAGCAGACGCGCCACCGTGCCCGGCAGAACCGCCACGATGCCCGCGAAGATGATCAGCGAAATGCCGTTGCCGACGCCGCGCGCGGTCACCTGCTCGCCCAGCCACATCAGGAACATGGTGCCGCCCGTCAGGGTGACCACAGTCGAGATCAGGAAGAAGACGCCCGGATTGTCGACCATGCCCTGGCTGTTGTTCAGGCCCACGGCGATACCGAAGGACTGGGCCAGCGCCAGGAACACCGTCAGATAGCGGGTGTACTGGTTCAGTTGCTTGCGGCCGCTTTCGCCGCCTTCCTTGCGCAGCTTCTCCCACGGCGGATACACGGCGGCCATGAGCTGCACGATGATCGAGGCCGAGATGTACGGCATCACGTTCAGCGCGAAGACGGCCATCCGCTCGACCGCGCCGCCCGAGAACATATTGAACATATCCAGGATGCCGCGCTGGCCGTCCGGATTCTGGAAAAATTGCAGGAAGGCTGCGGAATTGATGCCCGGGATCGGGACATAGGTGCCGATCCGATAGACCAGCAAAGCGCCCAGCGTGAACAGCAGACGCTTGTGCAGCTCGGTCGCCTTGGCGAACGAGCCGATATTCATGTTTGCTGCGAGTTGTTCGGCGGCCGAAGCCATGTGTCTAAACCCCGACTGTCAGAACGCGGCCCAAGGGACGCGAGTCCGGCCCAGGCGTTCAGATAGGCGAAGGGCGCCCCCGTGGCGAGGGCGCCCTTCGATCTTATTTCGCGGCCGTGCGCTTGGCGCGGGCGGAGACCTTGTTGGCGTCGCCCTTGGGGGCCTTCGGCGCCGGGGCCTTGCCCTTGGCGGCGTTACGCTTTTCGACACGGGCGGCGGCCTTGGCCTCGGCCTCGATGCGCTGTTGCGTCACAGAACCGCCAGCCGCCTCGACGGCCTTGATCGCGCCGGCCGAAGCCGACCAGACGACCAGGTTCAGCTTGCCCTTGATCTCGCCGGTGCCCAGCAGACGCACGCCGTCCTTGACGCGACGGATCACGCCGGCGGCCACCAGGGCCTCGCCGTTGATCTCGCTCTTGATGTCCAGCTTCTTGGCGTCGATGGCGTCTTGCAGACGCCACAGGTTCACTTCCGCCAGCTTCAGCGCGTTCGGATTGTTGAAGCCGCGCTTGGGCATACGCATATACAGCGGCATCTGGCCGCCCTCGAAGCCGCCGATGGCGACGCCCGAGCGGGACTTCTGGCCCTTGACGCCGCGGCCCGAGGTCTTGCCCTTGCCCGAGCCGGGGCCCCGGCCGACGCGCATACGCTTCTTGTGGGCGCCTTCGTTGTCGCGGATTTCGTTCAGTTTCATGTGCCTGATCCTTTCGGGTGCTAGCGCCTGGCTGGGCCAGACTCGGCGTTGATTTTGGTGAGGAGTGCTAGTGAGCAAAAAGTGAGCGAACAGCAAGCCCTACGCTCACCACTCGCCCACTAACACTTCATCATTCGGACCGGGCGGAACGCCCGGAACGTCTTACTTCTCGACCACTTCGACCATGTGGGCGACCTTGGCGATCATGCCGCGCACGGAGGGGGTGTCCTCCAGGGTCGATTCACGACCCACGCGGTTCAGGCCCAGGCCCGCCAGGGTGGCGCGTTGATCCGACTTGCGACGGATCGGGCTGCCGGTTTGGCGCACGGTGACGGTGGCGGTGTCTTTCTTGGCCATGTCTTAGGACTCCACGGCTTCGGGCGACGAAGCGCCGTCATTGCGGCGGCCCATCAGGTCCGAGACCTTCTTGCCGCGCTTGGAGGCGATCTGACGCGGCGACGACTGGACCTTCAGAGCTTCGAAGGTGGCGCGCACCATGTTGTAGGGGTTCGACGAACCCGTCGACTTGCCCACCACGTCCTGGACGCCCAGGGTTTCCAGCACGGCGCGCATCGGACCGCCGGCGATGACGCCGGTGCCCGGAGGGGCCGCACGCATCATGATCTTGCCAGCGCCCCAACGGCCGTTGCCGTCGTGGTGCAGGGTGCGGTTCTCGCGCAGCGGAACCTTGATCATGGTCTTCTTGGCTTCTTCGGTCGCCTTGCGGATGGCTTCCGGCACTTCGCGCGCCTTGCCGTGACCGAAGCCGACGCGGCCCTTGCCGTCGCCGACGACCATCAGGGCCGCGAACGAGAACCGGCGGCCGCCTTTGACGGTCGCGGCGACGCGGTTGATGTGCACCAGCTTCTCGACGATGTCCGATTCCGGACCCTCGACGGCGGGAGCGTTGCGGTTGTCACGACGATTGCGATCGCCGCCGCCGCGTTGGGGTTGTTGCGCCATCTGTCGCGTCCCTTAGAAGTTCAGGCCGGCTTCACGCGCGGCTTCCGCCAACGCCTTCACCCGTCCGTGATAGATGTAGCCGCCGCGGTCGAAGACGACGTCCTTGACGCCCTTTTCCATGGCGCGTTCGGCGATCAGCTTGCCGATCTTGGCGGCGGCCGCGACGTCCGAACCCTTGGACCCCTTGCCGCCTTCCAGCGACGAGGCCGAAGCGATCGTGACGCCCTGGGCGTCGTCGATGATCTGGGCCGAGATGTTCTTGTCCGACCGATTGACCGACAGGCGCAGACGGCCGTTGGCGACGGCCTTCAGGCGGCGGCGAGTGCGCTCGGCGCGGCGCTTGGCTTGCTGTTGAAGAGAGAGAGCCATGACTTACTTCTTCTTGCCTTCCTTGCGACGCACGGTCTCGCCGGCGTAGCGGACGCCCTTGCCCTTGTACGGCTCCGGCGGACGCAGCTTGCGGATGACGGCGGCGATCTGACCGACGGCCTGTTTATCGGCGCCCGAGATCTTGATCTCGGTCTGCTTGGGCGTGGCGAACGACACGCCAGCCGGGGGCTGGATGTCGACATCGTGCGAGAAGCCGAGCTGCAACGACAGGGCCTCGCCCTTCATCGCGGCGCGGTAACCCACGCCAACCAGTTCGAGGGTCTTCTCGAAGCCGGTGGTGACGCCGGTGACCATGTTGTCGACCAGGGTGCGCGACAGGCCCCACATGGCGCGAGCGCGCGGCGTGTCCGAACGCGGGGTCAGGGACAGCTCTTCGCCTTCCTGCTTGACCTCGATCTCTTCGGCCACGGTCCAGGAGCGCTCGCCCTTGGGACCCTTGACGGTGACGGTCTGGCCGTCGAGCGTGACGGTCACGCCCTTCGGCACGGTGATGGTTTTCTTGCCGATACGGGACATATCAGTAGACCCTGCACAGGACTTCGCCGCCGACATTGGCGTCGCGAGCGGCGGCGTCGGACATGACGCCCTTCGAAGTCGAAAGGATCGAGATGCCGAGGCCGTTCTTGATCGGCTTCAGGTCGCCGATGGCCGAATAGACGCGACGGCCGGGCTTCGACACGCGGCTGATCTCGGCGATCACCGGACGGCCGTCGAAATACTTCAGCTCGATCTGGAACTGCGGAAATTCGCCCGGGTTTTGAACCAGGCTGTAGCCGCGGATGTAGCCTTCGTCTTGCAGCACGTCGAGGACGCGCTGGCGCAGGCGCGAGGCCGGGGTCAGCACCGTGGAACGACGGCGCTGGGCCGCGTTCTTGATGCGCGCGATCATGTCGCTGAGGGGATCGTTGATCATCATGACTGTATGCCTCCCCTTACCAGCTCGACTTCGTCAGGCCGGGGATCTGACCCAGGTTGCCCAGTTCGCGCAGGGCGATCCGGCTCATCTTGAGCTTGCGATAGTAGGCGCGCGGGCGGCCGGTGACGTCGCAGCGGTTGCGAATGCGCGTCGGGGCCGAGTTGCGCGGCAGGGCGGCCAGCTTCAGGCGCGCATCGAAGCGCTCCTCTAGCGGCAGGCTCTCGTCGTTGGCGATCGCTTTCAGCGCGGCGCGCTTGTCGGCGAACTTGGCGACCAGGGCCTTGACCCGGTTGTTGCGGTTGACGGCGGACTTCTTAGCCATAGTGCTCTTTCCTTCCCGCTCAGTTCACGAACGGGAACTTGAACTCGGCGAGAAGGGCCTTGGCCTCCTCGTCGGTCTTGGCCGTGGTGCAGACGACGATGTCCATGCCCCACATCTGGTCGATCTGGTCGTAGTTGATCTCGGGGAACACGATGTGCTCCTTCAGACCGGTGGCGTAGTTGCCGCGACCGTCGAACGACGTGCCCTTCAGGCCCCGGAAGTCCTTCACGCGCGGCAGGGCGATGGTGATGAACCGGTCCAGGAACTCGTACATCTGATCGCCGCGCAGCGTGACCTTGCCGCCGATGACCATGCCTTCGCGCAGCTTGAAGCCGGCGATCGAGTTGCGGGCCTTGGTCGGCACGGCCTTTTGGCCGGCGATGGCGGTCAGGTCCTTGAGGGCGGCCGTCGCCTTCTTGGAGTCGGCCACGGCCTCGCCCACGCCCATGTTCAGGACGATCTTGTCCAGCTTGGGCACCTGCATCTCGTTGGTGTAGCCGAACTTCGACTTCATCTCGCCGCGGATGCGCGAAACGTAGTCGGCCTTAAGGCGCGGCGTGTATTTGGTGTCGGCCATCAGATGACGTCTCCCGTCGTTTTGGCGACGCGGACCTTCTTGTCGCCGTCGATGCGGAAGCCGACGCGGGTCGCCTTGCCGTTGGCGTCGGCGATCGCGACGTTCGACAGGTGGATCGACGCTTCCTTGTTCTTGATGCCGCCCTGGGGATCGGCCTGGGTCGGGCGCGTGTGACGCTGAACCATGTTCAGGCCCTCAACCAGGACACGGTTCTCGGCGGGGAGGACCTTCAGGACATTGCCGGTGCGGCCCTTGTCCTTGCCGGTCAGCAGGACGACCTTGTCGCCCTTCTTGATCTTGGCGGCCATGGTTACAGGACCTCCGGGGCCAGCGAGATGATCTTCATGTGGTTCTTGGCGCGCAGTTCACGCGGAACCGGGCCGAAGATGCGCGTGCCGACCGGCTCGTTCTGCTTGTTGACGATGACGGCGGCCGACTTGTCGAAACGGATGACCGAGCCGTCCTTGCGCTGGATGTCCTTGGCGGTGCGCACGACGATGGCGCGCACGACGTCGCCCTTCTTCACGCGGCCGCGCGGAATGGCTTCCTTCACCGAGGCGACGATAGTGTCGCCCACCGAGGCGTAGCGGCGCTTGGAGCCGCCCAACACCTTGATGCACATGACCCGGCGAGCGCCCGAATTGTCGGCCACCTCCAGGTTAGTTTGCATCTGGATCATGGGATCCGATCCTTCTTCTTACGAAGCCGAGGCGGTGGAAAGGACTTCCCAACGCTTCAGCTTGGACTTGGGGGCGCACTCGACGATGCGGGCCACGTCGCCGACCTTCAGCGCGTTGCCTTCGTCGTGGGCGTGGTACTTCTTGGACAGACGCACGGTCTTTTTCAGGACCGGGTGCAGCAGGGTGCGTTCGACCTTGACGACGACGGTCTTGTCGCCCTTGTCGGACACGACCACGCCTTCCAGAATTCGCTTGGGCATATTCGTGTCTCCTTAGGCGGACGCGCGCTGCTTCTCGCGCAGCAGCGACGAGATGCGGGCGATGTCCTTGCGCACTTCCGAAACGCGATGGGTCTTCTCCATCTGGCCGGTGGCGGCCTGGAAGCGCAGGTTGAACTGTTCCTTTTTCAGGGACAGAAGCTGGTCGCCCAGTTGGTCGGTCGTCATGGACCGCAGGTCGGCGATCTTGGTCATGCCGCGTGCTCCGTGATGATGCCGGCGTCGAGGCGGGTGACCACCTTGGTGCGAACCGGCAGCTTGGCGGCGCCCAGGCGCAGCGCCTCGCGGGCCACGTCGTCCGGCACGCCGTCGATTTCGAACATGATGCGGCCCGGGGCCACGCGGGCGGCCCAGTGATCCACGGCGCCCTTGCCCTTGCCCATGCGGACTTCGGCCGGCTTGCCGGTGACCGGCAGGTCGGGGAACACGCGGATCCACACCCGGCCCTGACGCTTCATCTGGCGAGTGATCGCGCGGCGAGCCGCCTCGATCTGACGCGCGGTGATGCGTTCCGGCTCCATGGTCTTCAGGCCATAGGCGCCGAAGTTCAGCGAGAAGCCGCCCTTGGCCGAGCCATGGATGCGGCCCTTGAAGGCCTTGCGGTATTTGGTCTTCTTCGGTTGCAGCATGACTTAGTTCTCACCACCACGGCCGCGGTCGCGGCGCGGGCCGCGGTCGCCGCGGGGACCACCGCGCTCACGGCCTTCGTTGGACGAAGGACCCGAGGCTTCAGCGGCCCAACGCTTGTCCTGGGCCATCGGATCGTGCTCCAGCACTTCGCCTTTGAAGACCCAGACCTTGATGCCGATGATGCCGTAGGTCGTCTTGGCTTCGTAGAAGCCGTAGTCGATGTCGGCGCGCAGGGTGTGCAGCGGCACGCGGCCTTCGCGGTACCATTCCATACGGGCGATCTCGGCGCCGCCCAGGCGACCCGAAACGTTGATCCGAACGCCCTTGGCGCCCAGACGCATGGCCGACTGCATGGCGCGCTTCATGGCGCGACGGAAGGCGATGCGGCGTTCCAGTTGCTGGGCGATGCCCTCGGCGATCAACTGGGCGTCGGTTTCCGGCTTGCGGACCTCGACGATGTTCAGGTGAACCTCGCCTTCGGTGCGGGCCGCGATGTCCTTGCGCAGCTTCTCGATGTCGGCGCCCTTCTTGCCGATCACGACGCCCGGACGGGCGGCGTAAATCGTCACGCGGCACTTCTTGTGCGGACGCTCGATGATGATGCGCGACACGCCGGCGCCCGACAGGCGCTCTTTCAGCCACGTGCGCAGCTTCAGGTCCTGATGCAGCAGGCGGGCGTAGTCGGCGCCGCCGGCGTACCAGCGGCTGTCCCAGGTGCGGTTCACGCCGAGGCGGAAACCGATCGGATTGATTTTCTGACCCATCAGGCGGCCTCGCCGGCTTCACGGACCACGATGGTGATCTCGCTGAACGGTTTCAGGATGCGCGACGAGCGGCCGCGAGCGCGGCTCGCAAAACGCTTCATCACCAGGTTCTTGCCCACGAAGGCCTCGGCCACGACCAGGGAGTCGATGTCGAGGTTGTGGTTGTTCTCGGCGTTCGAGACGGCCGAATACAGCGCCTTGCGCACGTCGATGGCGATGCGCTTGCGGCTGAATTCCAGCTCGTTCAGAGCCTTCTGCACCGGCAGGCCGCGGATCGAGGCGGCCACCAGGTTCAGCTTCTGCGGGCTGATGCGGACGTTGGTCACCTTGGCGCGAGCTTCGGTGGCGCCGACGCGACGGGCGTTCTTGGTCTGGGCCATCGGTTACTTCCTCTTGGCCTTCTTGTCCGCCGCGTGGCCCGGGAAGTTCCGGGTCGGGGCGAACTCGCCGAACTTCATGCCGACCATTTCTTCGGAGACCGACACCGGCACGTGCTTCTGGCCGTTGTGGACCCCGAAGGTCAGGCCGACGAACTGCGGCAGGATGGTGGAGCGGCGCGACCAGGTCTTGATCACGTCCTTGCGGCCCGACGTCGAAGCGGCGTCGGCCTTCTTGAGCAGGTACCCGTCGACGAACGGGCCTTTCCAGGAGGAGCGGGCCATATCTTAGCGAGCCTTCTTCACGTGGCGGGTACGGATGATGAACTTGTCCGTCGCCTTGTTCTTGCGGGTGCGGGTGCCCTTGGTGTCCTTGCCCCACGGCGTAACCGGGGTGCGACCGCCAGAGGTCCGGCCTTCACCACCACCGTGCGGGTGGTCGATCGGGTTCATGGCGACGCCGCGGACGTGCGGGCGGAAGCCCATGTGACGCTTGCGGCCGGCCTTGCCCAGGTTCTGGTTCATGTGGTCGGGGTTCGACACCGCGCCCACCGTGGCCATGCAGCCGTCCAGGACCATGCGCAGCTCGCCCGAGCCGAGACGGATCTGGGCGTAGCCCTGATCGCGGCCGACCAGTTGGGCGTAGGCCCCGGCCGAACGGGCCAACTGAGCGCCCTTGCCCGGCTTCATCTCCACGTTGTGGATGATGGTGCCGACCGGCATCGAGCGCAGCGGCATGGCGTTGCCCGGCTTCACATCGACCTTTTCGCCAGCCACGACGGTGTCGCCGGCCTTAAGGCGCTGGGGCGCGATGATGTAGGTCTTCTCGCCGTCGGCGTAGGTCACCAGGGCGATGAAGGCGGTGCGGTTCGGGTCGTATTCCAGACGCTCGACCGTGCCGATGGCGTCGAACTTGCGACGCTTGAAGTCGATCTTGCGGTACAGGGTCTTGGCGCCGCCGCCGCGGAAGCGAACAGCGACACGGCCGCCCTGGCCACGTCCGCCCGACTTGGTCAGGCCTTCGACGAGCGACTTCTCCGGGCGGCCCTTGTGCAGCTCGGAACGGTCGACCAGCACCAGGGCGCGGCGGCCCGGCGACGTCGGATTGTAAGTCTTCAGAGCCATCGGATCAAAGCCCCGTGGTGACGTCGATCGACTGGCCCTCGGCCAGCGTCACGATCGCTTTCTTGATGTCGACGCGGCGACCCAGGATGCCCCGGAACCGCTTGGTCTTGCCCTTTTGAACCAGGGTGTTGACCTTGACGACGTTGACCTTGAACAGGCTTTCGACCGCCGCGGCGATCTCGTCCTTGGAGGCCGTGTCGGCCACGCGGAAGACGACCTTGTTCTGCTCCGACAGGATCGTGGACTTCTCGGTGATCACCGGAGCCAGGATGGTGTCGTAATGCTTGGCGGTGGGTTGCGCGCCGGCCATCACGCGGCCTCCTTCTTGGCGAAGCGGGCCTCGATCGCCTCGACGGCGGCCTTGGTCAGCACCAGCTTGTCGGCCCGCAGGATGTCATAGACGTTCAGACCGGCGTTCGGCAGCACGTCGATGTGCGGGATGTTGCGAGCGGCCAGGCCGAAGTTCGTATCGACTTCCGGGCCGGCGATGATCAGGGCCTTGGTCCAGCCCAGCTTGCCGAACTGCTCGCGCAGGGCGGCGGTCTTGGCGTCCTTCACCGAGACGGTGTCGACCACGACCAGCTCACCGGCCTTGGCCTTGGACGACAGGGCGTGACGTAGGGCCAGGGCGCGGACCTTTTTCGGCAGCGAGAAGCCGTGATCGCGGACGATCGGGCCGAAGGCGCGCGAGCCGCCGACGAACTGCGGCGCACGGCGCGAACCGTGACGAGCGCCGCCGGTGCCCTTCTGCTTGTACATCTTCTTGCCCGTACGAGAGTTCTCGTTGCGGGTTTGAACCTTGTGGGTCCCGGCGCGGCGCTTGGCCAACTGCCAGTTGACGTAACGGGCCAGCAGGTCGCCGCGGATGTCGGTGATGCCGAAGACGGCGTCCGACAGTTCAACGTCGCCCGAGGCCTTGCCGTCGAGTTTGATGACCGAGAGTTTCATTACGCTTCACCGCCTTCGGTCGCTTCGACGGCCGACGCTTCTTCAGCGGGCGTCTCGGCGGCCGGTTGAGCCGCGGCCTTGTTCGACTTCACGCCGCCGGGGAACGGGGCGTCGGCCGGGCGGGCCTTCTTGATGGCGTCGCGAACCTTGACGTAGCTGCCGTCGTGACCCGGGACAGCGCCCTTGATCAGGATCAGGCCGCGCTCGGCGTCCACGCGGACGACGGTCAGGTTCTGGGTGGTGACGACTTCCTGACCCAGGTGACCGGCCATCTTCTTGCCCGGGAACGTACGGCCCGGGTCCTGACGGTTGCCGGTCGAGCCGTGCGAGCGGTGCGACACCGACACGCCGTGCGTCGCGCGCAGACCGCCGAAGTTCCAGCGCTTCATGGCGCCGGCGAAGCCCTTACCGATGGTCTCGCCCTGGATGTCGACCTTCTGACCGGCGATGAAGTGGTCGGCCGACAGTTCGGCGCCCACGTCCAGCAGACCGTCCGCATCGACGCGGAACTCGGTGACATAGGCCTTGGGTTCGACCTGCGCCTTGGCGAAGGACTCCCGCTGAGCCTTGTTGGTGTTCTTGGCCTTCTTCGTACCAGCGCCCAGTTGCAGGGCGACGTAGCCGTCCCGCTCCTGAGTGCGTTGGCCGACGACCTGGCAGCCGTCTAGCTGGAGCACGGTGACCGGAACGTGCGCGCCGTCATCGGCGAACACGCGGGTCATGCCCAGCTTCTTGGCGATCACGCCCGTGCGCATCGGATCCCGCCTCTTTCTCGATTAAATCTTGATCTCGACGTCCACACCGGCGGACAGGTCGAGCTTCATGAGCGCGTCCACGGTCTGCGGGGTGGGGTCGACGATGTCGAGCACGCGCTTGTGCGTGCGGATTTCAAACTGCTCGCGCGACTTCTTATCGACGTGCGGCGAGCGGTTCACGGTGAACTTTTCGATCAGGGTGGGCAGCGGGATCGGACCACGAACGGTCGCGCCCGTGCGCTTGGCGGTATTCACGATCTCGCGCGTCGAAAAGTCGAGGACGCGGTGATCGAAGGCCTTCAGCCTGATGCGGATGCTCTGATCCATATCGGTTGTTTTTCCCAAGCAGGCGAACCTGCGTCCCTGTGAACCATTTCAAAGACCGGAGGTCTTCAGGCGCTGAGGCCTTCAGAGTACGCACGTTTCGCAAAAACGATCGGCCCACGCAGTCGCCCGCGAAGGCCGTTGAAGTCCTGGGTCACTGCAAAGAACAGGGTCTCAGGTCGTTCCTGCGAACCGCGTCTGCGGAT
>JAFLCT010000063.1 GCA_017302335.1 Caulobacterales bacterium | reverse complement strand
GCCGCTGCGCGCCAGTTTGAAGGACACTCCAGTTTCCCAGTGTTTCAGGAACTGGCGTAGCGATTATCCGACTTCTGCAGATGCGGAGCACGCCTTCCTAGCCTTCTTGGGCTCTATCATCCGACCAGCACAGCTCGGACCCCTCAGTCTTGCGCTTGGCGCGCATCTTACCACAATATCTTGACGCGCCCTTGAACCCGTGACACGAATCGGCTCAAGAATGAGGGTAGGTTAACAGCCCCTTTCCCTGCCCTGCGACTCGGCACATAAGCTGTCGATATGGGTTGGGCTACGGCTGTTCCGATTCCATTCAATTCGATCGACTGCCCGCGCTGAGTAGGGGCGCGGCCTGCGTACCAGATGATGGAGCGTGGCTACTGAATTGAGCGTGAACATGGTGGGGAGAGGACGACCGTTCCCGACTGGCAGGTCTTAAAAGAAGGCCGCCCTCTCTCCGATACCGACTCATTCCGGGTCGGCGGCGCGATCTTATGCATCGTGATCGCGTGCGCACAACCGTCGCCGCGATGGAGCGCCTTCCCGGATCATTCCTCTGAACCGAAAAGGCCCCTCTCTATGAACTCCGGCGTTGCTTACCGCTGCACCCTTCCCGACACCACGTTCGAGTCCGCATGGGACTCGATCAAGATGGACCAGGCCATCAAAGATCGCCTGATCGCGCAGGCGATGCTCGCCCTGACCGTGCGACGGTCAGTCTCCTTCGACGTGGCGCCCTTGCACGGCCTGATGGTGCTCGCTGGTCCTCCAGGGACCGGCAAGACCACCCTCGCCCGAGGCTTGGCGACCAAGGTCGCGGCCATGTTGCGGCCGTCCAAGGTCAACTTCCTGCAGATCGATCCCCACGGCCTCGCCAGCGCCTCGCTGGGCAAGAGCCAGCAGCAGGTGGGGACCCTCTTCAACCAGACCATCCCCGAAGCCGGCATGGGCGGCTTCGCCGTCGTTCTCCTGGACGAGGTCGAAACCCTTGCGGCCGATCGCAAAAAGATGAGCCTGGAAGCCAATCCGGTCGATGTCCACCGGGCCACCGATGCGGTGCTGGCGAGCCTCGACCTGCTGACTCAGAAGCACAGGAACATCCTGCTTATCGCAACCACCAACTACCCTCAGGCGGTCGACGACGCCTTCCTCTCGCGGGCTGATCTTATCGAATACATCCCGCCGCCCAACGCCGAAGCGCGTGCTGAAATCATCCGCGACACCCTGGAAGGCCTCGGTCGCCAATGGCCGGCGATTGCCGGCTTGGCGCGGGACATGGGTCTCTTCGTCAGCGCCTCCAACGGCATGGACGGTCGGCGCCTCCGCAAGGCCGTGGTGAGCGCCCTCGCCGGCTCGCTCGCGACGGCGCGCGACCCCAATCTCCTGTCGAGCCAGCAGATTCTGGCGGCACTCAAGGCGGCGGCTCAGGCCGGGAAGGAGGTGGGCCGTGAAGCTGCGTAGGGACATCGCCGCCGTGCCGTTGCGAACCGGGGCGGAAACTTGGGCGGAAATCGTGAACCTGATTACTCATCCAGACTCGGTGGACGCCGGACAATTGACGGCCGCCGCCAGCGTCATGGCGAGCCTGTTGTCGGAGGATCACTATGCGGATCACCCGCTGACGCTCAAGGGCGACGGTCACCGCCTAGTGATCTACGGAGCCTACGGTGCCGACGCCCTCAGCCTCGGCAGCGAGGTGGCGCCGCTGGATTGGAACCCGACCGGCAAGCCGTGGACCCTCTATGTCCCGTGCGATCCAGCGGATCTAGATTGGGTTGCTGAGACTCTGAAGAGCCGGGCGCCGCGTCTGGTCGTCCACGCCCTGGACGAAACTCCGGCGGACGCCGAGGGCGCGTCCGGAGCCCAGGCCAGCGCCCAGCCCGCTCTGACCATTGATTGGGGAGCCGCGCGCTGATGGCCGTCTCCACCTTCACCTATACCCGCACCCACACCGCCGCCTTCGTGGCCGACCATATCCGCAACCAGCTGAATAGGATCATCCAAGCTGCGGGCCTTTCCCCCGCCCAGCTCGTCGACGACTGGACCGTGGTAGGACCGGCTGTCCGCACCTGGCTGCAGAGTGGCCACCTCAAGGTGGTGACCATCGAGTTCTTCAAGCCAGGCTCCAGCACCCTCCAGCTCCGCTGGGACTTCCCCGTCACCTATGACGGAAGCGGCGTCGATGACGACATGTGGGTGGACCGCGACCATGTCCAGCGCACGATCGATAAGGTCGGCCGACCCCCGGCGGGATGCGTCTACCGCATCATCCTGACCAGCCAACGGGGCCGGCCGGACGTCGCCGGCATGTCCAGCGCCTCGCACCTCGCGACCACGGGACTCGTTAGCCGTTCGACGGGGACGGCGATCGCCACCCACGACATCACCGCCGGTCTCAACTACTGGAGGCCCGCATGAGCAAGGTGAAGGACGCCTTCGCGACGTTCAAGAGCCGTCTGGAGCTGACCCAGACCGAAAAGGACGACGCGAGCCGCCGCCAGAAGGATGTCCGCGCCAAGGTGCAGGCGGCCTTCGACGTCGACCACGACTTCCTGACCGGATCCTACGGCCGGCACACTAAGACCAAGCCGCTCAAGGACATCGACATCTTCGTTTGTCTCGGCGCCAAGGAAGCGCACCGGCGCAACGCCCATCCGAAAGGCGTGCTCGACGATCTGGAGGCCTGCCTGGTGGACGCCTATGGGCGGGATCAAGTCGAGCGGGACCGGCGCTGCATAACCGTGTGGTTCGAAAAACGTCACCAGACCCAGCACGAGGAAGGCAAGGTCGTCAGTCTCGACGTCGTACCCGCCTTTGAGTCCGGCTCGGACTACGAGATCCCGGACGAACAGCTCGGCAAGTGGATCAAGACCAATCCCGCCACTCACAACGACCTGACGACCGCCAAGAACAAGGCGTTGGGAGGCAACTGGGTACCTCTGGTGAAGATGCTGAAGAGCTGGAACCGGGCCAACGGCAAGCCGATCGAGCCCGGGTTCCTCATCGAGGTGATGGCGCTCGATCTGGTCGACGGCCCGTTCAACACCTTCCCCGACGAAGCCCGGCGGTTCTTCGCTGCGGCGCAGGCCAGCGTGGGCGACATCTGGCCGGACCCGGCGGGTCTCGGCCCACCTGTGTCGGACGAGATGACGCCCGCCAAATGCGCCGCCGCTCGGCAGACCCTTCGGGACGCCGAGATGGCGGCGACCCGGGCCTATCGCGCCGAAACTCAGGGGAGCGAGGGGGAGGCCGTCCGGATATGGAAGTCGATCTTCGGCGACTTCTTCCCGGCGTCCTGACGCGTCACGCCGATGAGCCGGCGTCGCGTACCCGCGCCGCGACGCCGGCTTTCATGGCCCGCTCGAGATAGGCCCGGCGCAGTTCGTACAGTCCCGGCATGATGAGCGGACTAGACACTCGCCGCGCGTACAGGGCGTTCTGAACGCTGCGGGCGGCCTCCTCGGCATCATCGGGAGACATGGCTCCGGCTTCGATCCGGGACAGAAAGCCCTCCAACTCAGCCTTCGTTTGATCTTGGCTTTCGGCGGTGTCCTTCTGGCGAAAATGCTCGCGTACTGACCAGACCAGCACCGGCGCGACCGGCATGCAGGTCACCGCGAACTCGCTTAAGGGCAGTCGGGTCCACCAGCAGGCCGTCAGGAAGGCAGTAGGGATGAACCAGGATAATCCGAGCGCGATCGAGCCGTTGAAGCGTCGAAGTGTGGCGTCGTACCAAAGGCTGCTACGCTGGCACAAAAGCCGACCCGCCTCCAGGCTCGTCTCGCCCGTTTCGGTCGGATACCAGTCCACGATGCCCTTGTCGTCGTGACGTCGGCTCCAGGCCTCTGCGGCGGAGTCGATCATCTCCGGATCAGGACGCTTGCCCGCGCTTAGGGTATTCCAGGGCAGGCGCAGCACAGCGCAGTCGAAGCATTCGGCGATCTTGGCGCCATTGCGCACGAAGCGCCGCTGGGCGCGATCCAGCACCGTGATGTCGAGGATCGTCACCAGCAGGCTGAAGAAGGCGACCGTCGAGCGCAGCTGCTCCATGAATAGGCCAGCGACCGCCCCGATGACTGGCAACAGGACGGTCAGCACCAGTTGCGCGATGAACATCAGTTTCGCACGATGGAACATCTCCTGACGCGCACGCATCAGCTTGAGGCTATCGGGCAAGTTCTGGCGGACCGGGATATCGTTCATGGAGATGAGGATGTGTGCAAGGCGGACAGACTACACGCTTGTGCGGGCGGCAGCATCCCGAGCCTGAGCTGGAAAGCGCGGGGCGGGCTGCCTACGTCGCTGTGCGCCCCGAACCGCTTCTAGCAGATGCTGCTGCGAATTCGCCCGCGCGACGCCCTTCAAGGCGGACGGCCAGACAGCCCTTACACACGAACCCGATGAGGACGACTGACGTTGTCAGGCGATCGGTCGATCGGCGCTCGTCCGTGGGAGCGGCGTCCGGGGTCTCGGCGGATTGAGCCACGCCTGGACGGGGCGGTCGAAACCGTAGCGGAAAATCGCCGCGCCGACGAAGGCCGTGATCAGGCCGGCTGCCCAGACGCCCCAGCGCACAGCCAGCGACCAGTCCGCTTGACCGAGTGCGTCGAACGCGCCGAACCAGACGATCCGGGTTACCTCATTCGTGAGAAACATGGCGAAGGCCATCAGGCCGAGTTGCTCGATCAAACGCGACGGCCGCGCCACCGGCAGGGCTCCGGCCGCCCAGATCAGGATGGTCAACAGGATCAGCGAGATCAGGGCGAGGTCCCCGATCGCCTGCGCCACGACAAAGCCGGCCATGGCGGCCAGACCGACGCGCCCGGCCCATCTCGGCGCCACATAGCGGCGCGCGCCCATCAGGGCGGCGGCCATCCCCAGCAGAAACAGCGGCAGCGCCCGGACGAAGCCGAACCGCAGGGGAAGGCGGAAAAGGGGATCGCCAAGCCAGCTCCGGCTGGCCCAGTCCGCGACCAGCAACAGGACCACCGCACCGACCACGACGGTCCCGGGGCCCAGCCGCCAGAGGGCGCGACAAATCCACGGCAGGAGGAGATAACAACCCAATAGGGCGGACAGGGTCCAGGTGGGCGCATTCCAGCCTTGGCCGCCGGGTACGCCATAGGCTTGCATGAGCAGGGCCTGGGCCGGCAGCTGGCCCCAGTCGAACCACTGCGGATTGCTCGGTGCGATCCCGGCCAGAGCGGCCACCGCGACGAGCAGCGCCAGGGTGCCGATGACCACCAGATGAGACGGGACGACGCGCAGAAGGCGTTGGCGCACATAGGATCGCAGCGGGATCGTCCGGCCTGCGAAGCCGTCGCCGTAGATCCTGGCGAGGACATAGCCGGAGTCGATGATGAAGAAGTTCGTCAGCAGATAGCCGCGGTCGAAGACGGGATGAACCTCGCCGAGCGCAACGGGCGCGGCCTCGCGGAAATGGTAGAGGATGATCAGGGCGGCCGCGACGAAGCGTAGGACGTCGAGCCATCCCCCGCGCGCGATCCGAACCGGAGCCTGCGTGGTCGCCTCCCCGACCGTCATCCGTTGGACCCGACAGAACCGCCGTCGCCTGAGATGGTGTGCCTGTGGGGGTTGAGGCTGATCTGGTCGCGACCGGTGTACAAGGCCGCAGTTCCGAGAAGGCAGACCAGTGCCATGATCACGGCCATCAGCCGGCCCGTAGGGTCCTTTGCCGCCATACGGAACGTCAGAGCGCTCAACGGCAGCATCACCCCGCCGAATGCGACGTATAGGGGGATCCGATAGGTCGTCGCCAAGGGGACGGCCACGCAGAAGACGACGAGAGCGGCCGTCAGGCTGACCCCCACCGCGATCAGTGTGTCCCGGATCGGGCGAAACGGCGCCGGCGGACGGGGGCGCCGGGACCGGCCCCGGGCGCGGTATTTGCCGGGACGCCAGCGGGGCGCCCGGCTGTGAATCGTGGACCGCTTCGAGCCCATCGGCCTAGTTCGGCCGGCTCTCGCGGGTGGCCAGCCACACCCGCATGCGGACGATCTCCGCCTCCTGGGTCCGGATGACCTCCTGGGCGAGGCCGCGTACCTCCGGATCGGAGCCGTGCTCGAGCGCGATCCTGGCCATGGCGACCGCGCCCTCGTGGTGGGCGATCATGCCACGCATGAAGTCGACGTCGGCGTCGCCGCTGTACTCGATCTCCATGGCCGAATGCATCCGGGCGTTGGCCTCCTTGTAGGACCGGGTCGCCGGGCTGTCGGCCGCCGCGTCGCTGTGGCCAGCGTGTTGATCGATGGGCCGGGCATCGACCGCTGGGGTCGCGGACGGTCTCGCGGCCTGGCGGGACAACATGCCGAAGCCGAACACCGAGACGAGAAGGAAGAGCGCGATCACGCTGACCCATCCGATGCGTTTCATAGGGGTTCTCCTGTGCTTGGGGTTTACGAGTTCACGCGGCCTCTCGCGGGCCGCGCCAGGCGAGCAGACGCAGCGCGTTGAAGACGACCAGCAGCGTCGACCCCTCGTGGAGGGCCACCGCCGGACCGATGCCGAGCCCGAAGATCGTCGCCGGAACGAGGAAGGCCACCACGCCGAGGCTGACGAACAGATTCTGACGGATGATGCGGCGGGTCTGCCGGCTGAGGCCGAGGGTGAACGGCAGCTTGGACAGGTCGTCGGCCATCAGGGCGACGTCGGCCGTCTCCAGGGCGACGTCCGATCCGGCCGCTCCCATGGCGACGCCCACGGTCGCCGTCGCCATCGCCGGGGCGTCGTTGACCCCGTCTCCGACCATGGCGACCTTGGCCTCCGCCCGCAGTTTCTTGATGGCCTCGACCTTGTCCTCCGGCATCAGGTCGCCCCAGGCCTCGGTCAGGCCGACCTGCCCGGCGACCGCCTGGGCGGCCTTCTGATGGTCGCCCGAGATCATGATCATCCGGCGGATGCCGAGCGCGCGCAGCGCCGTCAGCGTCTCGCGCGCCTTCGCCCGGGGCGTGTCCAGAAGCCCGATGATGCCGAGGTCCTTGTTTCCCTGCCGCACCACCATGAGGGTGCGGCCCTCGTTGCGCAGGGCGGCGACGGCGATCTCCGTATCGGGGCCGAGCGGCGCGATGCCATCGGCGCCGAACATCTCCGGCTTGCCGATCCAGATCTCCTCACCCTCCAGCCGGGCGGTGACACCTTTCCCCGTCAGGCTGCGCAGATCCGTCGCGGTTCGCGCGGGCGCGGTCGCCAGGCGCTGGCTTCCATCCCGGACGATCGCCTCCGCGAGCGGATGGTCGCTGAGCCGTTCGACGGCGACGGCGATCTTCAGCAGTTCGTCTTCGGTCGTCTGGCCGAAGGGCACGACATCGGTGATCCGCGGCTTGCCTTCGGTGAGGGTCCCGGTCTTGTCGAAGGCGATGGCGTCCAGCGCGCCCAGGTTCTCCAACGGCGCTCCGCCCTTGACCAGGACCCCGGCCCGGGCCGCCCGCGCCACGCCGGACAGAACCGCGCTGGGCGTGGCGATGGCCAGGGCGCAGGGGCTCGCCGCCACCAGCACCGCCATCGCGCGGTAGAAGCTGTCGCGGAACGGCTCGTCGACGACCACCCAGGCGAACAGGAGGACGAAGGCCAGACCGAGGACCAGGGGGACGAAGACGCGCTCGAAGCGGTCGGTGAAGCGCTGCGTCGGCGACTTCTGGGTCTCGGCCTCGCTGACCATCCGTACGACCTTGGCCAGGGTCGTGTCGTTGGAGCGCCGCGTCGTCTCGATCTCGATCGCGCCGCCGCCATTGATCGTGCCGGCGAAGACCACCGACGACGCCACGACCGATGCGGGCCTGGCCCGCGCCTCCTCGGCGTCCGTGACCGGCTGCTTGTCGACCGGGATGCTCTCGCCGGTGACCGGCGCCTGGTTGACGCTGGACGTGCCCTTGATCACGAAGCCGTCGGCCGGCAACCGCTCGTTCGGCCGGACGACGACCAGGTCGCCGATCTCCAGCTGCTCCACGGGCAGTTCGACAACCTGATCGCCGCGTCGCACATGGGCGGTGCGCGGCGCCAGGGCCGCCAGCGCCTCGATCGCCTTCTTGGCGCGGCCCAAGGCGTAGTGCTCGAGCGCGTGCCCCAGGCTGAACAGGAACAGTAGCAGCGCCCCCTCCGCCCAGGCGCCCAGCGCGGCCGCGCCGGCGGCCGCCACCAGCATCAGGGTGTCGATCTCGAACCGCTTGCGCCGCAGGTTTCCGATGGCTTCGCCGACCGTGAACCAGCCGCCCAGGGCGTAGGCGATCAGGAAGAGCGCGAACGGCAGCACCTCCGGGAGGGCCGGAACGAATTTCTCGATCAGCCAGCCGACCGTCAGGGCGACGCCGCTCCCCACGGCGAAGATCAGCTCCGTGTTCGGCCCCAGCACCCCGCCATGGCTATGATCATGGCCGTCGCCCTCGGAATGGCCGTGGTCGTGTCCGTCGCCCTCGGCGTGTCCGTGATCGTGGCCGTCTTCCGGATCGTGCCTCGACGCCGCGTCCGGCGCCGCTTGCGGGGCCACGTCCGGGACCGCTTGCGGCGCCGGCCCCACAGCCGCTGGCGGGCTGGCGACGGCCGACGTCGCCGTCAACTTGAGACCAAGAGACGCCAGGCGCTCGACCAATCTCTCCCGGCTCGTGGCCCGGCGGTCGAACTCCAGACGCAAGGCGCCCGCCGGATCCAGCGCGGCTTCGATGACGCCGGCTTCCTCGCCCAAGGCGGCCGCGAGCGTGCGGGCGTGACGCGCATGGCGGACGCCGTCCACGCGTCCCGTCAGATGTCCGAACCGCTCGCTGACCTCGGCGCCGGCCTGCCGCGCCCGCCTCCTGACCTGGGCCAGCGACAGCAGGTCCGGATCGTAGTGGATGCAGAGCTCCGCGCCGTCCGCGCCTTCGACCAGATGCGCCTCGGACACGCCCGCCTCGGCCTGCATGAGGGCGATGAGACGGCCCACGCATCCATCCTGGGCGTCAGGCGCGTGAGGAAGGAGGACGGGAATGTTGAGCCGGAGGGTCTTGGGCATGATCGGGCCTCAGGGGAAGTCGCGGGTAAGGTTGGAGCGCTCAGGGATGAGAAGACCGGCGCCTTGCATGGCTGCGCCCGCGGCGAAGGCGGCGAGGGCCAGGATCGCGCTGAGCAGGGTGACGAGACGTTTGCGATCCACGTCGACCTCCTCAGGGCAATGCGACGACGGCGTCGAGCCAGCCGATCGCCTGGAGGCGCTCCAGCCCCTCGAACACGGGCAGCGCCAGGAGGAAGACAAAGCCGTCGCGGACGGTCTTGAGGAAGAACGACGGGCGGACCGACAGCTCCGGCTCGTCCCGCCAGAGGCGAGGATCCGGAAGGAAGCGCGGGGTCCGCTCGTAATACCACCGGTAGGTCTTGCCGAAGGCGGTCCCTAGGTAGCTCTCCTCGCGTCTCGCGACGATCAGGAAGACCGCCCAGCAGGCCAGGGCGAACGCGAGGCCGACGCTGAGGCTGCCGGTCTGGGCGCCGACCCCGAAGGCCCCGATGACGCTGAAGACGTAGAGCGGATTGCGGCACAGGGAATAGGGTCCGCTGGTGACGATCACCTGCTTCTTGCGCCCGCCGATGTATAGGGAGCACCAGGCGCGTCCGAGCACACAGACCATGATCGCCACCAGGCCGAGATGCTCGACCGGGTGTTCGAGCCCGGGCAGCGCTCGCACGAGAGCGGTCCAGGCCAGCAGGGCGAACAGGCCAGCGGCGATGAAGAGTTTCCGCCACCGCTGGACCGAGGCGATGTCGATCAGGGGCGGGCTCATGCGTCCGCCTCCGCGCCGTCGCGTCGCGCGGCCCGGGCGTCGCCGAGGATGTCGAGCCCCCCCTTTGCCGCGATGGCCGCGACCAGGACGCCGACCACCAAGTCGGGCCAAGCCTGGTCCAGCCACATCACCAGACCGCCGGCGACGAGGATGCCGCCGTTGGACGCGAAATCATTGAGGCTGAAGGTCTCGGCGGCCTTCATGTTGACGTCGCTGCTCTGCTGGCGACGGATGAGCATGAGGCAGATCAGGTTGATGACCGCGGCGATGACGGCGAGGACCATCATGGTCGGGCCGACCGGTTCCGTCCCGGTCAGCGTCCGGCGCAGGGCGTCGAGCAGGACGAGGACCGCGAAGATCAGCAGCATCACGCCAGAGACCTGAGCCGCGCGGGTCTTCCAGATCAGGGCCCGGCCGACCGCGAGGAAGCTGATCAGATAGACGGCCGCGTCGGATCCGTTGTCCACGGCGTTGGCCAGCAGGGCGCTGGAGTCGGCGGCGAGGCCGCCGACTCCCAAGCCCACGAACAGCAGAGCGTTCAGGGCCAGCACCGCCAGAAGCGTGCGGCGCTGGACCTGCTCCGTTCCGTGAGCCCCGCTCATTCCTCGATCCCTTCCGCCTGTCGATGCTTCACGGCCTTGGCCGCGAAGGTCGGCAGGACCAGCAGGGTCAGGGCGGTGGCGGTCAGGAGGCCGCCGATGACCACGGTCGCCAGAGGCTTCTGCACCTCGGCCCCCGCGCCATGGGCGATCGCCATCGGGATGAAGCCGACGATGGCGACGAGGGCGGTCGTCAGCACGGCGCGCAGCCGGCTGAAGGCTCCCTCGATCGCGGCCAGCCTTGGGGCCGCGCCCGCCTGCAGACGTTCACGGATAGCCTGCATCAGAACGAGCCCGTTGAGCGTCGCCACCCCCGACACGGCGATGAAGCCCACCGCCGCCGACACCGAGAACGGCATGCCCCTCAAGAGAAGCGCCAAGGCGCCGCCGACGAGGGCCAAAGGCACGCAGGCGAACACCAGACCGGCCTCCGCGAACGAGCCGAGGGCCATGAACAGCAGCACGCCGATCAGGACGAAGACGATCGGGATGACCAGACCCAGACGCTGCTCGGCCCGCTTCAGGTTCTCGAACTGGCCGCCCCAGTCGAGGCGGACCCCGGTCGGGAGCTGGATCTGATCGACCTGCTTTTGAGCGTCCGCTACGAAGCCGCCTAGATCGCGACCACGGACATTGGCCTGAACGACCATGCGGCGGCTGCCGTTGTTGCGGCTGATCTGGTTCGGCCCTTCGGCGCTCTGGACTCGGGCGACCGAGGACAAGGGCACAGTCACGCCGGTGGACGAGACGATCGGCAGAGCGGCCAGGGCCGCGGGATCGTTTCGCGCCGCGTCCGGAAGGCGGACCACCACGTCGAAGCGACGGTCGCCTTCGAAGATGCGGCCCGCCTCCGCGCCGCCGATGGCGGCGGAGACCGCTTCGGAGACGTCGGCGGCGGACAGGCCGTAGTTGGCCGCCGCGAACCGGTCGACGCTCACCGTCAGGGTCGGCAGGCCCGACGCCTGCTCGACGCGGACGTCGGCCGATCCGGGCGTCTGACGCAGGGCGTTGGCGACCTGGTCGGCGACCCGTTGCATGGTGGCGAAGTCGTCGCCGTAAACCATGACGGCGAGGTCGGTCCGCACGCCCGAGATCAATTCGTTGAAGCGCAGTTCGATCGGCTGGCTGAACTCGAAGTTGTTGCCGATCTGCTGGGCGGCGACCTCCTCGATCCGGGCGATCAGCTCTTCCTTCTCAAGGTTGGGATCCGGCCAGTCCCTGCGGTCCCTAAGCACGATGACGCTGTCCGAGATGTTCGGCGGCATCGGGTCCACCGCCGCCTCGGCCGTGCCGGTGCGCGAGAACATCGTCTCGACCTCCGGCTGGGCCTTGATGGCGCGCTCTAGCGCCATCTGCATGGCGAGGGACTGCTCCAGCGAGGCCGAGGGCACCCGCAACGCCTGCATGGCGATGTCGCCCTCGTCGAGGGTCGGGATGAACTCTCGGCCCAGCGTCATGAAAGACGCCGCCCCGATGACCAGCATGCCGACCGCCGCGATCAGCACAATCTTGGGCCGATCGACCGCAGAGCGAATGGCGGGCTCGATCCAGCGGCGCGCCTTTCGAAGGATGAAGGTTTCATGCTCGTGCGCGTGGCCGTGTTCATCGACCTCCACCTTCTTGGGATCCCGCACCAGAAGCGCGGCCATGGCCGGCACGAAGGTGAAGGAGAAGATGAAGGCGCCGACCAGGGCGAGCATCACGGTCGCGCCCATCGGGATGAAGGTCTTGCCCTCGACCCCCTCGAGCATCAGCAACGGGGTGAACACGAGCAGGATGATCAGCTGGCCGTAGGCGGCCGGCTTGACCATCTGGCGGGCCGCCGCGCTCGCGACCTCCAGCCGCTCGCGCCGCGTCAGCATCCGGCCGAGTTCGGCCCGGCGCTGGCTCAGCATGAGCAGGGTGTTCTCGACCACGACCACCGCGCCGTCGACCAGAAGGCCGAAGTCGAGCGCGCCGAGGCTCATCAGGTTGCCGCTGATCCCGAAGCGGTTCATGCCGATGACCGCGAACAGAAAGCTGATCGGGATCATCAGGGCGGTGATCGAGGCTGCGCGGATGTTGCCGAGCAGCAGGAACAACACGACGATGACCAGCAGCGCGCCTTCCGTGAGGTTGCGCGCCACCGTGGCGATGGTGGAGTTCACCAGCGCCGAACGGTCCAGCACCGTCACCGCCTCGATGCCTGGCGGCAGGGTCCTCTGGACCTCCTCCAGCCGATCCCCGGCCGCCTGGGCGACGGTGCGGCTGTTGCCGCCGGCGATCATCAGGGCCGTTCCGAGGACCGCCTCGTGGCCATCGCGGCTGGCGCCGCCGAGCCGTGGAGCCTGTCCGATCTCGACCGCGGCCACATCAGACACTCGCACCACCAGCCCGCTGCGGTTCACGACGGGCGCTTGGGCCAGATCCTCGATCGTCAGCGCCAGAGCGTCGGTGCGGACGGTCAGGGCTTCACCGGCGCGTTGCACATAACCGGCGCCGGCCTGGGTGTTGGCCCGGTCGAGCGCCTGGATCAGGTCGCCCATGCCGAGGCCGTAGGCCGACAGGCGCGCCGCGTCGGGGCGAACCGCATACTCCTTCACATAGCCGCCGACGGTGTCGACGCCGGCCAGGCCGGGCGCCGTCCGCATCTGCGGGGCGATGATCCAGTCCTGCACGGTGCGTAGATAGGTCGCCCTCGCTTGGGGCGTGGTCAGGAGTTCGCCCTCGGGCGTGAGGTAGTTCCCCCCCGCCTGCCAGCCGGGTTGTCCCGGCCGGGCCATGTTCTGGCTGTTGAACGGCTTATAGTCGACCGTCCACATCAGCACCTCGCCGAGCCCCGTCGTGATCGGCGCCAGCGCCGGCTCCACGCCCTCGGGCATGGACTCGCGGGCCTGGGCCAATCGCTCCGCGACCTGCTGGCGGGCGAAATAAATATCGGTCTGGTCGGTGAAGATGACCGTAACCTGGCTGAACCCGTTCCGGCTGAGGGATCGGGTCGAGGTCAGGCCGGGGATCCCGGCCATCGCCGTCTCCAGCGGATAGGTGACCTGCCGCTCGATCTGCTCGGGCGCGAGAGCCGGAGCCACGGTCGTGATCTGGACCTGGCGGTTGGTGATGTCCGGGACGGCGTCGATCGGCAGTTTGGTGAGGTTGAACAGGCCGACGGCCGCGACCAGAGCCGTGGCGAGCACCACGAACCAACGGAAGCGGACGGAGGCCTCGATGATGGCTTTGAACATTCGATCCCCTCCCCTAGTGGCCGTGCTCGGCTTCGCCCTTGGCCATTTCGGCCTTAAGCAGGAAGGCGTTGGCGGCGGCGACGCGCTCGCTGCCCGTCAAGCCGCGCAGGATTTCCGTGCGGCCCGCCGCCTGACGTCCAACGAGCACCGGGGTGGCCTGGAAGCCGCCCTGGACCTGAACGAAGACGACGGTGTTTCCCTCAACGGTCTGAACCGCCTCGGTGGGGACGGTCAGGCCGCCGGTGGATTGCCCGGTGACGACAGCGCCCGTGACGGCCGAGCCGGCCGGCGGCAGGGTGGCGCCGACGGGCCGGGCGCGGATGACGGTCGCCCCGCTCTCGCCCGTGCCCGCGTCGGCGGCCACGCCGGTCACAACGGCGTCGAATTCCCCGTTCGGGCCGGTGACGCGTATGGACGATCCTGCGCGCACGTTGGCGGCGAGGGCCGGCGGTGCGTTGAAGACCATCTCCACACGCGCCGGATTGCTGACCTCCGC
>JAFLCT010000062.1 GCA_017302335.1 Caulobacterales bacterium | reverse complement strand
ATCGGAGCGGTTCTGGGCGGCGTGGTCGGCTCGAATGTCTCGCGCAATGAGCGGACCCTGGGCGCGGTGGCTGGCGCCGCCGCCGGCGCCGCGGCCGGCAGCTATATCGGCTGCAACCAGCAACGCGCCCGCGCTTATGGCCAGCCGAACGCCAATATGGTGCGCGCCACCTCGAACCTGCGCATCCGCTCGGGTCCGGGGACCAACTATCGCCAGATGGGCCTGCTGCAAGCCGGCCAGCCGGTGACGGCCATCGGTTCGCAGCCCGGCTGGGTCCAGATCGCCGGCGGCGGCTGGGTCAGCGCCAACCACGTCAGCGCCTATTGAGGCGACGACCGGCAGAGATGGGAAAGGCCGCTCCGAAGGGGGCGGCCTTTTTCTTTTCGCCCTATCGCTCGACGCGCGGCGTCTCGCTGCTTGAGGGCGGATATTCTTTCTTGCCCTATCGCTCACGACGCGGTCGCTCGCTGCTTGAGGGCGCCGCTGTGCGCGAGTTCGTGTCCGGTTCGGGCGGCGCTACTGGCTGACCCACTGGATGCGGGCCATCCAGGCGATGTCGGCGCGGGGGATGACGCGGGGCGGATAGGCGGGATTGATCGAGGACAGGGTGATCTGCTTCGCGGTCAGGGAGGCGATCTCCTTGGCCAGGGTCTCGCCGCCTGTCGTGCGCACCACGACCCGGTCGCCGCGCCGCACGTCGACGACGGCGCGGTCGACGATCACCCGGTCGCCTTCGCGATACAGAGGCGACATGGAATCGCCGTTGATCCGCAGTGAGAACAGGGTGTCGGAGGCGCGCGGCAGATCGGTCTGATCCCAGCCCTCGGCGACCGGCAGGCCCGCGTCGTCGAAGAAACCGTCCTGACCAGCCTGAGCCAGACCGAGCAGGGGAATGGTCGGGGCCGCATCGTCCTCGGCCAGGGCCGCGAACTGGGCCAGGGAGACCCCGGTGACCTGGAGCACGGCGGTCAGGCTTTCGGTCGAGGGCCAGCGCGGACGGGCCGGTTCGCCGGGACCGAAACGTTTGGAGGGGTTGAAGGCGGTGGCGTCCAGCCCGGCCCGTCGCGCCAGGGCGGACGGACTCAGGCCCTCGCGGCGGGCGAGGTTGTCCAGGGCCTTCCAGAGCTTGGCGTGCGACAGGGGCATGAGTTCGGACGGGTGATTCGTCCGACCGTTATACCTAGGAATATACGCCTATTCCAGCCCCGCGGCGCGGCGTTCCTGCCAGGCCCAGAAGGTGCCGATGGCCAGGCACAGCAGGATGCCGTAGCCGGCCAGGTTCAACACCGCATAGAAGGACCCGATCGGCGTACGCAGATCGATCATGATCATGATGTGGCTCATGACCACCAGAAGTTGAAGCGCGGTGGCCCATATCGGCCAGGTGCGGCCCGATTTCCAGGCCAGGGCGCCGAGCACGAACAGCATGACGACATCCAGGCCGAACATGGCCCAGGGGAAGCCGTAGAGGTCGCCGTCGCGTTGGGCCAGAAGGGTGGCGAACCAACCGAGCATGAAGGCGCCCGCGGCTATGCGTTCGGGTTCGTCGCCTTTGAGAAAGGCGAACAGGCAGACGCCGACCGTCAGGGCGGCGCCGATCTGACCGGGCAGGGTGTCGAGCAAAAAGAACGCCCCCATGCCGTGGAACGACAAGGGGGCGAAGATGACTCGAGTCTGGTCAATACGGAATGACCAGTTTCCTATCTAACAGCGAATTCACGCCACCTGGTTCAGGTGGTTGCTGACGCCCCACGGCGGACGCATCGGAGTCTCCCAATCGTCGGGCTTGTCGACCGGGCCGACGGCGTAGACGCCCCAGCCCATGCGACGGTGATCCTTTTGCAGCTCGGCGTGGCAGGCCACGATGGCTTCGCGAGCGCTGCTCAAGGCGGCGATGGTGTCCATGGCCTTGGTCTGCGACATCGTGAAGGCGACGGGCGAGACCGAGAGGGCGGTGCGGCCGCCGATCATGGACTGGACCAGGGTGGTCGCCTGGGTGATGGCGGCGTCGATCGCCTTTTCAGTGGCGTGCAGGTCACCAGCAACGCTGGCGATGACTTCAGTCCTGTCCATGTAAGCCCTCCTATTCAGAACAGTGAACGAATGGTTAACACGTTCAGGGTGAATTCGGTAGGGATTTGTTTACCTTATTGGCGAGGCGGCATCGTGTTGAAAACAGGCGTTTTTAGCCTGGAGACCCCCGGGTCCGTCGCGCGGAGGCAGGTCGTCGGGCTTGTCGACGGGACCTACGGCCAGCGATTCCAACCCCAGTTTACGCGCCAGGGCGGCCAGGGTGTTGTGGGTCTGGACGAGGTGGGACCGGGCCTCGGCGAGGGCGGATATGGAGGCGGCGGCGCCGTCGAACGCCTTCTGGCCGCTGACGGCCGACAGATAGGCCTGGGCGCGGGCGGCCGGAAGCATGGCGGCCAGGGTCGCGGTCTCGGCCAGGGCCGCGTCGATGGCGGCTTCGGCGGCGTAGAGGCGTCCGGCGAGCGATGCGCCGATGTCGTGTCTGGTCATGGTCGTCGTCTCCGAGGGGCGGCCCAGGATGAATGCAACCATAAGTAGATTCGGCGCAACTATGGAAGGTCTTCGCCTTGCAACAGGAAATGCGCCGTCAGGCTGGCGATGGGATCGGCGCCGTCGGCCTGCCACGCCTCGGCCGTCACATGGGCCACGCGGCGTCCGGCGCGGCTGATGCGCGCCAGGGCGTGGGTGTCGCGCGGGCGGCCGGTGCGCAGATAGCTGACCGTGACGTTGATCGGCTTGGGCAGCCGCAGGCGCGGATAGGTCGACGCCACCTGAACGATGGCGGTCATCTCCAGCAGGGCGGCGATGGCGCCGCCGTGCAGGGCCGGCAGCACCGGATTGCCGATCAGGCGGTCGTCGAAGGGCATGGCGACGCGGACGCCCTGGTCCGTCTCTTCGCCGGTCAGGCCCAGGAAGACCGCATAGGGCAGGCGGCTCAGCAGATCGGCGCTCATGACGGCGACCCGGCGTTCTTCTCGCCGCTGACGATATAGGCGGCTTGGGCGGCGGCGACGGGGTCGGAAGGATCGTCCTCGAACGCCCAAGCGCGCACGAAGCCGATCGACGGCGTCAGTCGATAGCACCGGGCCTGGGCCAGAAGATCACGACCTGGCGCCGCGGCCCGCATATAGTCGACACGCAGGTCCAGGGTGGCGATGGGCCGAAAGGCGTCCATGGCGACCCACACGGCCATGCCGCCGATATGATCCAGCAGGGCGGTGACCAGGCCGCCGGCCAGGACGCCGCTGTCGGGATCCCCGACCAGATCGGCGCGATAGGGAACGCGCATACGCACGGCCTTGTCGTCGGTCAGGCCCTCATAGAGGAAGCCCAGGGCGTGGGTGTGGGCCGCGGCTGAGGCCAGTTGCGGCAGGATGGAGAGCAGGTTGGCGTTGGTCATGGGAGGCGTCGATCATGACGCGATGCTCGATGCGCGTCGAGCGTCCTGGCTGCGACCAATCGGCGGGCCTTCAGGCGGCCGAGCGGCCCTTGCGGACGGGGGCGGCGTCTTCGGCGTCGGTCATGACGCTCATGGCGGCGTTCATGGCCATGCGCAGGCGTTCCGGCTTGATCGGTTTCTCGACCACGGCGGCCATGCCGATGGAGACATAGCGTTTGGCGTCCTCGGGATCGGCGTTGGCGGTCAGGGCGACGATGGGGATGTCGCGTTCCGGCCCGGTCAGGGCGCGGATCGCCTGAGTCGCTTGAACCCCGTCCATGCGCGGCATCTTGATGTCCATCAGGATCAGGTCGAACGGACGGGCCTGTACGGCCTCCAGCGCCTCCAGACCGTCCTCGGCCAATTCCGAGGTGCAGCCGAACATTTCGCACAGGGCCTGGGCCACCACGCGGTTGGTGGCGTTGTCGTCGACGATCAGGACGTGCGGCTGCGACTGCAACGCCAGGCTGGCCAGGGCCGAGACGTTGGACGCGGCGTCCGGCTGAATCACGGCCTGGGGCGCGGTCAGTTCGAAGACGAAGGTCGAACCGCGGCCGGCGTTGTTCTCGGCCCAGATGCGACCGCCCATGTGGCTGATGATCTGGCGGCAGACCGACAGGCCCAGGCCCGCGCCTTCCGGGCCGGTTCCGTGGACGAAGGGTTCGAAGATGTCGGCGTCGGCGTCGACGCCCGGCCCGTCGTCGCGGACGCGCGCCTCCAGACGGACCTGGCCGTTTTCGGCGACGGCCCGCAGACTGGTCTCGACCACGCCGTTGCGGGCGAATTTGAGGGCGTTGCCGATCAGGTTGTCGAACACCTGACGCAGGCGGGCCGCATCGATCTGGGCGGCCAGTTCGGTGTCGCCCTCGAAGCCGACCAGCAGGGTCACCCCGTCCTGACCGGCCAGAGGCGCCCAATGCGTCTGAACCTGGTCCATGACGGCGTGCAGCGGCGTCGGCGCGGGAGACATCTCCAGCTCGCCCGCTTCCGCGCGGGCCAGGTCCAGGGCGTCCCGCAGGATGCGCAACATGACGCCGGAGGCGTCGGCGATGGTCTGGACATGAGACTGGGCCGCGGCGTTCAACGGTTGACGACGCAAGAGATCGGCGACGGCCAGCACGCCGTTCAAAGGCGCGCGCAGCTCCTGGCTCAGAACGCCGACGAACTGGCTCTTGGACTGGGCGGCGGCCTGGGCCTGGATCTGGCTGTCGGCCAGGGCCTTGGACTGGTCGGCCAGGGCGCGCGCGTCCATCAACCGCCGCTCATGGATGCAACGCATGATGGCGGCGGCCGAACCGACGCCGAAATAGCGGCCCTGACGGGTGACGATGAAACCGCGCAGCAGGGCGCCGGGACCGCTGTTGAGCAGGGCGTCGCTGAAGGCGTCGATGCGGACCCCGGCTTCGACCACGGCGGGTTCGCGGTCCATCATCAGTTCGACCGGGCGATGCAGATACTGCGTCCGGCCCATGGGCGACGCCAGTTTCAGCAAGAAGGCGTCCCGTTCGATCAGGCCGACGGGGCGTTGATCCGCGACGACGGCGACGGCCAGGGTGTCGGGTTCGCGTTCGAACCGGGCCAGCATTTCGCTGGCCAGGGTGTCCGGGGCCGCGGGCGCGGCCTTCACGGTCAGCGTTTCGATGGTCGGCATACTGGCCGGAACTCCATGGATACGGCCGTACAATGCCCACAGAGCATTTTCAGAAGAGTAAATACGCCAGGAAATTCTCAGAACGAGAATTTCGTCGATTTTGCTCCGGCTCGTCGTCTGGTGTATGACGCCCGCCCATCACACACAGACCCCGACCTGGACATATGCGCGCGGCCGACGGCCGACCGCAGATTTACCATGAGCCATTTCTCGCAAACCTCTGATATTTCGGCGCTTGTCCTGTTTTCGGGCGGGCAGGACAGCGCCACCTGCCTGGCTTGGGCGCTGGAGCGGTGCGGGCGCGTCGAGACGGTCGGGTTCGACTATGGCCAACGCCATGCGGTCGAGATGGACGCGCGGCTGAAGGTTCGCGACGGCATGGCGCGCGCCCTGCCGCAGTGGGCGGATCGACTGGGACCCGACCATGTCGTCGATCTGACCGGCTATGGCCGCATCGCCGACAGCGCCCTGACGGCCGAACGGGCCATAGAGATGGACGCGCGCGGCCTGCCGACGACCTTCGTGCCCGGCCGCAATCTGATCTTCCTGACGGCGGCGGCGGCCCTGGCCGACCGGCGCGGGCTTCAGGTGCTGGTCGGCGGGATGTGCGAGACCGACTATTCCGGCTATCCCGACTGTCGTCGCGACACGATCGAGGCCATGAGCCGCGCCTTGAGCCTGGGCCTGGACAAGCCCGTGCCGATCGAGACGCCCCTGATGGCCCTGACCAAGGCTGAGACCTGGGCCTTGGCGCACCGTATCGGCGGCGACGCCCTGGTCGAACTGATCGTCGAGGACAGCCACACCTGCTACCTGGGCGACCGCGCCGAGCGTCACGCCTGGGGCTATGGCTGCGGGACCTGCCCGGCTTGCGAACTGCGGGCGGCGGGCCATGCGCAATGGGCGGCCGCATGACCTATTCCGTCAAGGAGACCTTCCTGACCCTTCAGGGCGAAGGCGGCCAGGCCGGGCGTCCGGCGATCTTCCTGCGCTTTTCCGGCTGCAATCTGTGGAACGGGCTGGAGCGGGACCGCCAAACGGCCGTCTGCACCTTCTGCGACACCGACTTCGTCGGGACCGACGGCGACGGCGGGGGCAAGTTCGGCTCGGCCGAGGCCCTGGCCGATCATGTCGCGTCGATGTGGCGCGGCGAGGCGGGCGGGCCGAAACTGGTCGTCTGCACCGGCGGCGAGCCTCTACTGCAACTGGATCGCCCCTTGATCGCGGCCCTGAAGGCGCGCGGCTTCGAGATCGCGGTCGAGACCAACGGCACGGTGGCGGCGCCCGAGGGCCTGGACTGGATCTGCGTCAGCCCCAAGGCCGACGCTGAGGTGGTGCAGACCACCGGCCAGGAGTTGAAGCTGGTCTATCCGCAAACCCTGGCCCGGCCGGAACGGTTCGCGGACCTGGCGTTCGAGCGTTTCTGGCTGCAGCCCATGGACGGTCCTGACCAGGCGGCCAATACGGCGGCGGCCGTCGACTATTGCCTGACCCATCCCCAGTGGCGTCTCAGCGTCCAAACCCACAAATACATCGGCGTACGTTGATGCAGTTCGAAATCACCAAGGCGGCCACCTTCGACGCGGCCCATCACTTTCCCAACGAGCCGGAGGGCAGCATCTATCGCCGTCTGCACGGCCATTCCTTCAGGGTCGAGGCGACGGTGCGCGGGGATGTGCTGGACGCCGACCACGGCTGGGTGGCGGACCTGGGCGCGCTGGACCGCGCGTTGAAGGCCGCGGCCGAAGAGCTGGATCACGGACTGCTGAACGAAAAGCCGGGGCTGGAGCTGCCCAGTCTGGAAAAGCTGTGCGTGTGGTTCGCCGAACGGCTGAGGCCCGAATGGCCGGGCCTGTGCCGGGTGACCGTGGGCCGCCCGACGATCCACGAGCGGTGCACCCTGAGCCTGTGACCCTTCTCCCCTAAGGGAGACGGGAAGACCCTCAGCAGCTCTTGCCCTGGCGCGCGCGGGCCTCGCAGCGTTCCTGGCGGCGGCGTTCGGTGCGCTCTTCGCGTTCGCGGCGGGCGCGGGTCTCTTCGTCCGAGGTGGTGACCGCATCGACCCCGGCGCCGATGACCGCGCCCGTGGCCTTGGCCGTGCCGCCGACGACCGCGCCGGTCGTGCCGACCACCGCCCCGACCAGACAGCCTTGCAGCATCAGAGAACCGGCGACGAGGACGATCAGGGCGGCGGCGCGCGAAAAGGGCTTGGTCATGTGTGAAATCTCCCGACGGCCTGACCTAGCCCCCGGATGGTGAACGAAGACTGACGATCAAATCCGCTTCGGTCGGGGAAGGATCGGGTCAGTCTTCCCGCGCGGCCCGACGCGGCGGGATCAGCTTGCGTCGTTGCCGGGCCAGGGCCAGCGGCGTTCCATCCGCCCCCCAGCAGACGACGTCGTCCACCGTCCAGCCCAGGCCCAGGTCCAGCATACGGAACTCGAAGAAGGCCCAGCCGTCGGGCGCGGTCTCGGGCGTCGGATCAGCCAGGATGTCATAGCGCAGGTCCACCGTGGTCATCGGCGAGGGGCGTTGGGTCGTGGTCCAGGCCGGGGGGTAGAGGGCGTCCAGCAGATAGCACAGCCCCACGTCGTCCAGCGGCCGACCGTCGATCATGCGCATCCACAGCCGCTCGACCGCCGGTTCGCCGACGTTGCCGCCCAGGATGTTGGGTCCGCCGTCGAACCGGTATTCGACAAATTGCGAGAACCGCGGCGCCATCGGCCCGGCGATGGTCGCGGCCGGGTCCAGGCTGTCCAGCGGCGGGGGCGGGACGGCGATCTCGGCGATGGACGGACCCTCGGCGTCGCCGCCGAAGGTGGCCGAGGCGTTGTGGGTCATGCGGCCGTCCTGTTCGGCCTGGACCGCCGCATAGCCGACCGTGCGGCCGCCGCGCAGCAGACGTGGGCGGAAGGCCAGAGTGTCATCGAACCGGGCGGCCGACAGATATTGCACCGACAGGGTGCGCAACGACGCCGTCAGGTCCAGCCCCTGGCGCATCGCCTGGACGCACATCGCCGCCAGCAGACCGCCGAACGGAAAGCCCGCCTCGGGCGGCTGATCGAGGCGGCCGTTGGAATAGTCGCCCGGCAGGTGGGCGATCAGCGCGTCGCCCTGGGGCGTCAGGCGCAGCGTGTCGGAAAGGTTCAGCGGCATGGGGGGAGCATGGAATGGGAAAAGGCGGGACGGAAGGCGCCGACGCCGTCCGCCCCGCAGTCGAGGGACGCAGGAACGCCTCGGCCCGATTTGAGCGTACAGCATTCGTTGCGAAACGAGACTGACTTACTGAGTTCTATTTGGCAACCCACTTGCCAAAAGCCTGACGCGGGGTCACTTTCCCATATTCCCGTGAGGCGTAATCCGATCGGAAAACCGCAACACACTTATTCGGATCACGTTTGATGGGCCGCACCGCAGATTATTCCCGGCAGAGCTGTTCGATCGCCGCGACGCTGGAGGTCATCGGCGATCCGTGGACCTTGCTGGTCATCCGCGACGCCTTTCAGGGCGTCAGCCGTTTCGAGCAGTGGCAGGAACGGCTGGGCGTCGCGCGCAATGTGCTGGCGGCCCGGCTGAAGACCCTGGTGGCGCACGGGGTGCTGGAGCAGCGGCTCTATTCCGAGCGGCCGCCGCGCAACGAATATGTGCTGACCGCCAAGGGCAAGGATTTGTCCGACGTGCTGCTGACCATGCACAGTTGGGGGTCCCAACATCTGTACGGCGAAGAGGATTCGGGCGTCACCTTCACGCACAAGCCTTGCGGGTCGGAGTTGTCGCCGCGACTGGCCTGTTCCTGCTGCGGCGAGATCGTGAAACGGCGCGACGTCGAGATCTCGTTCACCGCCGACCGGCCCACGGTCGCCGATGTTCTGCCCAAGGACGAAGCCGCCTGACCATGGCGCCCGTCACCCTGATCGGCAGCCCGGTTTCGCCCTATGTGCGCAAGGTGCTGGCCGCCTGCGCGATCAAGGGCGTTGCGGTGACTCTGGACCCGATCAGCCCCTTCCTGGGCGACGACGGCTTTACGAAGATCAGCCCGCTGCGCCGCATTCCGGTGTGGGTCGAGGGCGACTTCATCCTGTGCGATTCCAGCGCCATCGTTCAATACATCGAGGAGACGCGCGAAGGTCCGTCTCTGTGGCCCGCCGATCCGCGTGATCGGGCGCAGGCGCGCTGGCTGGAGGAATACGGCGACACCCGGCTGTTCGACGTGCTGGGCTGGAAGCTGTTCTTCCAGATCGCGCTGAAGCCGCGCTTCTTCGGCGGCGAGACGGACCCGGCGGTGGTCGCCCACGCGCGTGACGTCGAACTGCCGGAGATCCTGGATTATCTGGAGAGCGTCTCGCCCAAGGACGGCTTCCTGTTCGGCGAGGTCTGCGTGGCTGATTTCGCCGTCACCGCCGCCTGTATGAATCTGGAGGCCATCCGGGTGAGGATCGACGCCGACCGGTGGCCCCGCTTCACCGGGCTGATCGCGCGGGTGCAGGAGACGCCGCTGGGGAATTTGAACCGGCTGGCCGGGCGGTTGATGAAGACGCCGGTGGAACAGCATCGAGAGGTGCTGCCGGAGTTTGGTCTGATCGCAACGGAGACGACGCTATTGGGGCGGGAAGTCCGGCGAGGACCGATGACGGCGGCGTAAACTTGAACCCTCTCCCGTGGGGAGAGGGAGGGACCCGCCGCGAAGCGGTGGGAGGGTGAGGGCGTTCGGTCGCGGGTGATCGGACACCGTAGCCCCTCACCCTTTCGGCCAAGGCGCGCATCGCTTCGCTCTACGGGCCTCAAGCCCTCTCCCGCCGGGAGAGGGAAGAAATCAGCCGATCCCTTGGCCTTTCAGAGCGATCAGGGGGATGACGATGTCCTCCTCGTCGTCGAGGTGGCGGGACAGGTCGGGCAGGGCGGCGTCGAGCGCGTCAGCGAGGCGATGGGCGGCGTCGGCGGCGTCGGGCGCATGGGCGGAAGCGGCCATATGGAAGGCGCGGCCCGTGTTCAGCAGGGCTTCGAGGTGGGCATGGACCGCGTCGTGGTCGCGGTCGAGCAGGTCGACGCCCTCGGCGATCTTCGGCTCCAGCGTGCGGAAGGCGGGGAAATAGCGGCCGCTCTCGATCCGGTGGTGGCCGTCGAGGTGCTGGAGGAAGGCTTGGAGCGCCGGGATCAGGGCGCGATGCAGGCCGTGCGGGTCCGAGGGATCGGCGCGGAAGGCGGCGGTCAGGGCCGTCATATGGTCGGCGTGGCTGCGGAAACCGGCGTGCATCTGCAACCAGTGAGCGGCGACGGGATGCAGGCTCGGTTCATTCCAGCGGGTGCGGGGAAACTGATCGCGCAGATACAGCCAGTCGCCCGGCAGGCCGGTGCGCGCACTGAGCGCCAGCGGATCAGACAACCGGGGTCGTGCTCGCGATGAAGCCCCCGCCCAGCAGGCGGTCTGGGTCGGCCGGATCATACAGGGCGCAGGCCTGGCCGGGGGCCACGCCTTCTTCGCCGCTCTCGAAGGTCACGCCGACAGTGGGGCCGTTTGGGCCGTCGGCCAGGGTCAGACGGGCGGGCGAGGGCGGCCGGGTCGAGCGGACGCGGGCCAGCACGGGCGCGCCCTCGGCGGCGTCGGCGATGCTGGGCTGATCGCCCAGCCAATTGGTCTCTTCCAGCGTCAGGGCGGCCGTCAGCAGGGCCTCGCGCGGGCCGACCACCACCTCGCGGCGCTCAGGGTCCAGCCGGGTGACGAACAGGGGTTCGCCCACCGCGACGTTCAGGCCGCGGCGCTGGCCGATGGTGTAGTCGGTGATGCCGGAATGCTCGCCCAGTTCGCGGCCGTCCATGTGCACGATCTTGCCGGGCGCGCGGCCTTGCGGGCGCAGCCGGTCGATCAGGGTGCGATAGTCGCCCGAGGGCACGAAACAGATGTCCTGGCTGTCCGGCTTGGCGGCGATCCTCAGGCCCAGTTCGGCGGCGACGCCGCGCACCTGGGGTTTTTCCAGGTCGGCCAGGGGAAAGCGCAGATAGTCGAGCTGTTCGCGCGTGGTGGCGAACAGGAAATAGGACTGGTCGCGGCCGTGATCGACGGCCTTGCGCATCTGGGCGCGACCGTCAGGGCCGACGGCGCGACGGACATAGTGGCCCGTGGCCATGGCCTGGGCGCCCAGGTCGCGGGCGACGTCCAAGAGGTCGCGGAATTTGACCGTCTGGTTGCAGCGGATGCAGGGCACCGGCGTCTGACCGCGCAGATAGCTGTCGGCGAACTGGTCGATCACCGCGTCGCGGAAGCGGCTTTCGTAGTCGAGGACATAGTGGGGGATGCCCAGGGTCTCGGCCGCCAGACGGGCGTCGTGGATGTCCTGCCCCGCGCAACAGGCGCCCTTCTTCTTCAGGGCCGCGCCGTGGTCATAGAGTTGCAGCGTCACGCCGACGACGTCATATCCCGCCTTGTGCAGCAGGGCGGCGACGACGGTGGAATCCACCCCGCCCGACATGGCCGCCACCACGCGCGATCCGACCGGCAGTCCGACCGCCGCGCGCGCGGCCGCGATCGCCGCGTCCATGTCGCCTTCGGCGCTCATGGGGGCGATGGTCGGGATAGGGCAGGACGGCTCGATCGACGTCATCGCCGCCATGTAGTGCGAAAGCGGGGCGATTTCGAGGGCAGGGGTGAAAACGACGACGGCCGCACCCGTCGCCGGATGCGGCCGCCAGATCAGAGGTCCGGGAGGAAGGACCCCTTAGGCGCGATAGCTTTGGATCCGCGTCGTGCGCAGACCCTGCATTCCCCATTTGTCGATCGCCTTCTGCCAGGCCAGGAATTCCTCGGTCGTCAGGCGATAGCGCGACAACGCATCCTCCAGGCTCAACAGACCGCCGCGAACGGCGGCCACGACCTCGGCCTTGCGCCGAATGACCCACCGATCCGTATTGGCCGGAGGCAGGTCGTTGAGGGTCAGCGGGATTCCCGTCGGTCCGACCACGTATTGTTCGCCTTTGCTGTTCAGGCGTCGCTCTTGCAGCATGGGCTTAAGCCTCATTCACCAACCACCGTTGAACGTGAATGTACCCAGCCGCCGCTAAGGGCCGTTTAAGCGTCGTGGTGAAGGAAGGAATAATATTCCTACCTCGCCGAAACGCCTTGTTCGGACTGATCAAGCGACGATTCATTGTGACTAACGACTAGTTACTTCGAGATCAGCGTTTGATGCTGATCAGTTCGGCCAGCATTTCGTCGGCCGTGGTGATGATCTTGGACGAGGCGGAATAGGCGCGCTGGGTGGTGATCAGGCCGGTGAACTCGGTCGACAGATCGACGGTCGAGGCTTCGAGCTGAGAGGCGCCGATCAGGCCGGCGCCGCCGGTGCCCGCCTGTTTCAGGTTGAAGGTGCCGGACCCCTGGCTGACGCGGAAAGCGTTGCCGGAAACCTCGGTCAGGGTGTCGGGGCTGGGGAAGGTGGCCAGGGCGACCTGGGCGATCTGACGGGTGACGCCGTTGTCGAAGATGGCGGTGACGAAGCCCTTCTCGTCGATCTTGACCTCGCTGAGGTTGCCGAAGGCGGTGCCGTTGGTCAGGGTCGCCTGCACCACCGAGGCGCTGTCGTACTGGGTCAGGCCGCCAGCGGCGGCGGTCAGGTCGAAGGCGATCGACTGGTCGTCGATGCCCAGGGCCGCCGCCCAGTTGAAGGCGCCGGCCGCCGGAGCCGCGCCATTCGAGGCGCCGAAGTTCAGCGTGGCGTTGGCCGGGTCGGCGAACAGGGCGTTGGCGCCCATGGCCGCCATGGCGGTGGCGTCCAGGCGGCCGTCCTGGGTGAAGGCGACCAGACCGGTCTTCAACTGACCGTTGTTGAGACCCGCGCCGGTGGCGACATCGGTCGCGGGAACGGCGCGGATTTCGGCGTACCACTGGTTCGGCACGGTGCTCTTCAGGAAGGACAGGGCCAGGGTGCGCTGGCCGCCCTTGGAATCGGACACCGGAACGGTGACCTCGAAATCCGGCTTCACGCCCGCGCCGGTCTCGGGGTCCCACATGGCCATGGAGTTGGTGGCGGGGTCATAGGCGTTGGCGCCCGGCGGGGCGGCGGCGGCGTCGGTCGCCTCGGCCGAGATGGCCTGGCTGGACTTCAGGTTGGCGTTCAACTGGATGCGGGTCGTGGCCTCGGCCGTGCCGCCGACCGAGCCGACGTTGATGGTCCGAAGGCGGCCCAGGTCGGACGGGTCGGTGTTGATGTCGCCGTTGGCGTCGACCGGCCAGCCTTGCAGGTACAGGCCCGCCGTATTCTTCAGATAGCCCAGGTTGTCGACACGGAAGGCGCCCGCGCGGGTGAACAGGCGCGAGTCGGTCGGGGCCAGATTCTCGGCCTTCTCGGTCACCACGAAGAAGCCCTGGCCGGCGATGCCCAGATCGGTGGCCGAGGTGGTCCGCTGAAGCTGACCGTTCTGGCTGGTGTAGTGGCGCGCGGTCGCCAGCACGCCGCCGGCGGAATAGCCGGCCCCTTGGCTCTGGCTGTTCACGACGGTCTGGAACTCGCCCTGGCTGCGCTTGTAGCCGACGGTGTTCACGTTCGCGATGTTCTGCGAGATGGCGGCCAGGGCCGCCGAGTTCGCGGTCAGGCCGGAAACACCGGCCAGAAGGGCGCTGTTGATGCTCATGGTCGAACTCCTAGGACAGCAGTTTCAGGGGGTTCAGCGCGGACGCGACCGAGGCCAGCAGGCTCTCGTTTTCGCCGTCGTCGCCGGTCGTGGGGGTGGAGCCGTCGCCGAGACCGTCGAAGACGCCGGTCTCGTCCAGCGCGATCAGTTGGCTCAACGGAATGATCGAGCCGCCGATCGTGGCGTAGGGCTGGCCGTCGTACAGTTCGACGCCGGTGATGCGGCCGCGGATGAGCACCTGGGCGTCGACATCGGCGCCGGAGCCGGACTTGGCCGTGATCTTCAGGGTGTAGACGCCGCCGTCGTCCATCTGGCCGCCGCCGGTGGTCTTGCCGTCCCAGACGAAGTCGTGCGTGCCTTCGGTTCGGTCCGGCGCGTCGCCCGACCACACCACGCGGCCCGAGCTGTCCAGAACCTGCAACTGCGCCGAGGCGGCGTCGGCGCCCAGCTCATAGCTCCAGCGCGCGGCGCCGTCTTGCAGCTTGGTGGTGGCGAAGGCGGCGGTGGCGGTCTTGCCGATGTAGTTCGCCGCGCCGGTCAGGCCGTTTCCGCCTTGGGCGGCCAGCAGGCTGGTCAACAGGTCGTTGGTCAGCAGTTGCTGCTCGACGCCCGCCATCTGGGTCAGTTGGGCGGTGAACTGGTTGGAATCGACCGGCGACAGCGGGTCCTGGTTCTTCAACTGGGCCGTCAGCAGCGACAGGAAGGTCTCGAAATTCGAGGCCATCATCGTCTTGCCGCTGTTGATGCGGTTGCTTGACTGGGCGGTGGTGACGGCGTCGACCATCGGTCAGACCCTCATGTCGACGCGGTCGGGCGTCAGGCTCAGATTGATCCAGGCGGCGGGGCGGGCGGCGACGGCCTGATCGGCCTGGTCGCCCAGCCGCTTGCCCCCGGCGAAGGAGAAGGCGCGGTCCTGGCCGCGATCGAAGCCGCCGCCGGAAAAGGCGTTGGCGTCACGCTCGGAGAACTCCAGCGAGTCTCCGGTCAGTTGGAAGCCGGCGTCGATCAGTTGGCGGCGCAGTTCATCGGCCCGTCCGCGCAGGTCGGCGGCGGCGGCGGGATTGTCGAAAGCCAGACGCGCGGCCAGGCGGCCGTCGGCGTCGATGTCCAGGCTGACCTCGACGCGCCCCAGCTCCTCGGGCGTCAGCACCATGTCGAACCGGGTCTGCTTGCCTTCCAGCCGGTGAGCGATCTGGGCGGCGATATGCACGGTGGTCTCGATCGTGGCGCGCGACAGGGTCGAGGCGGCGATGGCGGGCGCGCTCGCCGGGGGCTGGGCGGCGGGGGCGGTCTCGGC
>JAFLCT010000061.1 GCA_017302335.1 Caulobacterales bacterium | reverse complement strand
GGGCGCGAAACGGACGCCGTCGAGACGGCCCACGCCCTGCCCCTCGATCAAGACGAGGCCGTCCCCGTCGATCTCGGCTCCCAGATCAGGCCGGTCGTTCAGGGCGCGCATCAGGGCGGTGGTCTTGCGGTCGACGAACCGAGCGGTCAAGCGTTCGTGGAGCACATCGGACAGGCGGTCTTCCAGAACGCGGGCGGCCTCGCGCCATTCCTGGGGCCGGTCCAACCAGTCGGGCCGCGCGGCGATATAGGCCAGGGTGCGCACCCCCGACAGCCGCGCCGACAACTGGTCGATCTGGCCGTCTTCGCGGTCCAGATCGTTGAAGCGGGCGGCGAACCAGTCGTGGGTCAACCGCCCCCTTCGACCGGTCAAGGCCTGGAAGATCTCGCGCGCCAGCCGGGCGTGCTCGTCGGCGGTGGTCTTCTGGAAGTCCGGCAAACGACAGGTCTCCCACAAGCGCATGACGGCGCCGCGCGAGCGGGCCACCTTCTGGATGTCAGGATCGGCCGCGGCGCGGCGCAGCAGGGTCTCGTCCAGGGATTGGGCCGTCAGGGTCAGGCCGGGAACGCCCGGCTGGACCGTCAGCGAACGCAACAGATCGGGCAGGGTGTCGAAGTCCAGCCGGGCGTTGCGCCATTGCGCCGCTTCCAGAGGATCGAAGCGATGATCGACCACCTGTTCGATCAGGTCGGGGTCCAGGTCCTCGGCCTCGCCCGTCACCCCGAAGGTCCCGTCGCGCAGGTGACGACCCGCGCGACCGGCGATCTGGCCGATCTCATGGGCGTGCAACCAGCGGGTGCGGCGGCCGTCGAACTTCCTCAGACCGGCGAAGGCGACATGGTCGACATCCATGTTCAGCCCCATGCCGATGGCGTCGGTGGCGACCAGGAAATCGACCTCGCCCGACTGGAACAGGGCGACCTGGGCGTTGCGGGTGCGGGGGCTGAGCGAACCCATGACCACGGCGGCGCCGCCCCGCTGGCGGCGGATCAGTTCGGCGATGGCGTAGACCTGCTCGGCGCTGAAGGCGACGATGGCGCTGCGCCGGGGCAGGCGGGTGATCTTCTTGGACCCCGCGTAGGTCAGGTTCGACAGCCGGTCGCGCGACACGACCTCGACATCGGGGACCAGCCGACGGATCAGGGGAGCGGCGGTTCCGGCGCCCAGGAACATCGTTTCGAAGCGGCCGCGTGCGTGCAGCAGGCGCTGGGTGAAGATGTGGCCGCGCTCCGGGTCGGCGATCAACTGGATCTCGTCGACGGCCAGGAAGTCGACGGACCGCTCCATCGGCATGGCCTCGACGGTGGAGACGACATAGGCGGGGCGCGGCGGGACGATCTTCTCCTCGCCGGTGATCAGGGCGACGGCGGCCGCGCCTCGGCGCGCCACGATCCGCTCATAGACCTCGCGCGCCAGCAACCGCAGCGGCAGGCCGATCATGCCCGAGGCGTGACCCAACATCCGCTCGACCGCCAGATGGGTCTTGCCGGTGTTGGTCGGTCCCAGGACGGCGGTGACGCGCGACGGGGCCAGGCCGGTGGAACGGTCGCTCATGATCCTAATGTGGAGGGGCTGAGAGGCGGCGCCAAGTCGGCGCTCGTTTCAGGATTCGAAGGCGCCGAGGATGGGGCAGGGTCCGGCGTCGGGACCCGAACAGCGGTCAAGCAGCAGACCCAGGGCCAGTCGGGCCGCAGCGAGTTCGGCGATCTGTTGGTCCAGCATGACCAGGCGGCGTCCGGCCAGGGCCTGGACCCGAGCATGATCGTGACCTGCATCGAGGGCCAAAAGCTCGCCAATTTCGGAAAGGGTGAAACCGGCGCCTTGGGCCGTGCGGATGAAGCGCAGTCGGCGCACGTCGTCTGGCCCATAGGTTCTGAACCCGCCGCCTTCGCCAGAGCGAAGCGGCGTCGGCATGAGGTTCCGGCGTTGGTAGAAGCGCACGGTTTCCACGTTCACGTCCGCCGCGCGGGCCAGGGCGGCGACCGTCATGCGCGGGGCGGGTTGACTCTGTACCATGGTACGGACCCTACAGACCGTTCCGACGTTATCAAGCGCAAGGAGCCGCCATGTCGGAACACGCCAGGATCGCCGTTCTTCACCGTATGGTCATGCCGGACCATGTCTGCCCCTATGGCCGCAAGGCGCTGTGGCTGTTGAGGCGCAAGGGTTACCGCGTCGAGGACCGTTGGCTTGAGACGCGCGAACAGACCGACGCCTTCAAGGCCGAGCACGGGGTCAAGACCACGCCCCAGGCCTTCATCGACGGCGTACGCATCGGCGGCTGGGACGATCTGCGCCGTCATTTCGGCTGGACGGTGCGGCCCGAGACGCAGACGACCTATACGCCCGTACTGGCCGTGTTCGCGGCCATGGCCCTGACGGCGATCGCGGTGGCCTGGACCGCCGGGCTGGGGCTTGAACGCACCGTCATGCTGTTCATCAGCCTGACCATGACCGCCCTGGCCATGTTGAAGCTTCAGGATGTCGAGCGGTTCTCGTCGATGTTCCTGAACTACGACCTGTTGGCGCAGCGGTGGGTTCCCTACGCCTATCTCTATCCGTTCCTGGAGCTGACGGCCGGGGTGCTGATGACGGCCATGGCCCTGACCTGGCTTTCGGCTCCGCTGGGCCTGGTCATCGGCGGGATCGGGGCGGTGTCGGTGTTCAAGGCCGTCTATATCGACAAGCGCGACCTGAAGTGCGCCTGCGTCGGCGGGGCTTCGAACGTGCCGTTGGGATTCGTGTCCCTGACCGAGAACCTGATGATGGTCGCCATGGGGATCTGGATGCTGGTTCGGCACGCCGGTTAACAGGGGGCGTCCGGGGCGCGGAACAGGCGCGAAACGAATCAGGACCGAATCACTGACACGGCCCGATTCGGGATTTGTTCCCCACAAGATATTGTATCTTAAAGCCGATTAACCACAATCACATTCGGCGATGCGCGGAAGGGGCTAGGCGAAGCTCCCCGCACCCGCTACGTCCCGCCCCGTGTGGCCCCGTAGCTCAGCTGCATAGAGCAAGGCTTTCCTAAAGCCGAGGTCGCAGGTTGGAGTCCTGCCGGGGTCGCCATAAGCTTCCGTCTCAACGCGACTCGGGGTGCTCATCTTGAAGAAATTGCTCGCCAACCCGGGCGTCAAATACCTGTTGACCTTCGGCATCGTGGCGCTGGCGCTGTTCAGCGTTCTGGCGACGCCCTGGGCCGACAAGGCGTTCACCCAGCCGTTCACGCGGATGCTGGTCGATCTGTCGGCCGCGCTGATCGCGCCGTTCGACAGCCGTGTGGTCGCCGAAGGCGATATTCTGAGATTCACCGACGGGCGCGGCGCCGTTCAGGTGCTGGCCGGCTGTAACGCGGTGGAGGTCTGCGCCCTGCTGGTCGCGGCCATACTGGCGTTTCCGGGGCGATTGAGAGACGGGCTGATCGGCGCCGCCGTGGGCGTGCTGGCCTTGCAGGTGGTCAACCTGGGCCGGATCATCAGCCTGCTGTACCTGTCGCGCGGATCGGAGCACCTGTTCGACTTCTTCCACGCCTATGTGTGGGACGCGATGATCGGGCTGGAGGGGCTGTTGATCTTCTTCTTCTGGACGCGCTGGCAGGAGCGGCAGGGCCTTAAGGCGGCCGCGTCGCGGGCCGCGCCGGATGGGACCGCGTCATGAGCGGTTGGCGCGAGGCCCTGCGAGCCAAGACGCCCGAGGAAGAGGCGCGCCGCCGATTCGGCCTGTGGGCGCTGGGTGCGCTGATCGTGCTGTTGCCGCTGTGGTGGTGGGTCGGGGCGGACCTGGCGGCGGCGGCGCTGCGGCCGGTGACGGCGGTCTTCCTACGGCTATTCGGGCTGAGCGGCGAGATTTCGATCCAGCCGGACGGCGGCTGGGGGATCGGCACGAATATCGCCCAAGGCGAAGGACGCTATGTCTACGCTATGCCGCACGAGGTGGTGAAGCGGCTGCTGTTGGGCGTGCCCTTGTTCGCCGCCTTCATGATCGCGCCGCCGCGGACGGATCGGCCGGTGCGCGCCGCCCTGATCGGCGGCGGGGTGATCGTGGCGGTGTTCCTGCTGTCGGTGGCGGCGGTGGTGTGGGGCGAGATCGCGCCCATGCTGAACCCGGCCCTGGCGGCCCAGCCGGGGGGCGCCCGTCTGATCGGCGCGCCGCTGAACCCGATGGCGGCCCAGATCGCCATCGTCGGCCGTTATCTGGCGTTGTCGGTCGCGCCGTTGATCCTGGCGGTGGTGACCTGGGCGGCGGTCAACCCGGCCGGGCGCGAGACCCTGCTGGGGGCCTTGGGTGAAGCACAGGCCGAGGACGCCTAGGGGAAGGGGCGCCGACCCTAGGATTTGCGCCGTGTCTTCCAGGGCGAGCCTTCGCCGTGGCCGCCGACGCTGGAGAACTCGGGCGGTGCGGCCTTGTGCACATATTGCTCGGACACCAGCCAGCCCTTCAGCGGGCGTAGCACCGCCAGACAGGCCAGGGTCAGCAAGGGCAGGGTGACGACCATATGCACCCAGACCGGCGGATGGACCGTGAACTCGAAGGCCATGAAGCCGACCATGCCGATGACGCCGACCAGGCTCATGCCGAAGAAGGCCGGACCGTCCGCAGGGTCGGCGAAGCCGTAGTCCAGGCCGCACTCCGGGCAGGATTCGCGGATGGTCAGGAAGCCTTTGAGCAGCGGCCCTTCGCCGCAGCGGGGGCAACGACAGGCCAGGCCCGTCTTCAGGGTGTTCAACGGGGGGCAGGCGGGATCGGACATGGCCGGGATGTCGGCCCGAGGGGGCGTCTGTGCAAGCGTCGTCGTTGTCGCAGGTCCGGTTACGATGAACGGGCGTTAACCGCGATGAAAGGGCGCACGCGCGAGGGTGCGCGCGTATGTCTGCGGCTCGTTCCAGAAAGCGAATCCTGAAGTCGACCGTGGCCGCCGCCGCGGCCGGGGCGGTCGTGCTCGCGCCGATGGCGCCCCTGGCGCAGGAACGAGGGGCGTCCGGCGACCCGATCGAGATCCGCGTCGGCGCCAACGCCGATTTCACCCGTGTAGAGTTCGCCGGCATCATCGGCGCCCGTTCGCGCGTGCGTCGAGAGGGGCAGGCGGTGATCGTGCGCATTGGTTCGACCGCCGCGCCCGATGTCTCTCGCTTGAAGGTCGATCCGCCCAAGGGGGTGACGGCGGTCGAGACGCGCGCCGTGCAGGGCGCCACCGAACTGATCCTGACCTTGGCTGAGGGCGCCGACGCCCGCACCGGAAACGCGGACGGGGCGGTGTGGCTGAACCTGTACTCGCCCGACCAGGCGCCGACCGCGCCGGAAGCTCCTGCCGAGACCGCCCGCGTCGCGCCGGTGCGGGCCGTTGCCAGCGCCGACCGGGTGGTGCTGAGCTTCGACTGGACCGCGCCGGTGGGGGCGGCGGTGTTCCGGCGCGGCGAGGCCGTATGGATCGTCTTCGACACGGCCGCGCGCATGGATTTGAGCGGGGCCAAGGCCCTGGGTCCGGCCGAGAGCGCGCACTGGGCCGCGGGACCGGACTACACCGTGGTGCGCCTCAAGGCGGCCGAGAACCTGCCGGTCGCGGCCGTGGCCGATGCAAACGGCTGGAAGGTGACCATAGGCGGCGCGCCCCAGGCGGCGTCGGGCGTCGAGGTGGTGCGCGATGACCAGGGGAGCAACGCCCTGGTGGCGCGGATGGCCGGGGCGACGCGGACGGTCTGGCTGACCGACCCGATGGTCGGCGACCGCTTCGCGGCGGTGACCGCCCTGGCCCCCGGAAAGGGTTTCGCCGACCGGCGCGAGACGGTGGATCTGACTCTGCTGCCGACGGCCCAGGGGTTGGCGATCGAGAGCCGGATCGACAATCTGAGCATCGCCGCCGAAGGCGATCTGGTGACCATGAACCGGCCGGGCGGCCTGACGCTGTCGGCGCCGTCGGCGGCGTTGGAGGCGGCGGCGGCCGAAGACCATGCGCCCCAAAAGGCGCCGCATCCGGGCCTGATCCTGGCCGAGTGGGCGGCGCCGACGGACGGCGGCTTCACCGCCCGCTATCGCGATCTTCAGGCCAAGGCGGCCGAAGAGACGGCCCAGGCGGGCGAGGACCCGCGCGCGCCGGTCGAGGCGCGGATGGCCCTGGCGCGGTTCCTGGTCGGTTCGGGCCTGGCCTATGAGGCGATCGGGTTGTTGAACGCCCTGGTCAAGACGGCGCCCAATATGCTGGGCGAGCCGGAGGTGCGTGGTCTGCGCGGCGCGGCCCGCGCCCAGATCGGGCGGCTGGACGAGGCGCAGGCGGACTTTTCCGGCGCCTCGGTGGCTGGCGATCCGGCGACCAAGGTCTGGCTGGGCTATATCGCCGCCGAGCACGGCGACTGGGTCGGCGCACGCCAGGCCTTTGCGGCCGGCGCCGGGGTGATTGATGACTTTCCGGCCGAATGGCGGGCGCGGTTCGGCGCGGCGCACGCCCTGGCGGCGCTGGAGACCGGGGACATGGCGGCGGCGGCGTCGCTGCTGGAATACAGTTTCAGCCAGAACGCCTCGGCGCCCGATCAGTTGTCAGCGCGCCTGGTCCAGGCGCGGCTGTTCGAGCTGGAAGGCCAGACGGACCGCGCCGCGCGCGTCTATCAGGCGGTGTCCCGCGCGCCGCTGGACGGGATCGCCACGCCCGCCAAACTGGGCCTGGTGCGCATCGGTCTGGCCAAGGGGACGATGAAGCCGGACGCGGCGGCGGCCGAGCTGGAATCTCTGAAATGGCGCTGGCGCGGCGACGCCACCGAACTGGCGGTGATCCGCACCCTGGGCGGCCTGTATCTGTCGCAGGGTCGATACCGCGAAGCGCTGGACACCCTGCGCGGGGCGGGCAAGCGGATGAGCCAACTGCCGGGCGCCGCCGAGATTCAGAGCGACCTGAACGAGGCTTTCAAGAGTCTGTTCCTGGATGGGATGGCCGACGGGCTTCAGCCGATCCAGGCCCTGGCCCTGTTCTATGACTTCCGCGACCTGACCCCGATCGGCGCCGACGGCGACGAGATGGTGCGGCGTCTGGCGCGGCGGCTGATCGACGTCGACCTGCTGAAACAGGCGGCGGAACTGTTGAAATACCAGGTCGACAACCGGCTGGAGGGCGTGGCCAAGGCCCAGGTGGCGACCGATCTGGCCGCCGTCTACCTGATGGACCGCCAACCCGAGGCGGCCTTGCAGGCCCTCTGGGGGTCGCGCACCACCCTGTTGCCGACGGCCATGAACACCGAACGCCGGGCGCTGGAGGCGCGGGCGTTGATGGATCTGGGCCGTTTCGACCATGCGTTGGAATTGCTGGACAGCGACAATGGTCCGGCGGCGCGCGAGGTGAGAGCCGACATCTTCTGGAAGCAGGAGAAATGGGCGCAGGCGGCCGGGCTGTACGAGGCGCGGCTGGGCGAGCGGTACAAGGATACGGCCACGCCCCTGGCGCCAGAGGAAGAGGCGCGGCTGCTGCGCGCCGGGATCGGTTATTCGCTGGGTCGGGACGCAGGCGCGTTGGCGCGACTGTCGCGCAACTATCAGCCCTTCGTGGCGCGGGCGCGGAACGCCGACGGCCTGAGGATCGCGCTGGACGGTCTGGACGGCATGGGCGGAACGGCGACGCCGGGCGACTTCGCGGCCCTGGCGGCGGGCGTCGACACCTTCAACGGCTGGGTCACGTCCATGAAAGCCGACATCAAAAAGAAAACGGGCGGGAACCGACCCGCGGCGCCCGCCCGTCCTGCTCAACCGGCGGCGGCGCCTGCGAGGCCCGCCGCCTGATCCGTCTTACTTGTTGACGGCGTCCTTCAGCGGCTTGGAGACGCGGAAGCGCACGGCCTTGGAGGCGGCGATCTTGATGGTCGCGCCGGTGGCCGGGTTGCGGCCTTCACGGGCGGCGCGCGAGGCGGTGTCGAACACGCCCAGGTTCGAGATGCGGACGTCGCCGCCCGACTTCAGGGACTTGTGGATGTTCTCGACGAGGGCGGTCAGCACCTTGCCGGCGTCGGCTTGCGAGACACCCGCATCCTTGGCGACGGCGGCGATGAGTTCGGCTTGAGTGGTCATGATGGCGTTTCCAATTGGTCGCCCGATTCCAGGCGAAGACAGGACGATCAACACGCTTTTCAGGCGACTTGGCAAGCGGCCCTGCTACGGAAAGCCTTTGAGGCTGGGGATTCAGCCCGTCCCGGAGGCCTTCTGGAAGCTCTCGACCAGGCTGCCGGCGACCAGTCGCCAACCGTCGACAAGGACGAAAAAGATCAGCTTGAAAGGCAGGGAAACCACCACCGGCGGCAGCATCATCATACCCATGGACATGAGCACGCTGGCGACCACCAAATCGATCACAAGGAACGGAACAAAAAGAAGAAATCCGATCTCGAAGGCGGTCTTCAGTTCGCTGATCATGAAGGCCGGAGTGACCACCCGCAGAGGCAGGTCGGCAGGGGCGGTCCCGGCCTCGACGCGAGACAGGCGGCTGAACAGGGCGAGGTCAGAGCGATCGACCTGTGACAACATGAACGTCTTGACCGGTTCGGAGGCCGCGTCGAACGCCTGAGGCAGCTCCATCTGCTGATCCATCAGGGGCCTGATTCCCGAATCATAGGCGTCCTGCCAGGTCGGGGCCATGACGATGGCCGACAGGAACAGGGCCAGAGAGACCAGGACGGCGTTGGGCGGCGACTGCTGCATACCCAGCGCGGTGCGCAGCAGGGACAGCACCACCACGATGCGCACGAAACTGGTGGTCATGATGACGATCGACGGCGCCAGCGACAGCACGGTCATCAGGCCGACGAGCTGAACCACGCGCTCGGACAGGCCCGCGCCGGTGCCCAGGTCGATGTTGATGGCGCTGCCGGTCGCGGCCGCCTCCTGAGCCAGGGCCGCCAGGGGGAAGGCCAGGCACAGCAGGGTCGTCAGCAGCGACAGGACGGCCGCCCGCTTCAGTTCGTCGCGGGTGGGGATGGCGAAAAGGCCCTTCATTTGAGCGGTCCCGTCTGGCGCGGCTCGATCAGCTCGCGGCCTTCGCCCAACAGCAACAGCCGCTCCTCCTCGTCGACGCGGACCAGGACCAGACGGCGGGCGGGGTCCAGCACCAGGGTCTCGACGACCTGAAGACGTCGCTCGCCGCGCTCGGCGTTCATCCGGGCCAGGAGTTGCGGCGCGTAACGACGCGCGGTCCAGGCGCACAGGCCGATGATCCCGAGCGTGAAGGCCAGGCCGAAAACGGCGCGGGCGAGGTCGAGGAAATTCATGCGCGGCCCTTGGCGGCGCACACAGAGACGGCGCCGGTCGCGTCCGACTGTTAAGCGACAGGGTTAACGGCCGGTTTAGGGAAACCTCTTCTTAACCATGAGCCGGGCATTTTTCGCCGGGTGTTTGAGTGGGCGCGCCATGCGTCCGTACGGGAACCGGTCATGGGCGTCGTCGACCTGCCGCTGTTGAACCAGATCAAGGGCCGTCTGGGCTGGCTGGACGAGCGTCAGCGCGTGATCGCCCAGAATGTCGCCAACTCCGACACGCCTGGATACGTCGCCCGCGATCTGACCGCGCCCAAGGATTTCGCCGCCGCCATGCGGGGACAGGGCGGGCCGTTGCAGATGGCGCGGACCAGCGCCGCCCACATCGCGCCCGCGGGTCCCGTGGCGCGCTACCAGACCAATGACGCACCGGATTCCGAGACCACGCTGGACGGCAATTCGGTGGTGGTCGAGGAGCAGATGCTGAAGATGGCCGAGAGCCGCATGGCCTATGATGCGGCGATCGGCTTTTACCAGAAGTCCTTGCAGATGATCCGCATGGCCGCCCGGCCGCCGGGTCGCTGAGGAGGGGTGAGCCGTGTCTGATCCGATTCCGCCCAGAAACCCGGCCATGGCCGCCGCCGCCTCGGCCCTGCGCGCGCAGCAGTCGCGTATGCGGGTCATCGCCGAAAACATCGCCAACGCCGAATCCACCGCGGCCACGGCGGGCGGCCAGCCCTATCGCCGCCAGACGCCGGTGTTTCAGGCGCGCGAGATCGACGGGGCGACGGGGGTGGTCCTGGCCGAGGTGCGGCCGGACATGAGCAACTTCCGCAGCGAGTATGATCCGACCCATCCGGCCGCCAACGCCGAGGGTTATGTCACACGGCCCAATGTCGACACCCTGATCGAGGCCATGGATATGCGCGAGGCGCAGCGGGCCTATGAGGCGAACCTGAACGTCATCGAGACGGCGCGCGCCATGGAGATGCGCACCCTCGACCTGCTGAAGAAGTGAGGGACTGAACGGTGAATCCCTTGATGGCGGCCCGAGCCTATCAGGCCATCCAGACCGGAGCCTCGCCCGCGGGCGAAGCGGGCGGCGCAGCGGCGGCGCAAGGTCCCGGCTTCGGCGAACTGTTGCAGACCGTCATGTCCAGCGCGACGGAACAGACCCGCGCGGCCGAAACCCAGATGGCCAGCGCCGTCCAGGGCCAAGGCAGCCTGATCGACGTGGTCACCGCCGTAAGCTCGGCCGAGGCCTCGCTGGAGACGGTCATGGCCGTGCGCGATCAGGTGATCCAGGCGTACCAGGAAATCATGCGTATGCCGATCTGACGGCGCGCATTCAGACTTGCCGCGGCGCTGCCGGCGCCGAGTCCGCCACGACCGGATCACGACGGCCTTTGAGCCAGCGACGCAGGCGCGACTGGATCGGCTCGTCGATCAGGAAGTGGAAGGCGAAGGCGAAGCCGACGGCGGCCGCCAAGCCCAGACCCCACAACGCCCATCGGACCGGTTCGGACAGGTCCAGCTTCGCCGCCGCGACATCGACAGCGCCGAACCAGCCGATGCGCACGACTTCGTTCGACACGAACATGGCGAAGGAGACGACGGCGGCGGTCTGGACCCATTTTGACGGCCGGGTCACCGGCACGGCCCCCGCCGCCAGCACGATCAGGGCGATGACGCCGATCGAGGCGAGACCGAACTTGCCGGCGAACTGAAGAGCGAAGAAGGCGAGGGCCGACAGGGCCAGCGTCCAACGCGCGAGGCGCGGATCGATCCATGCGGCCGCGGCGAAACGGGCCAGGCACATACCCAGGAAGAACAGCGCCAAGGCGCGGAAGAAGCCATAGCGCATCGGCATCTGCCAGACCGGATGGTCCAGCAGCAGCCACGTCGTCTGGTTCGCCAGCAGATAGACGCCGACGCCCCACGCCAGCGCCGTCCACGGATCGGCGCGCGACAGCGTGCGGACGATCCAGGGAAAGGCCAGGTAGCAGCCGATCAGGGCCGAGATCGACCAGGTCGGGGCGTTCCAGCCCAGGCCGCCGTGGACGCCGAAGGCTTGAACCAGAAGGGCCTGGGCCGGAAGCTGGTCCCAGGCGAACCATTCGGGATGGGTGGGCGACGCGCCCAGCACGCCGACGGCCAGCACCAGGCCGATCAGGCCGGACAGCACGATCAGATGGGCCGGGACGACGCGCAGAACCCGTTTCAGCACGAATTCGCCGGGCGACAGGCGGCCGAGGCGGACCTGTTCGCCATAGACCCGCATCAGCACATAGCCGGAGTCCATCAGGAAGAAGTTGGTCAGCAGGAATCCCGACAGCTCGAACATCGGGTGGACCGCTTCGGCCAACGGACGCGGACCCGACGCCTGGAAATGATGCAGAATGATCAGCGAGGCCACGATGAAACGCAGCGCGTCCAGCCAGCCGCCGCGCGCGATCGGCGTTGCGCCGTCTCGAGTCGAAATCGCCGTCCAGGCCATGGCCGAAGCCCCTTTCGGGGCTGTCGTTGCAAGGAACGGGCCGTCAGCCCCGAACCAACCGCAGAAACTCCTCTCGCGTTCGCGCATCGTCGCGGACCACGCCGATCAGGTGGCTGGTCGACAGGCTGGCGCCCGGCGCATCGACGCCGCGCATGGTCATGCAGCTATGTTCGGCCTCGATGACCACGCCGACGCCTTGCGGCCGCAGCACTTCGTCGATGGCGGTGGCGATCTCGGAGGTCATCTTCTCCTGGATCTGCAGGCGACGGGCGTAGCCGCGCACCACACGGGCCAGCTTGGAGATGCCGACGACCCGGTCGGTCGGCAGATAGGCGACGTGCGCCTTGCCGACGACGGGCAGCATATGATGTTCGCAGAAGCTGACGAAGCGGATGTCCTTCAGAACCACCAACTGGCTGTAACCGCCGACCTCTTCGAAGGTCTTTTCCAGATAGGCGCGCGGGTCGCTTTCATAGCCGGAGAACAGTTCGCGATAGCTGCGTGCGACGCGGGCGGGCGTCTCCAGCAGGCCCTCGCGGTCGGGATTGTCGCCCGCCCAACGGATCAGGGTGCGGACGGCGGCTTCGGCTTCGGTCTGGGAGACGGGCGCATCGGTCATAGGGGGCATATAGCGACCTCCCTCCCTGAAGGGGAGGGTGGAGGAGCACGCACTGCGTCGCGACGACGGGCAACGCCAGGTAGGGAGAGTTGGGCGAGGCGCGCACCGGGCCTGACTTGCCTATGGACGCCTACCCGTCTTCGCCTGAGGCTTGGACATCCTGCCCGAACGGGCGGGGAGACGCCGTGTTCGTTATCGCGGCGTTAACCCTACACCCGGCAAATTCGGCCCAGTACCCGGGAGCGAGTGTTAATGAACGGCGCCGAAGTTCTGGACGTGGGGCGGGACGCCCTGTGGCTGACCATCCAGCTCTGCGCGCCGGTGTTGCTCGTCGGCCTGGTGGTCGGTGTGGTCATCGGTCTGTTCCAGGCCCTGACCCAGATTCAGGAACAGACCCTGATCTATGCGCCCAAGATCATCGCCATCTTCGTGTCGCTGCTGTTGTTCCTGCCGCTGATGGGCGCGCTCCTGGGCGGCTTCATGCAGCAGATCGCGGCCCGTATCGCGGGTATGTAGTGGAGCCTTACGCCACCACCGATCAGGTCTGGGCCGGGGCGTTGATCTTCGCCCGCATCGGCGCGGTGCTGATGATGCTGCCCGGCATCGGCGAAAGCTATGTGCCGCCTAGAGTCCGCCTGGGGCTGGCGCTGATGATCACCCTGGCCTTGTGGCCGGTGGTGGCCGGGTCGCTGCCGGCCCTGCCCGCCAGCGTCGGCGGCATGGTCGGCTGGGTGCTGCGCGAAGTCATCGTGGGGCTGATGATCGGCGCCATTTTGCGGTCGTTCATGACGGCCTTGGGCACGGCCGGCGAGATCGTGTCCTTGCAGACGACCTTGGGGTTCGCCCAGACGGCCAACCCCTTGCAGGCCCAGCCGGGCACGACGCTGTCGGCGTTTCTGACGCTGCTGGGCGTAACCCTGGTGTTCGCCACCGACACCCATCACCTGTTCATCGCCGGGCTGGTGGGGTCGTATGAGCTGATCGCCCCGGCGCGGCCGCTGGTGGCGGGGGATTTCACCACCCTGGCGATACGGACGCTGGGCGATTCCTTCCTGTTGGGGGTGCAGTTGGCCGGGCCGGTGCTGGTCTTCGCCCTGGTGTTCAACATCGCCACCGGCCTGATCGGGCGGGTGATGCCGCAGTTCCAGGTCTTCTTCGCCGCCGCCCCCTTGAGCGTGATCCTGGGGCTGTCGGTGTTCGCCTTGAGCCTGGGCGTGCTGGGAACGGTCTTCATCGACCGCTATCGCCGCCTGGCCGAGATCTTCGCGGCGGGTGCGGGAGGCGGCCTTGGCTGAAGGCGCCGATCCCGAATCCAAAACAGAAGAGGCGACCCCGCGAAAACTCGAAGAGGCGCGAAAGAAGGGCGACGTCGCCAAGTCCCAGGACGTCGCCCCGGCTCTGGCCCTGCTGGGAGGGGCGGCCGTCGTGCTGATCGGCGGCGGTTGGTTCGCGACCTCGACCGCCGAACAGTTGCTGCCCTTCATCGCCAGCCCGCACGCCATGGTCGGGGCCTTGGAGTCCGGTGCGGGGATCGAGATCGGCGCGCGCGCCCTGTGGTCGGTGACCCCCCTGTTCGCGGCGGTGATGATCGCGGTGATCGTGGGCGGCGCGGGCGGCAATCTGATGCAGTCGGGGCTGATCTTCACCGCCGACAAGATCAAGCCCAAATGGGACAAGGTCAGCCCCCTGTCGGGCTTCAAACGCATCTTCGGTCCCGACGGCCTGGTGCAGTTCCTGAAGACCTTCGTCAAACTGGTGGCGGTGTCGGCTGTCTGCTGGATGGTGCTGAAGCCGCACGCGCGCGAGCTGGAGAATCTGGCGGCCATGAGTCCGGCCGAACAACTGCCGTTCGCGCGCGACTTGATCGTGGCCCTGATGGCGGCGACCTTGGTGCTGCTGGGCTTCACCGCCGGGGCGGATTTCCTCTGGCAGAAGATGCGCTTCGCCAAGCGGATGCGCATGACCAAGGAAGAGCTGAAGGAAGACTACAAACAGTCCGAGGGCGATCCGCACGTCAAGGCGCGGCTGAAGCAGATCCGTATGCAGCGCAGCCGCAAGCGGATGATGCAGGCGGTGCCGACCGCGACCGTGATCGTGACCAACCCGACCCACTATTCGGTGGCGCTGCGCTATGAGCCGGACAAGGGCGACGCCGCGCCGGTCTGCGTCGCCAAGGGCGTCGACGCCCTGGCCTTGAAGATCCGCGAGGTCGCGCGCGAACACGACGTGCCGATCGTCGAGAACGTGCCGCTGGCCCGCGCCCTCTATGCGGCGGTGGACGTGGACGAGACCATTCCGCGCGAACATTTCGAGGCGGCGGCCAAGGTTATCGGCTTCGTCATGCAGAAGCGGCGCAGACACTGAAACGCGCTATCATCGGCGGATTGATTCGCGCGCGAGGCTTCATGGAAGCGCACAGCCGACGCCTGCCGTTCGACGCCCTGGCCGGGGTGATGGTCGTCGGCTTTGTGGCGGCCGTGGCGGCCCTGACCTATCCCGCCTTCCGGTCTGACCCGTGGTCGGCGCCGGGGCTGATGCTGATCTTCACCGCCGGAGCGGTCGCCCTGATCGGCCTGTTCGCCTTTGGCCGGGCGGGCGCGCCGCGACGGCCCAGCGGCGATGCGGCGGTCGAGATGCTGGACGCCCTGGCCGAACCGGCGGCCCTGGTCTGGGCCTCGGGTCAGGTGCTGGCCTTCAACCACGCCTGGGTCGAGGCGAACGGGGCGACGACATCCCTGCCGCGCGGGCGCTCGAACCAGGCGCTGTACATGGCCTTCGCCCAGGCGAAACAGGGCCACGAAGGCCGCGCCATCGTCACCATCGGCGCGCGCGAGACCGAGGTGGCCATCGGCCGGGCCGGGCCGGATCGCTTCCTGGTGCGACAGGCGCCCGACCTGCACGCCGCCGCGCCGACGCCGGTCGCGACGCCGACGGTTCAGACCGGCGACGCCCGTGCCATGGCGGCGGGGGC